>JACOUH010000050.1 GCA_016177925.1 Planctomycetota bacterium | reverse complement strand
ATGACTGAAACGCGTGGGCCCGACGACGTTCAAAGACTCGCGGACGCATACTCCGCGGGTGCGGCGGGGTATGCCGAGTCCTGGAGCCCGGTCATCCACCCGATCGGGCAACGGCTGATCGAGGCGCTTCCGTGGAGCAGTGCGCGGCGAGTCCTGGACATTGCCACCGGCGCCGGGGCGCACGTGCCTGACGTCCGGCGCTGGGCACCCGGTGCGTGGGTCGTGGGGGTCGATCGATCGCCTGGCATGCTGAAGCTGGCGCGGCAGCACGACGGCAAGGATCGGTGGTATCTGGAGGCCCTCGGCATCGGCGCCGACCGCCAGTGGGACGCTTACTTCGATGCCTGGCTCAAGGCCGCCGGCGAGAAGTGGAACACACCGGCCGGCCGTGATATCGTCTGGCGCTCGCGCGCCGCCAGGACAGCGCAATACCTGGCGAAGATCATCTCTGATCCGTCAACTCCCACATCAGAGTTACCGCGTTACTTCCGGGCGTTCGACTTCCAGACGGGGTCCGGCAAGAACAGGGTGCTCGCCGGGCTGGCCTTCGGAGAGCTTGTCGGAGATGAGGTTCGGCAAAACCTGATCGTCGCCGAGTCGCTGACCCGGCTGAAGAACTTCGACGCCAGGAGCAACCCGGAGCACACTGCCACCCTCGATCGGCTGCTCGACAAGAACCGCGGTTCGGCCCGGTTCATCGACTTCATCACTCGCTTCAGCGTCGAGCGCCGCTACCCCGAACTGCTACCGATCGCTCAGAAGAACCCGGAGGAGCAGCTCGGCGTCAACGCCATCCGCGCCCTGCTGGACAAGAACCAGGGAGCACTGATCCGCAAGGGGCTCGACGAGAAAGACGTCAAGGTGGCGCTGGCCACGGCGCAGGTGCTCGGCAGTTCCGGCGACGAGCGGGCGGTCGGGCTGCTGCTGGCGGTGGTGCAGGACGCGAAGCGGCCGATCGAGCTGCGACGGCAGGCGACGCGGTCGCTGGCAAAGTCGCGCAACGGGGCCCGGCAGCTGCTGCGGCTGGCGCGGGCGAAGGAACTGGATGATGACCTGAAGGAGGCCGCCGGCTTCGCGCTGAGTGTCGCCACCTGGAACGACGTCAAGAAGCAGGCCGCCGAGCTGTTTCCGCTGCCACCGGCGAAGAACAACAAGCCGCTGCCCCCCGTGAGCACGCTCGTCAAGATGCGCGGCCGGCCGGAGCAGGGCAAGATGCTCTTCAATACGACCGGCACCTGTGCGACCTGTCATATCGTCAATGGTACAGGGAAGGAGGTCGGGCCGGACCTGTCCGAGATCGGCAAGAAGCTGAGCCGCGAGTCGATGTATGAGTCGATCCTTTATCCCAGCGCCGGCATCACTCACGGCTACGAGACGTACGCGCTGGAGACGAAAAAGGGCAACGTGCTGAATGGTTTGCTAGTCAGCCAGACGCCGGCCGAGGTGACGCTCAAGGGGGCCGACGCGATCGTGCGGACGTTCAAGCGTTCGGAGATCGAATCGTTGCAGAAGGTGCCGGTTTCGCTGATGCCGGCCGACTTGCAGAAACTGCTAACGGCGGAAGACCTTGCCGACGTGGTGGAGTACATGCTGACGCTCAAGCAGGCACAGAAGCCGAAGAAGTGATGGTAGAGACCGGGGGGTTCACACGCCCCGCTCGCCCAGTTCAAGAGCGACTCACCGCCTGCCGAGGTGCGCGTATGGCGCCAGCGTCCGCAACCGCGGGTCGTCGACGGGACCGCCCATCGTGAAGTGATACAGATCCTGGAAGCGGTCACCCGTCAAACCAAGCAGTTCATGAAAGGCATCGTCAAAGTAGCAGCCGATGCCGGTGCCGCGCACGCCCGCTGCCTCCGCCTCCAGGTAGAGCACCTGCCCCAACACGCCCGATTCCCAGAAGAGTCGACGATACCACCACGGCCCGCGGTCGCGGATGGTGTCGCCAAGTTCGGCGATCATCCCCAGCGAGAATGCCCCATCCGAGGCGATCTCCTGATGACAGCTGACGCGCTGGGACAATTCGCGGAAATCGCCCTTCTCCAGCAGGAACAGGCGCAGGTGCTCGGGACAGTCCGCCGGCCTCGTCCAGGTGAACTCCGGGCGGCACGCCGCGCGCAGGGCGTCGTGGACGCCGGCATTGCGCTCGAACAGGTACAGTCCCGACGCCAGGCCGCGCACTCGATGCACGAACAGTCCTGCGTGCAGGTGCGGTCTCCACGGCAGCGCGTCCCACGGCGCCACGCCCGGGCGCGGCAGCAGGCGGTCGAGGATCGCATACAGCGTCATGGCATCGATCTGTGTCCTGCCGTCCAGGCCAAGGCAACTACGCCGCTGGCGGATCAACGTCGCGGCGGAAATCGGCGAGAGGGCAGGCAGCGGCGGTAGGGACACCGGCGGCACGGAAGGAGAGGGCCCGGTGAGCGGCTTTCGGGCGGCCTCGGCAACGATGTCGATGATTTCCCAGCGGACGTGACGCGGGCTGAGCGGGTTGGCCTTGCCTGTCCACGTCAGGCCGGCGACGGCTCCCGCGTCAGGGTGGGTCTGTGCCAGCGGCGGCGGGCCGACCAGCAGCAGGCAATCGGGATGTTCGCGGTCGAGTAGGTCGAGGCCGGCGAACGACTCGTCGCGGTCGAGTCCCAGCAGAGCGGATACCTCGTCGTCGCCAAGGGCGTCCAGCAGCAGGGCCGACCAACCCAGGCAACCCGCGGCGTAGCGCACCGCGGCGACCGCATGGCCGGCGTCGTGCTGGCAATAGCGATACGCTCGCTCTCCATACTTCCATGCTTCGCGCCAATGCACCGACGACAACCCGACGAAGAACGTCCCCGCCGTCAGCGGGCCGAACAACCGGGCGCAGCCGCCGGCGTCGAGGGTGCAGCGCCGCTCCAGGCGGTGATCGTGGCTGACGTAGTGGTACACGCCAGCGTCCACGCCCGGACAGGCCGGCACGATGAGATAGCCCTCCGTCGGGTGCAGGTTGCCGCTCGATGGGTTGCAGCGCAGCGCCCAGCGCGAGCCCCGGTATTCCTTCCACGCCGATAGCCCCAGCGACAGCTCGAACAGGATCGCCAGGCTGTTGACATCGAGGCGACGCGGGGCGACGCGGCCGGGGACGCACAGGTCGCCGTACGACGCCGACAGGGCGTCAGCCAGCAGGGGCAGGTCGACCGCCGGCACCCCCGCGTAGGTGCGAAACGGGTCGGGCTGCGTCGCCCAATCGAGATGACCCGGTCCCTGGGCGTAGCGGTGCAGATGATGCTTGGTGCGGCGGTGGTAGGAGAGTACCTGCCGGGCCCGGTCCTGCCACTCCGCGGACAGCGGCCCGCCCTGTTCCACGTCCTCGCTCACGAGACTTCCTCGCAAAGGTCAGTGATTGATTTCTACTTTTCGAGACTGTAGCGAGGAAGTCGGGTTGTTGGCTCTGGCCGTCGAACTAAATAGCTGCCTGCAAAAGGGAAAGTGAAGTGTCGTGGGGTGGCATGCTTTCGCGGCCCTCTGCGGCCGATTCGCTGCCTCCGACAACGCGGGCCGCGAAAGCATGGCACACCCACAACCACTTTCCCTTTTGCGTGTAGGTATTTAGGGCCAGAGCGGGTGCCCTGCTTTCGAGGCCCCTCCCGGGCAGGAGCTTGCGCCGCGGCGAGGAAAGGGCCTCGCAAGCATGCCGGCGGGGGCGGGCATGCTGTCGAGGCCCTGCGCTGCCCCGGCGAAGCGCAGGGCCGGGGAAGGGCCTCGACAGCAGGGCACGCAGCCCTTGTCGGACCACGCCCGGAGAAAACCGACGCCCCTGGCAACACCAACCCGACTTCCTTGCTACCGTCTCTACTTTTCCTTTCTTTTCGCCAGAAGGAGCAGGCGCGGAGAGCCGAGTACGAAGGGCTGCCGGTCCAACGAACTGAATGCCCTTGGCTCGACGAAACCGGCCTGTTCGCATAGGGCGAGCACTTCGCGCAAGCAGCAGACGCGGTAGAAAGCGCTGCGTGTCTCTGCGGTGCCGTCGCGCAGAAAGGTGTAGTCGGCGCGGAGGACGCCCCGGGTGGCGTCGTACTCGCGCTGCGCGAGGAACCAGACCGGCCCGAACTGCATCCATGTGTTCGCGACGAAGTGGGGAAAGATCGACTCGGCGGTCAGGCCAGTGTCGAGGACGAACGTCGCGCCGGGCTTCAGGGCCCGGGCGACCGCCCGCAGGAACGCAGCATTGCCGGCGTCGTCGAAATAGCTGAAGCTGTTGCCGAAGCAGTAGGCGGCGTCGAAGGCGCGCTCCCACGGCAGGTCGCGCATGTCGCGCTGGTGGAACTCGGCTTGCAGTCCCTTCTCCGCTGCTCGCGCCCTGGCCCGCTCGACGTACTCGCCGGCAAGGTCGACGCCGGTCATGCGCAGCCCGCGCCCGGCGAGGGCAAGCGACAGCCGGCCGTTGCCGCAGGGCACGTCGAGGACCTTCGCTCCTGCGGAGACGTTCAGCGCCCCGAAGAGAAAGTCGGCCTCCGCCTGCGTCGTTTGTTCCGGGACGGCCCGCTCCCAGAGGTCGAGGGCAAGGCCCTGAAACAGGTCGTTCCACCACCCGGTGCTTGTACTCATACGGATTCTCCTGTAAGAGACACGCTCTGGGCTCAGTTTACGACGACGGCTCCGAGTGCGCTTCCCGTTTTGGGCGAGCGGGATGTCAACCCCGGTCCACGACCGACCATCGAGGGTACGGAAAGAAAGGATTTTCGGGCCGATTGGTATGCGAGATGCTTTTCTCTCTTGCAACGAAAACGACCTGGCGGATGGGGGAGACAAGATCCCCACAGCCAGAAACGACAGAGAACGAGAGGAAGGGAGAACGATCATGCTTCGACTGGCGCTGCTCTTTCTGGTGATCGCCCTGCTGTGTTCCCTGTTCGGATTCGGCCTGGCGACGGGCGTCGCGCTCGAGGCGGCCCGCCTGCTGTTCATAGCCTTCCTTGTGCTGCTCATCGTGGCACTGATCCGCGGCTCCGTTGGGTCCCGGCCGCTGCGCGACCTCTGGTAACTCCCGGCCCCCAAGGACCACCGGACAACACCCCTCCCCCGCCCTCTCCGCTTTGGGGAGGGGGCGGGGGAGGGGTGTTGTCGCAAAGTCCGAAGGTGGAGTGAAGGAGGAAGGGCCTCGGTAGAATGGGAAGAATGGATGCACTCCGCATATTCTTCTCGCTGGAGCGACCGGGAAAGACAAATTCTCTTTGCATCGGCCGTCCGATCCGTCAAAATGAATCGAATGTCGTATCCCGGGCGGTCTGCCGCTTCGTCCTGAAGTTTCCCATCCAGGAACTCCGTCATGTCCCTGCTCGGCTACTTGATGGCGCTGCTGAACGTGATCGCGGCCGGGGCTTTCCTCTACCTGGCCGTCATGGACTACTCGATCCGGCAAGCCTGGTCCTACGCTGTCTACCGCTACGACCTGGCCCTCAACGGGATGCCGGTTGACAAGGAGGATCGCGACGAGAAGGGCCAGCCCCGGTACCTCAATATGAATGACAAACTCCGCGACGAGTTGACCGGTAAGAGCGACATCGAGACGCAGGAGGATGCCCTCGAGGCCCGGCACAAAGAGATCCTGCTGAATCGGATCGAGGATCCCAACGTCAAGAGCAGCTACGGCGACCCGCGCCGTGCTGGCGAGAAGGTGCCCAAGTATGTCGAGGTCCTGCTGCCGCTGGCCCGCGATGCTGTCGAGCGCGAGGCCCTGCTCAACCAACTCGGAGCCAGGGACTTCACCAAGCTCGCCCAGCAGTTCGACGACTATTTCGCCAAGGCCAAGGCGTACAAGGATCGCGACGAGAAACGCCGCGCCATCGCTCGTCTCCTCGTCGTCCTCGTCGACGCCCTCCCGACGGATGACGAGAAGAAGCAGCGGAGCGAGGACGCCAAGAAGCCGCCCAACCAGCGCTCCGACCCGACCCTCGACCCGACCTATCAGAAGATGTTGGGCGCCGTCGGCACCAGGGCCGTTGCCGCTGCCCTGGACGAGCAGGCGCACGCCCTGCTTGAGATGGCCACGGACGTAAAGGTCGGGCGTGACGATACCCGCCGCCGCTTTGCCGACACGCACGACGCGATGCTGCGCGAGCTGGAACTCCTGGAAGACCGCCTGCAATCCGAGCGCGACCAGCTCGCAGCGAAGCTGAAGGCGGCCAGCCAGGCAGAGTCCCTTCGAGACGCCCAGAAAAAGGCGAAGGAGAAGATCGAGGCCGAGCTGGAGAAGCAGCGTGCGGTCACCGCTGCTCTGCTCGACCGCCTGACCGAGAAGCAGAATGATTTGTTCATGGTGCGGGTACGCCTGCGCGATGCCAACCGGATCAACCAGCAGCTGGAAGCAGACATCCGTACTCTCGAACGCAGAGCCGCCAAGCGCTGAAAGGGGCCTCCCTCATGGCACGCCTGGGCAAGATCCTGGTGTTCGTTCACACGGGCCTGAGTTTGTGCTTGGCCGCCTGGGCCCTGGCCCTGTGGACCAACCGCATCGACTGGACGGATCGGAAGGCCAGCGCCGACAAGCCCGCTGGGCTGCTGGCGCAGCGCCGCGCCGAGTACGAACGCACCGCCACCAGCGCCGTCCGCCCCGCTGACCTCCGCGTCCGGACCAACCATCAGCTGCTTGTCTTCCACGAAGCCTGGCGCCCCGCCGAAAAGGCCTGGTTCGAGCAGGAGTTGGCACACCTGCGCACGGGGGATGTGTCGAAGAAGCCGATCCGGCAAGTCATTCGCGGTCCCGACGGCTTTCCCATCGGCCCCGAGACGGTGACCCCTCCCGACCTCGTGCAGATGCAATGGCCGTTCACGTACAAGGAGCGCATGGACCCCAAGGACCCGAAGTCGCCCTTCGCCGAACCGGCCAAGCCGCGCAAGGACCGCGCCGGCAAGGACCTTGCGCTCAACACGTTCAGCTACTACCGAACCGAGATCGACGGGGTGCTCAAGGACCAGGACAAGGCGGCCAAGCGGATCGAGGACGCGGCCAAGAAGGAGAAGGAGTATACGGACGACCTGAAAGGTGTCCCTCCCGAGAAGAAGGGACGTCACGCCGAACTGCGCGACGAATATGTCAAACTGGCGATGATCGAGGCCGAGTATAACGAACTGCGGCCCCAGTGGCTGAACAACAAGGTGGAGTTGCAGAACCTGGAAGAGCTGCGCGATCGCCTCAACGAGCGCATCCTGCAGCTGGGAGGCAAGCCCGCCGGCGAGCGCAGGGCGGGCAACTGAACGGCGCGACGAGCGGGACAAATTCGCGTTGACAGAGGATACGGCAGGCGGCATAGTCCCACCCCGCTCGTTCTCGGGGGAGAAGCGATCGGCGGGAAACGCTTGCGCCATGCGGACCACGCGGCTTGCGGCCGGAGGGCCCGGGCAAGAGGGCCCCACCCAAAGGGGATGGACCATGACCATAGTCGGGAAAATCCTGGTCTTCGTCAATCTGGTGTTCAGTCTGGTGGTCGGCGGGCTTGTCATGGTGGTCTTCATGACCCGCACCAACTGGGAAGACCACGCCAAGAAGCTGAAGGCTGAGTACGACGTGGTCGTCAACGACCGCGATCAGACGGCTTCAGAGAAGCAGGCGCTGCAAACCAAGTTGACCAAGCGGGAGCAGGACGAGCGGAACGCGCTCGTGGATCTTGCGAAGACCATCGAGATGGACAACAAGGAGGACGAAAAGAAGGCCAGGGAGCTTGTCGTATTGCTCGGGCCCGTCGAGTACGTCAAGCAGGCGGCCAAGTTCATTGTCGAGGCCAAGCGCGAGAAGGACGAGGCCAAGGCAGCGCTGGCGACGATTCAGCAGGGCGGGGTGAAGGGCAACGCGGACACGACCGCCGCCCAGGCCGCCGCCGAGGCCCGCAAGGACGAAATCAAGAACGCGAACGAGACAATCGCCCAGCTGCGGACGGAAATCCGGAAGCTGATTAACGACGCCAACGACGAACGGCGTGAGCGCATCCGAGCCCAGGTGGCGGCGCGCACCATGGAGAAAGCCAACGAGCAGCTGGAGGAGCAGGTGCGCGACCTGGCCAAGGAGTTGGCCCGGAGCAAGGCTGGCGTGGCCGGGACGACGGGGACCACCCGCAAGCGCGGCGAGGAGAACCCGCCGGCGGAGCAGGTCGAGGGCCGCATCACCCGCGTCTATAGCGAGAAGGACCTGGTTCAGATTTCCGTCGGCAGCGACGTGGGACTGACCCAGGGACACACGCTGAAGGTCTTCCGCCTGGACAGAGTCCCAGAGAACTCGAGGTTCCTCGGGGTGATTGAAATCCTGAGTGTCCGTCCGCACGAGGCTGTCGGCCGCCTGGTCCGCCGCACCGCCTATGACCTGCGCGAGGGTGACCGCGTCGCTTCCCGCATCACCATCGGCGGAGGTTGAGCTGCCAGGCCCGGCCGGGAGGCCGGGCACGCCTTGGAGGAACTTTTACGGTTCGGAAAGGAACCTTCCCATGGCCAAGCAGCCAAAAGAGGCATCGACGCGGTCCGATGCGTACACCGGCATGCTGATCCTCTCGCTGCTAGCCCTTGTGGTCGGCTGCGCCTTCCTGTATCTCGATTGGTCCAGCTATTCCTCGTCGAAACCGCCGCAACTCCCCAAGGGCCTGCCGCAGCAGGCGCCGTCCGGGGCGGTTCCACCCGCCGGGCAATGATCTCGAGTCCTTCACGGATGAGTTGCGCACCACCGACCCCCGCCGCCTTGTGCGGCAGGGGAAGCAGTTCGACGGCTAGACCGCCGAGCGAAGCGCGGCAAGCCCGGCGCCAGCCAGGCGAGCCCGACGCGCGAGCGAGGGAGAACGTCAACCTTCGCTCGCGCATCGGGCGGATGTCGCTACTTGGACGCGAGCGGGTCGAAGTCCTTGCCCAGTGTCGCGTACCACTTTTTCAGACCGGCCAACTCGTTCTTCACCCGCTCACTGGCGCCGACGATCCGCAGCGGCCGCGGGGCCACCAGGGCGGCCAGCTGCTTGACGTCGAACGGCTCCAAGAGCCCGAAGCAGAACAGTTCCGGCGACTGCTCGAAGCTCCGGTTCTGCTCGATGATCTCCTTGAGGCTACCCATTGGGTTGTGAAGCGTGACCGAGGCGATGTGCTTGAGATCGAGGGCCGCCGCACACAGTGCGATGACCCCACAACGCGGGCCGACGGCGACCACGTGTATCCGCGGCTCAGTCCATGATTCGTTCATCGCCCAGGCAATCCCCTCCACCTGTTTGACCTGGAAGCCGAGGGCCCGCTCGCCGACAGTCGCGACCATCAAGGCGAACAGGTAAGCGGCCTGGTCAACCTTCGACTCGCCGAAATAGAAGGGGTCCATGACATAAACGCGATGCCCTGCCCGGAGCAGTCGTGCGGCGTGTTCGTGCAGCGATGCCCGGCCAGCATCGCCGAAGAGCAGACTGATCGCCGTGTGAGGCTTGTCCTTGTCGTCGAGCTGAACCACCGGGATGGCTAGCTCCCCCCTAAATCCCCGGGCCCGCCCAATCTCGCACTTGTAGTAGGTCGCCTTGAAGTCGCCCTTCCGGACTGTCGTCTTCTCTGCCACCGAGGAGGAGACGGGCACCCGCGCCCGGAGTAGCTCGCGCAGCCGCCGGCGACGGTCCTGCTGCCACTTCTCGGCATCGGCTTTCTCCGCCGGCAACTCGGCATCGCGCGGCAGCGACTTCGCCAGCACCAGGGCCAGCGTGTTGAAGTCGGCGTTGTTCTTCGGCAACTCGACCGTCAGCTCCTCCTTTGTCTTCACCTCCTTGTCGGAGGGAATTTCGTGCCAGTCGTAGTCCTTCTTGCCGGCGAAAAAGTGGTCGCCGATCATGCGGTACAGCGCTTGGCGATTATCCTTGAAGAAGTTATGGGTGCCCGGGTCGTCGTTGACGTGCGAGCGCAGGCTGCCCTCCTTGCCGTGCAACTTGAAGACGGGACGGGCAGCGTCGAGCAGCGGCGGCAGGGCGTAGCCCGACTCGAAGCAGCAATCGTCCTTGGCGTTGTAAGTCAGCAGCGTTGGCCGCGGCGCCATCAGGGCGGTCAGGTGCGTGTAGTCGGCGACGGTCGCCAGGTCGCACGGTGTCTGCTCCGAGTCGCCGAGGTCCTTGTGATGGTCGATGCGCGTCAGGAAGCTCGAGTAGCCGGCGACCGGGTTGGCCAGCTTGACGCGCGTGTCGAGCGAGCTGATGAAGATCGTCTGCCAGCCACCGCCCGACAGGCCCGCCACCGCCACCCGCTCCGGGTCGGCGTGCTCGTGTGCCAGGAGCACGTCGAGGCCGCGGCTCATGCACAGGTAGAACGGCGCAATGCCGCCGGTGCCGCACAGGTCGAGCTGGTTCATGCGGCCGTGCGCGTAGCCGGCGGTGCTGAGCTGTCCCATGCCCAGCCACTCGACGTTGAGCGCCAACATGCCGCGCTTCGCCTGGTTGATGCAGCGAATCTGCTTGTAGTCTGCCACCTTGCCTTTGCGGTCGTGACCATTGACGTTGAGCACCGCCGGCACCTTTCCCTCGAGCTTCTCCGGCTCGTACAAGAGGGCCGGCACCCACAGACCGGGGAGGGCCTCGTAACGCAGTTTCCTGATGCGGTAGCCGGGACCGCCCGCGATCGTCTCCAGCCACTGGACGCCCAGTTTCGCGTCGCGCCAGCGGGCCGCCGCGCCGCGGAAGATGACCTTGTCCAGCACGTCCGCCCGGATGCGGGCGGCTTCCTTGTCCCAGGCCTCGGCGGTGGTCAGCTTCGGCATGCGCGGCACGCGCTGGCGGAGGAACTCCTCGGTGTCCAGGCGCGCCTGGCGCGGTCCGACGATTTCCTTGCTCAGGAGGGCTTTCAGGTCGTCCGCGTCGGCCGGGGCCCCTGCGCGAGCAGGTCGCGCTGGCAGCGGAACACACAGGCAGACGATCAGCAGCAGGCGAGTGCGGGACGGCATGGCAACCTCGTCGTTGAGAGCGGGGAGACGTCAGTCCCCCGGTCGAAAAAGAAACGGCCAGCGCGGGGCTGGCCGTTGAGGCGTGAGTTTGTCAGGTGGAGGCCTGCTGGGCCGGCTCCTTCCACCACGGGCTGAGCAGGTGGATCTTGCCAAGAATCCTTTCCCGCTCGCGTGTGTCCTTGTTGGCGGTGGCGGCGGCAAGCTTGGCTTTCAGCTTCTTCAGCTTCTTCTTGCGGTGGTAGCGGCGGTTCAACTCGATTCGGCGTTCGACCATCTGTTGGAATCCCTTGGGTCCCGTCCGTCCCGTCGCCAGTGGCGCGGACAGACTCGTCATCCTTTCTATGGATCTCCCCTTGCTTGGAGAAGGATCATCATGGCAGGAACCGCCCACGGACACAAGCGGTCCGGTCAGCTGCCGCCTTGGGAACCAGGCCCGCCACAACGCCCCCGCTCATCCTGTCACCGTCTCTCAGCGACTGGAGCCGGCCGGCGGCTCCTCCAGACGCAGGATGTACACCGGCCCCGTGTACAGACCGAAGGCCAGGTAGCGGCCATCGGGCGAGAAAGTTACGCCGCTGATGTACTCCGCAAACGACCACTGCTTGAGGACTTTTTTCTTCGCCATGTCGTACAGGATGAACTGGTAGTTGTTGCCCATCGTCGCCAGCCGTTCGCCGTCGGGCGAGAAGACGTGGATGTGGGCCCACGGCGCCGTCGTGGCCAGTTCGCCCTTGTCCTTCAGGCCCCTCGGCGAGACGTCCCACAGGTGGGTATTGCCCCGCCACAGGCTGCACGCCGCCTGCTTGCCGTCCGGCGTGTAAGAGACGTTCGAGACCGGATAGGGAAGTTTCTTGACCTCCTGGACCATCTCGATCGCTTGCAGGTCGAACAGGCGCAGGCTGCAATCGACGTACTGATATTCGCTGCCCTTCATGACGATCTTGCCGTCCTTGTCGTACTGGTAGTAGCCGGTCCCGGTCAGGGCGTAGCGGCCATCGCCCGACAGCGAGAAGGTGTTGATGCGCTGCTCGTGCTGCACAAAACGGCTGATCTCGCGAGCATTGTTGGCGTTCCACAGCAACAGCGCCGTTCCGCTGCTGGCCAGCAGCCGCGTGCAGTCGGGCGTGTACGCGAGCTGGTAGATATACGTCGGGTGCTCCTTGAAGGAGCGCAGTTTGTGGCCGCTGGCGTAGTCCCACAGCGTCATGGTCGTGCTGGCGCCCGCGGTGGCCAGCGTCTTGCCATCGGAGCCCAGGGCGAGCGTGTAGACGGCCGCATCACAGGGGAACTGGCGGATCTGCACGGGCTTGGGGCGCGTCATGTCCCAGACGCGCGCCGACAGGTCCTCCCCACCGGAGGCCACGGTCTTCGCGTCGGGCGCAAAGCGGACGTTGTAGGCCAGCGACCAGTGGCCGCACCAGTTGCCGCGGAATGGGAAACGCTCGGCCGGCCTGGCGCCGGTGACATTCCAGACGCGGACCGTCCAGTCGGCGCCGCCGGTGACGAGCCCGTTGGTGCCGGGCCTGTCGGTGCCGGGCAAGTACATTACGCCATTGACCGCTCCGTAATGTCCCTCGACAACGGCCCACGGCCTTTGCAGCCGGGCGGGGTCCCACAGTCGGGCCGTCCCCTCGGAGCCGCAGGTGGCGAGGGTATGCCCCTTGGGCGACCAGCACAGGCTGAGCAGACCGGCGTGGGCCTTGAACTGGGTGCGGCGGCTGGCGCGCGGCAGGACGACCGTGTAGAGGATGACGAGGCCGTCATTGCTCGCGACTGCCAGGGTCCCGCCGCCGGGAGAGAACTCCATCGCCAGCACTCCCTTCGGCTGTCCCTCGACCTGCCCCACCTCCTTGCCGCCGTCCTTGTCGACGTCCTTGCCGAGTTCCCAGAACCGGATGCTGCCATCGGTGCTGGCGGTGGCGAGGTACTTTCCGCCAGGCGCAAAGCGAACGGCTCGGACGGGGGTCTTGTGGCCCGACAGCTGCGGCAGCACCTTCGGCTTGCCCTCGCCGAGTGCAAACAAGTGGATGAAGCCGTCGTAGACGCCGGCAGCGAGGACCTTGCTGTCGGGACTGATGTCAACCGAGTAGACGGGGGTGGTGCCGATCGAGAAGGAACCGGTCAGGACGGGGTCTTTCTTCGAGACGTCCCACACGTAGAGCCCGCCGTAGGCGCCGCCGGCGGCGAGGTACTTGCTGTCACGCGAGAAGGCGAGGCACATCCCGGCACCACTGACGCCGACCCGCGCCTCCTGACGCAGGTTGGCGGTACTCCAGATGCGGAGGGAGCCGTCGTTGCCGATACTGGCGATCCGTTTGCCGTCGCGGCTGCAGGCGACCGCGTTAACGACATTCCCTTGACGGCCACGATGCTCACCGAGCACGGCGACGAGTTCCTTCGGCTGCCAGTCGAAGCGCTCGATGTCGGGAATGAGCTTGGCGTCGAGGTGGTCCGGCGGCGAGGGAAGCCGGCCGAGCACCCGCGCAGCCTGGACACCGGCCGGCGTGCCCGCGTTGCGGCGCAGGAAGGACAGCACCTCCAACCGCAGCTTCTCGCGGTCCGTCCTTTTGTCGGCCAGTTGCTCGCGGAACTTCGTGATCGCCGGGTCGTCCTTCTCCTGGGCCGGGACCGGGCGGGCGAGGAGACACGGCAACAGGACGGCGAGCAAACGAGCGGTCCAGGCCGATCGGCCGACGTGCGGGATCTCGAACATATGTTTCACCTGGCTGGAGGGGGCAAGATTTCGGCAGCAAGTGATTGTAATCCGATCCCGCGCGATAAGCTAGGGAGTAGGAAAAGAGGGTCCGGCCCCCGCGCCGAGGGGGAAGAGCATGACGGAGGAAAAGGAGCCGCGCGATGATGCGCTTTGCCTGCCCGCACTGCAAGGCGACCGTCTCCGCGCCGGAGGAGAAGGTTGGCGTCCGGGTCTACTGCCCGCGCTGCCGGCAACCCTTCCAGGTGCCGGGGGTCTCAAGCGGCGCGGTGCCCAGCCTGTCGACTTCAGGGACCCCCTCCAAGCCGAGCGTCCTCGCGACCCCGCCGTCGCTCCCGCCGACGACCCCGCACCTGACCTCGCAAGCGGGCCGGCCACCGGCCGAGACTCCTTCGACGTCTTCGCCACCACGCCCGCGCCCGCTCCTCGCCTTCGCCGCCGGCCTGGTCGTCGGGGCGCTGCTCGGCGGTGGCATCGTGTGGGCGGTCCTCGCTCGCAAGTGGGGCCACTGGCACTGAACAGAATCAAGGTCGAGGTCCGCTGACTGATCGATCGCGACAGGAGAGGAAGACGATGACCACAGACGGGGAAAGACCGGACGAGCCCGAGTCGGGTGCCGCCGTGGGACCGCCTCCTGCTCCGCTGGACTTGCCAACCTGGGAACTCGACGTGGAGGCGCCGGAACTTGCATCGGCGGCCCAACCGACGACCCCCGTGGAAGAGACGCCGCCCGCGCCGTCAGGTTCCCCCGCGGCGGAGGTCAAGGAGGAGCAGGCGCCGCCCCCGTTGCTCCGCATCCTCGAGGCGATGTTGTTTGTCGGTGGCGCTCCGCTGACGGCGGTGCGGGCGTGTGATGCGATCCGCGGCCTCAGCCCCGACGAGTTCCAGCAGGCCATCGACCTGCTCGAGCGGAACTACCGTTCGCAGGGCCGGCCGTACACGATCCAGCTGCAGGAGCAGGGCTATGTCCTGACGCTGCGGCCGCGCTACGCCGGGATTCGTGAGCGGCTCTACGGCGGGCCCCGCGAGGCGCGGCTTTCGCCGGCGGCGGTCGACGTGCTGTCGCTGGTGGCGTATCAGCAGCCGGCAACGCGGCAGGAGATCGACAGCCTGCGCGGCGCCGACTCCGGCGCCGTGTTGCGGCAACTGGTGCGGCACGGCCTGGTCGCCCTGCAGCGCGGTCACGACGACCGGGAAGCTCATTACGTCACGACCCAGCGGTTCCTGGAACTGTTCCACTTGCGCAGCCTCGAGGACCTGCCGCAGACGCAGGACCTCCAGAGGCTCTGAGACAGGTTCCCGGTGACGGGACGGCCGCGCTCCTGGAGCCAGTCGGAGTAGGCGTTCCCGTTCACCGGGTCGGACGGGGCGTTGCGGATCGCGGCAAGGAAGCCGGCGTCCTTCCCGGCCGGCCTGGCGAGAAGCCGGTTGGTAGGGGAGGTGGGAGCCAGAGACAGAGCGGAACGCCGGGCTTTTTTCCGTCCCCCTCGGTCTTCTCGAAAAATCCTACCCGATCGCCCTCCGCCGGCAGTTTAATCAGGAGAGCATTCCTCGTGCAGGGGACCGAACGATGCCAACCGCACCTTGGACCACCCTCGTGGGCCGCCTCCGCACTCTGGCCGCGACAGAGCCGGAGGCCGAGGTCACGGACCGGGAGTACCTGGATCGCTACGTCCGGCACCAGGACGAGGCGGCCTTCGCTGCGCTGGTGCGCCGTCACGGGCGCCTGGTGTGGAACGTCTGCCGCTGTGTCTTGCCGCACCACCACGACGCGGAAGATGCTTTCCAGGCGACCTTCCTTGTGCTGGCGCGCAAGGCGGGAGCGCTGCCCGCGGCGGCCGGGGTCGCGGGCTGGCTTCACGGAGCCGCCTACCGCAGCGCCCTGGAACTCAAACGGAAGGCGGCCCGGCGGCGGCGGCACGAGAGCCGGGTTGTCCCCCCGGGCGCCGCGCCCCCGGCCGGGGACCTGGCCTGGCGTGAACTGCAGGCGATCCTGAATGAAGAGTTACAAGGCCTGCCGGACAAGTATCGCGCCCCCTTCGTCCTGTGTTGCCTCGAAGGCTACAGCAAGGCCGAGGCGGCCCGTGCCCTGGGATGGCCGGAGGGCTCGGTCTCCGGCCGCCTGGCGCACGCGCGGCGGGTGCTGCGGGCGCGGTTGGCGCGACGCGGGATTGCCCTGTCCGCTGTACTCTGCGGCGTGGCCGTGGCAACCCGCCCGGCGGAGGCGCTCGCGCCGGCTTTAGTCGGCGACACGACGCGCGCAGCCCTGTCCTGGGCGGGCATTCGCGTTGGGACCTCCATGCACGATGGTCGGGCCGCTCTCGCCGAGACGGTCACGCGAGCCTTGTTCCCCGGCCGGATGCCACGGATCGCCGGGCTGCTGCTGGCCCTGACCATCGCCTGTGCCGGGGCCGGGCTGCTCGCTTTTCCGAGCAGGGAGCCGCCGGTGCCGCCCGTGGCGGCCTCCCCCCCGCCAGCCCCGCGGGCCGCGCCGGTCGAGCGGCCCCGGGCCGACCGCTACGGCGACCCGCTGCCGGCCGGCGTCCTCGCCCGCCTGGGCACGACGCGCCTGCAGCACGGCTTCATCACGTATACCGTGAGCTTCAGCCCGGACGGCAAAACGATCGCCTCGGGCGGGGCCGGCCGCGGCCTCGTCCTGTGGGACGCCGCCACGGGCAAGGAGCGGCGCGTCCTCGTCCCGGTTCAGGGCGTCGGGGCCCTGGCCTTCTCCCCCGACGGCAAGCGGATCGCCGCCGCCTATGAGATCAAGATTATTCACGTCTGGGATGTGGCCACCGGCCGCGCGGTGGCCACGCTGCCCGGCAGCGAGGGGGGAGTGCCGCAAGCGCTCGCCTTCTCGCCGGACGGCAAGACCCTGGCCAGCGGCGGCTACGACGCCCTGGTCCGTCTCATCGACCTCGCTACCGGGCGCGAGGTCCGCGTCCTGAAGGGGCACGAGGAGGGCGTCAAGGCGCTGGCGTTCGCGCCGGACGGCAAGACGCTCGTCTCCGGGGGCCTTGACGGCCGCGTCTGCCTGTGGGACCCGGCCACGGGAGAGCAACGCGCCCGCCTGGCCGGACACTCCCGGTACGTCCTGTGGCTGGCCTTCACGCGCGATGGCCGAACGCTGGCCTCGGCCGCGGAGAAGGAGGGGGTACGCCTCTGGGACGTGGCGGCCCGGCGCCAGGTGCGCTTCATCGAGGCGAAGGACTCCTGGCGTGCGGCCTGCGCCCTCAGCGGCGACGGCCGCACCCTGGCGACGGGGCACAAGGACGGGACGGTCCGCGTCTGGGACACCGCCACCGGCCGTGAAGCCCGGCACTGGCAGGCCCACGCCATGAGCGTCTTCGCGCTGGCGTTTTCCCCGGACAGTCAGGTGTTGGCCTCGGGCGGCATGGGGGACAGTTCGATCCGCCTCTGGCGCCCGACCACGGCGAAGGAGTTGTTGCCGTCGGGCGGCCCGCACGGCTACCTCTCCCTCCTCGCTTTCGCGGATGGCGGGAAGACGCTGCGGGTGGCGGCCCGCGACCGGGTGTTCCGCCGCTGGGACTGGGCGGCCGACGCCGAAAAGATCGAGCAGACTTTTCCTTCCGCCGCATGGTGGCTCCAGGCGTTTTCGCCTGACGGCAGGGCGATGGCAACGCTGAACTTCCGGGACAAGGAGGTCCTGCTGACGACGGCCGACACGCGGCCGCCGCGCCGGCTGCGGGGCCACGAGGACAGCATCGGCGCCGTGGCGTTCTCGGCGGACGGCAAGATCCTGGCCTCCGGGGACGCCAAGGGATCGGTCCGTCTGTGGGACGTGGCCTCGGGCCGGGAGACGCTCCGCTTCGCCGCCGGGCAGGAGGTCAGTGCCCTGACCTTCTCGCCCGATGGCAAGGTGCTGGCGTCCGGCGCCGGCGGGCAATTCGGGGGACGGCCTGTCAGCCCGGCGGTCTGCCTGTGGGACCTGGCCGCGGGACGAGAGATGCGCGCCCTGGACCTCGACGAGGCGGTCTACGGTCTGGACTTCTCCCCCAACGGCCGCTGGCTGGCCTCGTTGAAGGATCCGCGGGACAACGGCTTCCGCCTCTGGGACGTGCGGACCGGCAAGCCGGTCGTCCTCGCGCCCGTGGCCCAGGTGTGCCACACGGTCACCTTCTCCCCCGACAGCCGCTGGCTGGCCTGGGGCAGCGGCGAACGCGAGAGTGCGATCCGAGTAGTCGAGATGGCGACCGGCCGTGAAGCGCTGTGCCTGCGCGGCGGGCACCACACCGGCGTCGTCCGGCTGAGCTTTGCCCCGGACGGCCAGCTGCTGGCCAGCGGAGGGGGCGACTCGACGGTCCTGGTCTGGGACCTCAGCGGGCAGTACCGCAGCGGCCGCCTCGTCCCGGCGAAGCGCTCGCCAGCGGAGATGAAAGCGCTCTGGGCGGACCTCGCCGAGGACAGTGCCCGCGCGTTCCGGGCGGTTGAGGCCCTGGCGGCGACGACACCCGACGACGTCGTGCCGTTCCTGAAGGAGCGCCTGCGCCCCGAGCCGGCCGCGGAGCCGCGCCAGGTCGCCACCTGGATTCGCCGGCTGGACAGCGCCAACTTCAAGGCCCGCGAGGAAGGGCGCCGGCAGCTGGAAAAGCAGGGACTCGCGGCGAGAGCCGCCCTGCGCCAGGCCCTGGCCGCCGCCCCCAGCCCGGAGGTGCAGCGACGGCTCAAGGATCTGCTGGAAAAGTTGGAGCCGTCGCAGTCGCCCGCGCTGCTGCGCGTCCTGCGGGTCCTGTCGGTGCTGGAAATGATCGGCACGCCGGAAGCGCGGCAGGTTCTTGAGGGGCTGGTCCGATACGGCGCCGGAGGTTGGCTCGAGGAGGAGGCCAGAGGGGCTCTGGCCGGGGTGAGGGGGTGACGTTGCCGTCACCCCCTCACCTAACATGCACCCGACCCGGTGGGTGTGGCAGAAGCCTGGCTGCGGCAGGCAGGCCAGTAGCAGAGACGACAGGCACGCACTACGGCGCTTTCAGGTCGATAAGTCGTTGCAAGAACGCCTTCGCTCCTGCCACATCGACTTGTTCTTGAAAGGAGGACAAAAACAGACCGGACAAATCCCCGGTAAGCTGCGTGACTCCCCTGGAATTCCTTCCCGCCCAATGAAATTGTATTCTTGTCGCAGCAAGAATCGTTCGGTCAAGAATTGACACAAGGCGTGTAGAAAGGGAGCGGTTCTGTAGGTTGATCCCGATGAAAATGAACGAAACGGCCGTCCTTCCTTGGGCAAAGGTAATCAGCACCTTATCGATGTTGTACCCTTTTGGGCTGGATGACAGAGCAAGAATCTTCGTCTTTACGTCCACCAACACCGTTGCACCGAGTTTCAAGGTAAACTTCAAGTCTTCCAGCCCGTGAACATTCGCCCCTTTGGTGATTATTTGCTCGATTGTATTTCCACGTTCATTAACATTGTCGATTTGCGCAGCAGTTAGGATTTCATCCATGCTGCTCTGAGCAACTGTATTGGTTCAGCGAGAACAGGAAGTTTGCCTTCGGGGCGTTTGCGTGTTTCAAGGACTACGAACCTCTCTGATTACGTTCCGGTGTTGGCGGGTTGGCCGTCCAGGGTGGCCTGTCGTGCCTGTTGCCGTCTGGTT
>JACOUH010000049.1 GCA_016177925.1 Planctomycetota bacterium | reverse complement strand
GTCCATCACGACGTAGTAGCAACCGGGCTGAGCGGAGCCGGGAGGACCACAGGGGCCGGGAGCGTACAGGCTCTGGGCGCCGCTGCCCTCGCTGTGCAAGACGAAGGAGAGCGGCCCGCCGCGATCCGACGCCTCCAGCACGACCGCGCCCGCGCCGTCGCCGAACAGGACACAGGTGCCGCGGTCCTGCCAGTTGACGAACCGGCTCAGGGCCTCGCCCGCCACGACGAGGACGCGCCGGCAGGTGCCGGCCCGGATGAACTGGCTCCCGGCGGCCAGCCCGTACAGGAAGCCGCTGCACGCGGCGTTGAGGTCGAAGGCGCCGGCCCGGTCCGCGCCGAGTTGACGTTGGATCAGGCACGCGGTCGCGGGGAGCAGGTAGTCTGGGGTGGTGGTGGCGCAGATGACCAGGTCGAGGTCGCGGGGCGAGAGTTGAGCGGCGGTGAGCGCCTCCCGGGCCGCGCGGACGGACATGGTGGCGGTCGTCTCGCCAGGGGCGGCAATGCGGCGCTCGCGGATGCCGGTGCGGGTCTGAATCCAGTCGTCGCTCGTCGCGACCAACTGCTGGAGGTCGTGGTTGGTCAGCACCTTCCGCGGGCTGTACCACCCCCAGCCGGTGATCGCCGCGTTCGGACCCATGCTTGACCTTCCTTGGTCCCGTTGGTTGGCCAGTTCCTTGGCCTTTTCGATGTTTGACTCGGAGGGAGAGAATCCGAGCCGCCGGGACCGCCCCCGTTGACCCGTGCCGATGCTCCGTTGAAGCGCTCTCCCCCGTCGGGGCGAGGAGCATCCGGTCGTGGGTCAAGACGCACAGGGAACATTCGCGCGCACGGGCCAACCGAGCGGCGCGGTATCGGCCCGCCGGTGTGGCGCAGACCGGCGGGCTGACGCCGCGCCGCTCGCGGGTCCTCCGGGACGGGGGCGTTTCGCAGGTTCCGGGGATTGCAAGCGTAGCTTTCTCCCGAAATACCTTGCCGGATATTACACCATCCGGGCGGATGCACCAAGGGCAACCCTGCGCGGGGGCCTGCCCTGGTTCCGGTACGCGGACAACGCGGACGGGAACTCACGACAGGATTTCGGGGATCGGCTTACCGTCGTGGATGATCTGAATGGGCCGGCCGGTCGGCGAGCGGTACTCCTTCTTCGGGTCCAGGTTCAGGGCCTTGTAGAAGGTGGCCGCGACGTCGTCCGGGAGGACCGGCTGGTCCTTCGGGCGCTCACCCCCGGCGTCGGTCGCGCCATAAACCATCCCGCGCGGTAGCCGGCCCCCCGCCAGCAGGGCAAACATGGAGTAAGGCCAGTGGTCGCGGCCGGCGCTCTTGTTGATCTTCGGCGTCCGGCCGAACTCCCCGACCAGCAGGACCACCGTCGATGCCAGGAGGCCGCGGACCTCCAGGTCCTCCAGCAGCGCGGAGAGCCCCTGGTCGACCGGCGGTACGAGCTTCTCGTTCAGCAGCTTGAAGTTCTGCCCGTGGGTGTCCCAGCCGGTGGTGTTGACCGTGACGAACCGGCAACCCGCCTCGACCAGCCGGCGGGCCAGCAGGCAGCTCTGCCCGAACGTGGTCCGGCCGTAGCGCTGCCGCAGCGAGGCCCGCTCCAGGCCCAGGTCGAAGGCCCGCCGCGCCCGCGGCGAGCGCACGATGTCGTAGGCCTGCTGCTGGAAGCGATCGAGCCCGGCCAGCGTCTCGTCCCCCTCACCCCCGGCCCCTCTCCCCCCAGGGGCGAGGGGAGAAGATGAGGGGAAGGTCCGGTCGAGCCGGTGCAGCAGGGACGTGCGCCGCCCCACGCGCTCGACGGTCGTGCCGTCCGGCAGGCTGATGGCGCGGACCGAGAAGTTCGCCGCCTGGGGGTCGGCGTTGACCGAGAACGAGTTGTAGGCCACGCCGAGGTAGCCGGCCCCGGGGCTCTCGCCCGGCTCGAACGGCACGGCCACAAACGGCGGTACGTCCGGCGCGGCCTTTGTCTCCTTGGTGACCACCGCACCGTAGGTCGGGTACTTGAGCGAGGGCAGCGGCCGATTGCCGGTGAGCAGGTACAGGCTGCCCGGGGCGTGGGAGCCGATGTTGTGCGTCACCGAGCGAATGAGCGTAACGCGGTGCATCTGCCGGGCCGTGTGCGGCAGGACCTCGCTGACCCGGCAGCCCGGCAGGCTGGTCGGGATGGTGCGGAATTCGCCGCGCACTTCGGCTACGGCCTCGGGCTTGGGGTCGAATAAGTCCAGGTGGGCCGGGCCGCCACCGAGCCAGAGGAAGATGGCGTTCATCTCAGGAGGAGACGACCGGCCGGAGGCGCGGCCTCGTTCCGCGGCCTGGAGGACCTGCGGCAGCGTGAGGACGCCCGCGGCACCGACGGTCAGGAACTGGCGACGACTCAGGCGACGGTATTCATCACAGCCGAACATGGACTTCCCCCAGCTAATGTCTTGCCTCAGTAATTCACCAGAAACTCCCGGTGGTTGAGCAGTGCCCAGAAGAGGTCCTCGGCTCGCTCGCGACGAGCGCCCTCTTTCAGGTACTTGACGGCTTGCCCTCGCTCCTCCTTGCCCGGCCAGCGCGCCAGCACCCACAGGTACATCTCCTCCACCAGCCGCGTGTCGTCGGGGAACTCGGCCAGCAGCTTTCCGAGCCGTCCACCCGGTTTGCGGACCTTGTCCAGCAACTCGGCGTCGTTGAACAGGTAGAGCGTCTGCGGCAGGCTTGGCTGGGCGCTCCGCTCGCAGTCGCAATTCTGCTGGCGCTGCGGCCGGCCGAAGATGGTCAGGGGGTACGCCTCGGGTCCGGTCAGCCGGCTGGGGGCCAGCTCGATGGCGCGGGTCCCCGGCGGGGCGTCGCCCGGACCGAACTGAGCCGGTACGCCGGTGGCCTGGGCCACCGCGTCGATCACCTGCTCGGCGCCGAGCCGCCGTACCAGGGCGCGGGAGAAGTTCCGGCGGTCGGCCCGGTTCGTCTCGTTCGCCTGCCGGCTGCGCTGGTAGGCGTGGGAGTTCAGAATCATCCGGTGCAGCGCCTTCAGGTCGTACCCGCTTGCCGCGAACCGGCGGGCCAGTCCGTCCAGCAGGGCCGGGTGGCTGGGCGGGTTGGCCGCGGACAGGGCGTCGGCCGGTTCCACCAGGCCCCGGCCGAAGTAGTGAGCCCACAGGCGGTTCACCAGGGCGCGAGCGAAGAACGGGTTGTCCGTGGTGGTCATCCATTTCGCCAGGGCAACGCGGGGGTCGTGGTCGCGGTCGGCCGGCAACTCCGGGCCGCCCAGCGCCTTGGGTCGCAGCTCCCGGCCGCTGCGCGGGTCGGTGTAGCGCTTGCGCGGCTCGGCGAGGTGGAAGACCTCGTTAATCCCCGTCATGCCATTGTTGGCCGCCTCCGACAGAGGCAGCGCCTTGTGGGCGAACTCCTTGCTCACGCCGACGTAGGTGAAGGCGCTGACGAAGGCGCCGAAGTCGGCCTGCGTCCAGCGGTCCGTCGGGTGCTTGTGGCACTGGGCGCACTCGATCTTCACGCCCAGGAAGCAGTACGCCATCTGCAGCGCCAGATGGTCCGGGTCGAGGTTGCGGGCCTTGATGTAGAGCAGGTCGAGGGTCTTCCGCTTGCCGTACTCGAAGTCCCAGCCCTTGCCCTTGAGGCGAGCGTCCTCAGCCTTCGCCCACGCCTGCCACTCCTGGGGCGGCCTGCCTTCGCAACTCGTCGCCGTGACGACCCCGGTGGCGATCTCGCGATAGGGCACGTTCCGGGCGAGCTTGGCGCGGAACCAGTCGTGCCACTGCTTCGATTGCTTGGGGCGGTAGGGGTTGGCCAGGTAGCGCGTGTCGTTGCCGGTCCAGTCCGAGAACTTGGTCGCCCAGAAGGCGGCGTACTCCGGGCGGCCCAGCAACTCGTCGATCTTGCGAGCCCGTCGGTCCGGCCGGCGGTCGGCGACAAAGGACCGGACCTCGGCCGGCGTGGGCAGGGTGCCTATGAGGTCGAGACTGACCCGGCGAAGGAACTCGACGTCGGAGCAGTCCCCGGAGGGGGTCATGTTCAGCTTCTTCAACTTGGCATTGATCTCGTCGTCGAGAAAGCCAGCGGAAGCGTAAGCGGAGCCGGGGATCATCTCGCCAGGCTGCCGAGCGCGGGGCACGAGGACGTGGGCGGCAGCGACCTGGCCGGCGTAACGCACCAGGAGGGCCGTGTCGCCGGCGCCCCGTGCGGAAACGCGGCCGTCACGGTCAATGAGGGCCACTTCCTCGTCGAGGGGTTCAAAGCGGGACAGGGAAGTGACCTCGCTGCTGCGGCCGTCCTCGTAGGTTGCCGTCACACGCAGCCGGGTTCGGTCCGTCCCCACGGCCAACACCGTCTCGGCCGGAGCGATCTCGATGCGGCGCACGGCCGGCTCCGCCGGGTCGTAGTGGGCCCCCGCGGCGATCCAGTCGCGGAGGAGGCGGTACTCGGCACTGACCTGCCGCAGCCGCAAGCCGCCGCCGTGAGGGACCGCGCCGGTGGGCTTGAGCAGGAGCAGGCTCCGCTCGGGGTCGGTCCGGTTGATCCGCCGGCCGAGGGCGTCGCGGGTGATGCCTTCGTAGTCCAGGGCCGGGTCTCCCCCGAACAGGGAGAGCCGGAAGCCGTTCTGTCCGCGGAACGAGCCGTGGCACGCGCCGGCGTTGCAGCCGAGCCGGTCCAGCACCGCGACCACGTGCCGGGCGAATTGAGGAGAGGCAGACGGTCCGGGAGGCAGAGAGGAGCGGGCCACGGCCTCGGCCGCGGTGCCGTCGCTGCAGCTCATCCACAACAGACCTGCCGAAACCAGAACGAGAGAAAGCAGCGGCGGGCCAGGGCACCCGCGGCAGCGGGGCGGGCCAGACAGCGGACCATCCATCGTGGGATTCCTGAGCCAGGGAGGGCATGCAGGCGGCGGGCTTTCACAACTGGTCTGTGATCGTACCGCACCGGTGGCCGAGTTGCAACTACTTCAACGGCACGAAAGTAGGTCAGGCTTTCCAGCCTGACACGGCCTGAACGTCAGGCTGTCCAGCCTGACACGGCCTCAACATCAGGCTGGAATGCCTGACACGGCCTCAACGTCAGGCTGGAATGCCTGACACGGCCTCAACGTCAGGCTGGAATGCCTGACCTACGTGCGTGCCGGCCTTGTCTTCAGCCGAGCAACTCGCCCCTCACTTTCCCCTCGCCGGCGACCGGCAGGGGGCGACCCAGACGGTCGGTGAGGGGCGTGGCGGGGTCGATGCCCAGCAGGTGGTAGGTCGTGGCCAGGATGTCCTTGGGCGACACCGGCGTCCCCACCACGTCGCCGGCTATGCGGTCGGTCTTGCCGACGACGCGGCCTGCCGCGAAGCCGCCGCCAGCGAAGATCGCCGCGTACGCCCGCGACCAGTGGTCCCGGCCGCCCCCCTTGACGTTCTGGAGTTGCGGCGTTCGGCCGTGCTCGCTGATGCACAGCACCGCCGTTTCCGCCAGCAACCCGCGCGCCTCCAGGTCCCGGATCAGCCCGGCGTAGGCCCGGTCGAAACTCGGACACAGTTCCTCTTTCATGCGCGGGTAGTGCTGGTAATGCGTGTCCCAGGCGCTGTCGGCAAAGCCGTACTCGTCCCAGAAGACGCTGACCAGCCGGCTGCCCGCCTCCACCAGCCGGCGGGCGACCAGAGCTGCCTGGCCAAACAGCGTCATGCCGTAACTCTCGCGCAGCGCCCGGGATTCGCGGCGAAGGTCGAGGGCCTGACGCAACTGGCTGGAGGTGAGCAGGGAGTAGGCCATCCCGCGGTAACGGTCGAAACTGCGCGCTGCGTCGCTCGTGTCGAGCCTCCGCTGGGCCTCGTCGAGCTTCCCCAACAGCGAGCGGCGGCGGTCGAGGCGGTCCAGAGTGAGCGGTTCGCTCGTCGTCCCCGCCTCGGACAACTCAAAGCGGCCCTCCGGTTTGATACCCCCATAGGGATCGCGGAACTCCTGAACGAGACCTCGGTTCTCCTGCGTGAAACGGCGCGTGCCCTCGCCCTGGAAGTGGGTCCAGATCGGGTCGTAGGCAGTGCCAAGGAAGCCGCCGTAGGGACCGGCGCGGTGCGGCTGGTTGGCCCGGCGCGTGCTGAAGGGGAACGGCAGGGCGATGTTGTGCGGTACCGTCGCCAGCCGGCCACCCCGGCGGCGTTCCTCCACGTAGTCCACGACCGAGCCGAAAAACGGCCAGTGGGCCGGGTCGCGCGGCGATACCTCGAGGGTGCCGCGCGGGTCCGGCAGGCCAGTCGTCGCGTAGGCCACCCCGTGGACCGGGTAGGGATGCGTCATGGACCGCACCACCGTCGTGCGGTCGATCACCTTCGCCGTCTGCGGGAGCAACTCACCGATCCGAAAACCGGGAACCGTCGTCGCGATCGTCCCCAACTCGCCGCGTATCCCCGCCGGGGCGTCCGGCTTGACATCGAAGGTTTCCAGCTGGCTGGGCGAGCCGTAGAGGTAAAGGAGGATGCACGCCTTCGCCTTCCCGAACAAGGCGGGCGCGTCCCCCTTCGGGGCAGCTCGCACGGCCTGGCTACGCAGCCAATCATCGAGGCCGAGGCCGAAGGTCCCCAGCGCACCGGCCTGGATGAATTCCCGACGGGGCCAGCCGTCACAGAAGCGTCGGGGCGAGCCCAGGATGCGGAGCATGGCTATCCTCCCGAACCAGAGGCGTTCGCGGCAGTGCTATTGTTGCCGCTGGGCCTGCCGGCTGCAAGCGTTTCGCCTGGCCGCAACCGTGGGGAACGCGGTTGTCGAGTGCTTCGACAAGCGCGGTGAGGTAGAATGAGACCATGTCGGCGCCGACGACAACAACACCGATCGCCCCGAGCCCTCCCGAGATCTACGAGGCGAAGGCGGCTGCGGACGGCTCCGAGGCGGTTGACAGAGGCAACAGGATAACCCGAGCAGAGGCCGAGGCACGGCGGCGCTCCGGGAAGGACATCGTCGTGTGCGGTCCCGATGTGTTCGCGAATTGCCGACTCGCCGAGGACATCGAGCGCGCCATCACGCCTCCCGGAAGGCGGTGCATCTATCACGGCCCACACCTGGGCCCGCTGTCGCTGCCTCACTTCCAGCAGGATACGCCTCCGCCGGAAGGACACAGCTTCCACGAAACGCCTGTTCGCCGTGCGAGGGTTTGACCGTGAGATACTTCACTCCCGACCTCTTCGTCCGCCTCCAGAACTGCCGGGATCAACAGGTCTTCTTGGATGCCAACCAAGCCTGGGAGCGGGCTGTCGAGAGCTATGGGGCTCAGCTCGAGGAGATCCGCCCGGATATGCCGGAAGGGCTTCGGCAGCTCACGGATCTGGGGAGCCTTCACGATGCGTCCGTCCTGAGCGCGTGGCAAGGACGCACGCGGTTGACCGTTGTCCTTCACCCGGAATTGGAAGCTTCAAGGCTCGTGGTGCTGACTTATCATCTTGTCGATCCCCCTTATATCGACAGGACCGCCATCCCGGACGAGTATCGCTCTTCACATACTCTCTGGTTGTACGATGAGATCGGGCTCGAGCGCGAGACGGTGTTCGATGTCACGGCTCGAGTCCAGTTCAGGTCGGAGGACCCGGCGGCGACGGGTAGCCGTCGGGAATCCCGGGCGAGGGTCTTCACTCACGACATCCTCCTCAGCAACGGCTGGGAGATGCGTTTGCGCTTCCACTACCTGGAGGTCAGCCGCCCGACGGGATTGATCCCGCCCGCCCCTGGGAACCCCTCACCGTCCACGAGTACACTCCCGCAATCGGCGTAGGGTTTCGCAGCTTGATGTGCCGTTGACCGTCGCACACACAGGTGCGAGAAAAAAGCACGTCGTCACGGCTGCTCGCTGTTTCGACGGTCGGGACTTTCTCTCCTTTCGCCGATCCGTTACAAACGCGGCATGAAAAGGGTCACGCTTGCACTGGCAGTTGCCGTCGCCCTGGGACTGCTGTCGCGCCTGTATCCGATCGGCTGGCTCCTCTACGACAAGAGCCTCGGCGACGTTCTGTATGCTGTGGCCGTCTACCTCGTCCTTGCTCTCCTGACACGCTGGCGCTCTGCCATGGTGGCGCCGCTGGCCGCCATCCTCTGCCTGAGCATCG
This sequence comes from Planctomycetota bacterium, assembly GCA_016177925.1. Classification (GTDB taxonomy): domain Bacteria; phylum Planctomycetota; class Planctomycetia; order Gemmatales; family Gemmataceae; genus JACOUH01. The sequence goes on along the minus strand of JACOUH010000049.1, from coordinate 38,054 downwards.
AGGGGTTTCAGGCCACCGGCGTGCCGGCGCGCTGGGCCCGCGTACGACCCGTCGGCTGGCTGCTCGGTACCACCTTCTCCTGGCACGACGTCCTTTGCTACCTCGTCGGCGTGGCGCTGATCACCGGGCTCGACATGGTGCTCCTGCGCCCCGGTCGTTTCAACAACCCGGCGAGCGGGGGGTGTGAACCCCCCGGTGCTTCGATGGACCGGGGGGTTCACACCCCCCGCTCGCCTCACAAATCTTTCCACAGTTCCGATTCGTAGTGCTTGCTCTCGCGCTCGACCTCTTCGTCGGTGACGTCTGTGCGGAAGTCGAGTCCCGACAGGTCGGCGGTCCGCTGGCGGCGCTTGCGCCTCGGCTGGGGCGCTGGCTCTGGCGGGGGAGGGGGGGCCTGCTCCTGGGCGGCGAGGGCGGCCTGTTCTTCGGGGCCCGGCGGGGCCTGTTCGCCGCGCCGCCTGTGCCGCAAGTGCAGCTTGATCGGGATCTCCCTGAACGGCAGCTGGTCGCGGAACGTCTTCAGCAGATAGCGCTGGTAGGTCTTGTCGAACAGGTCCGGCCCGTTGGTGAACAGAACGATGGTCGGCGGGTTGCTGGCGACCTGCGTCGCGAAGTAGACCTTCGGCCGGCGATTCTGCCGCAACGGCGGCGCGTGCTGGTCGAGCGCCTCGCGCAGCACGCGGTTCAGCTCCGAGGTGCCAACGCGAGCGCTCGCCTGCTTGTGCAGGTTCTGGGCCAGGTTCAGCACCGCGTAGACGTTCTTGCCGCTCGTTGCCGTGATGAACGCCACCGGCACAAAGTCGAGACTCGGGAACGTCATCCGGAGGTACTGGCCGAACTTGCCGGTCGGCATCGGCGCCATCAGGTCCCACTTGTTAACCACGAAGATCACCGGCTTGTGCTGCTCCAGGACGTACTCCGCGAGTTGCTTGTCGACCTTGCTCACCGTCTGCTGGGCATCGAGGAACAACAGGACCACATCGGCGCGGCGGACCGACCGCTCCGCCCGGTGCAGGCTGTAGAACTCGATGTCGCTGCCCAGGCTCTTCTTGCGGCGCACGCCGGCCGTGTCGATGGCAACGAACGTCAGGCCATCGCGCTCGAAGCGGACATCGACGCTGTCGCGCGTGGTGCCCGGCACCTCGCTGACGATCATGCGCTCCGACTGGGCGAGGCTGTTGATGAACGTGCTCTTGCCCGTATTGCGCCGGCCGACGATGGCCAGCTTCATTGCCACCGGGCCGTTGGGATCGTCCTCCTCGGGCGGGGGCAACCTCTCGGCGACCAGGTCGAGCAGCAGTTGGCGGTTGCGGTTCTGCTTGGCGCTGACGCAGGCCAGCTTGCCGCGGCCGAGCTTGTAGAACTCCGCTGCCTCTGTCTCCAGTTCCGGCGTGTCGCTCTTGTTGGCGACGCAAAGGATCGGCTTGTTGACGTAGCGCAGCCGGGCCGCCACCTGCTCGTCCAGGGTCGTGATGCCCGAGCGGGCGTCGACGACAAAGAGGATCACCGATGCCTGATCGATCGCCGCGTCGATCTGCTGCTCGATGTGCGCCGTCAGGTTGTCGACGTCCTTGATGCCCAGCCCGCCGGTATCGACCAGCTCGAAGAAGCGCTCGCTGACCTTGACCAGGTTGCTGATGCGATCGCGCGTAACACCAGCGGTCGGGTCGACGATGGCGATCCGGCGACGGACCAGCCAGTTGAAAATCGACGACTTACCGACGTTCGGGCGACCGATGATGGCAACAACGGGAACGGCCACGATCCTCCTCCCTGCGCGAGCGAGTCGGCCCCGGTCCGGCTCCGAGGCTCTCTTCTTATTGTATCCCACTCTTCCTGACCGCCACAGCCTGCCGGGCCAGTGTGGGGTGCGGTCGACCTCGATTTGGTCGGCCCAACGGCGGTCTCCGTCTTGCCTGACGATGCCGGCGAGGAGGCGGCGCCGTGCCGCCCTGAGCGGGCCCCGGCCGCCCGTCTCGTGGTAGCACGTCAGGCCGCGCCGCCACACCACCGCGACCTGCCTTCCCAGCCGGGCAAGGCGGCGGCCGAACCACCCATCCGTCGCGACGATCAGCCGGCCGGGTCGCCGCAGCGCGAACGAGGCACGAGGATGTGCGTCGGCATGGATGCTCTCCCGGTCCTGGATGGAGGGGGAGAATAACCCGCGGGGGCAAAATGGGTCAAGCCGTGTTTCCGATACGGCGGGATGGGCTTGACCCTCGCGAGCGCGCCGGGCTACAAGAGACGGTCCACGCCCGAGGTGCAACCATGACGGCCGCGCCACCCCTCCTGTCGATCAATCGGTCCCTCTGCTTGGTCGCCGTCGATCTCGACGGCGTGCAGCGCAACGGCGGCATTGGCACCTATAACTGGCTGACCGCGCACCTCCTGGCACGGCACGGTTGGAAGGTCCACGTCCTCTACTGCGGTGAGGTTTCCGACCCGAACGCTCTGACGGAGGTCCGTGCGCGCCTCGGCCGGGCCGGGATCGGGTTCTCCTGGCTGGGCGACTTCACGCCGCCCCCGCCCCACCGGGCCCCCAGCGTCCACCCGGATGAGGACGTGGACCGGAGCGAGCGCGTCCGGCTCCTGCTGGAGGAACTGCACCGCGAGTACCACTTCGGCCTGATCGAGTTCGCCGAGTGGGGCGGCCTGGGCTTCCGGGCGATCCAGGCTCGCCGCGCCGGGGTGGCGTTCCACGACGTACCCCTGCTGGTCAAACTCCACAGCTCGACCCAGTGGATGCGCGAGGGCAACTGCCAGTGGATCAAGGACGAGAACGAGCTGCAACTCGATTACTGCGAGCGCTACTCCTTCGAGAACGCCGACGTGCAGGCCAGCCCGACCCAGTACATGCTGGACTACGCCCGCGAGGTCGGCTGGGCCGTGCGCCCGGACGCCCGCATAACGCCCTACCCGCTTCCCGAGCCGGCACAGGGCCCCCTCCCCTCGCCTGGCGAACAGGGAGGCGCGATCTCCGAGCTGGTCTTCTTCGGCCGGCTGGAGACGCGCAAGGGGCTCGAGGTCTTCGTCGAGGCGATCGGCGGGCTGGGGGCCGACATACCCGTCACCTTCCTGGGGCGTGCTGCCGTCCTGGGCAGCGGCGAGCCGGCCCTTGACCACATCCGCGCCCGGCTGCGGGGGCGACGCGTCCGGATCGTGACCGACCTCAATCGAGAACAGGCCCTCCGCTACCTGGCCGGCGGCGGGCTCGCGGTCCTGCCCGCGCTGGTGGACAACTCCCCCTACACCGTCCTCGAGTGTGCCACCCTCGGTATCCCCTTCCTGGCCTCGTCGGTCGGTGGCGTCCACGAACTCCTGCCCGACGCCGAGTTGCAGCAACACCTGCTCTTCCGCCCGGACGCCCGGGCCCTCCGCCGCCGACTCGAGGAGTACCTCCGGACCTCTCCCCGGGAGCGGGCGGCCTGGCGGGACTGGGCACGGCGGGCCGTTGACCCCGAAGCGCGCAATGCCCTCGTCCCGGCTGATTACGAAGCCATCCTCACGAAGAGAGCACTGTGCGAACGGGGGGAGCGGTTCATACAAGCCCCAAGCGCCAGCGCGGGGATCACACAAGCCCCAAGCGCCAGCGCGGGGACGTCCCGTCGCTTGCGCTCCGGGCTTGTGTCGACTCTCCCCGCGTCGAGTAGAGACGGACCGCTCGTCAGCGTGGTCGTCCCCTTCTACAACCTGGCGGAGTATCTGCCCGAGGCGCTCGACTCGCTGGCGGCCCAGACCTGGCCGCGCCTGGACGTCGTCGTCATTGACGACGGCTCGACCGACCCGGCCGCCGTCTGCGTCTTCGACGAACAAGAGCGGAAGTTCCCGCACTTCCGCTTCCTGCGCCAGCCGAACGCCGGCATCGGGGCGACGCGCAACCGGGGGCTGCGGGAGGCCCGCGGCCAGTACGTGGTCTGCGTGGACGCGGACAACGTCGCTCATCCCCGGATGATCGAGCAGTTCGTCGCCGGGATGCGGCACCGCCCCGACTGTAGCGCCCTGAGCTGTTACTACCTAGCCTTCCGCGACGGCGCGGCCCTCGCCCGGGACGAGTACGAGTACGCCTACCGGCCGACCGGCGGGCCCTACGTGCTGGCCTCGCTGCGGAACGTCTACGGGGACGCCAATGCCATCTATCGCCTGGCGGACTTCCTGGCGGTCGGCGGCTTCGAGGAGGATCGCGACACCTCATTCGAGGACTGGGAAGCGTTCGTCAAGCTGGCCCGCGCCGGTTACCGGGTGGACGTGCTGCCCGAGTACCTGTTCTACTACCGGCACCGCGACGAGGGGTTTTCCCGCGCCACCAACGTCTACCGCAACCGGCAGCGGGTGCTGCGCCAGTTCCCGGGAGAGGACCGCCTCCCCCTGGCCGAGCGCATCGCCGTCTGGACGGCTGTCGCCGGGCTCCAGCACGGCCAGGAACATCTGAGGGCCGAGCTGCGTTCCCTTCGCTACCGCGTGGCCGACCGCGTCCACCGCTGGCTCGCCTACGTCCCGGGGGTTCGCCGTCTCGTGTCGTTTGTCCGGTCGCTTACGCTCCCGGCGCCACTCCGGTCGCTTACGCTCCCGGCTCGCCAGGTCCGACGGTGCGAATCATGACGGAGCCCCCGACCTTCTCACTGATCGTGCCGACACGCCGGCGCGTCCCCACTTTGCGCCGGCTCCTGGCGAGCCTGGCCGAGACCGCAGCCCGCCCCGAACAGCTCGAGGTGCTCCTGGTCGTGGACCAGGACGACCCGGCCAGCCAGGAGGTCCTCGAACATTTAACGTTGAACGTTCGAGCCGTGGTGGTGCCGCCCGGTCTGACAATGGGGGCCCTGAACGCGACCGGCTATGAGTCGTCCTCGGGCCGCTACCTCATGCTCCTCAACGACGACGTGGTCGCCCGGACGTCGGGCTGGGACGACCGCATGCTCGGGTGCTTCCGCGCCTGCCCCGATGAGATCCTCCTGGTCCATGTCAACGACCTGATCTTCGGCGACGAACTCTGCACGTTCCCGGTAGTGTCGCGGCGGTTCTGCGAGCTGGCCGGCGGGATCTGCCCGCGTGAGTACGTCCGCTACCGCATCGACGACCACATTGGTGACGTGTTCAACCTCCTCGCCGTGCTGGGAGAGCGGCGGACGTTCTACTTGCCGGACGTCGTCTTCGAGCACCTCCCATTCCACCCCCGGCGAGCCGGGAGCGTTAGCGACCGGAGTCAGTCCGGGAGCGTGATCCAGCGATGGGCGCCCCGCGACCGCGTCTACCACTCCGACCCGGCGGTGCTGGCGGGCGATGCCCGGCGGTTCGACGCGCTCTTCCCCCGACGCAAGGAGCTGGCCCTCCAGTTGAAAGACTACCTCGACGGCGAGGCCCGTCGGGCGGAAGCGGCCCGGCGGCGGCAGTTACTGGAATCGATCCGGGACCCCTTTTCCCTCCGCGTCCCCCAGCGCCTGCGCACCGCGACCGACACGCCCGTCACGGTGGCCATCGTCGCTGCGGACGCCGAGGAGCCGGGCTGGCGGCGTTGCCTGGCGTCGCTGCGGGCCCGGAAGGGTTGCGAGCTGATCGTGCTGGATCACCGCGAGGCCCCGGATGGCCACGTCCCGCGTGAGCTGAACCGTCTAATGAACGCCGCCCGCACCGAGGCGGTCCTTCTGCTGTGGGGCCCGGTCTTCGGGGCCGGTTGGCTGGACCGGATGTTGGGCTGCCTGGGGCCCGACGTCGGGGTGGTGGTGCCGCCGCTGCGGATCGGATCGGCCGCGTCCGCGGGAGTCGTCTTCCACCCGGACGGCTCCGGGCACTACGGGCCCGTCCTCGGCGAAGTAGCGGAACCGCGGCCCGTGCTGACGTTTGCCAGCCCGGTGGCGCTCATCGCCCGGGCGAGGTGCCCCCTCCGCTTCGACGAGACGTACCGCCGCCACTTTTTCGACCTGGACCTCGGCCTGCGCGTGTGGGAGTCCGGCCTGCGGGTTGTCTGCTGCCCGTCCCCGGCGGTCGCGGGGCGCCCGTCGCTGGATCACGCTCCCGGCTCGCCCCATGGACCGCCCTACCAGGACGGCCCGTTCAGCCCGGAAATCTTCGACGCCGATCGTCGGTTTTTCGCTGGCCAGTGGTGGGGGGAAGGCAGGTTCGATCGTCTGCAGCGCGAAGTGTGGGATCCCATCCCGGAGTTGCGGGGGTTATCGGCGGCGTGGACGGAGGCCGAGCGACTGCTCCTCCGTGGGCCGGAGGAGACGGCAGACGCATTCCGGCTTCGGGCGGCCCGCGTGTTGCGAGAGCTGCGGCGCCTGCCGATCCTCGAGGACGCCCTGCGGGAGCGCTTCCATTGCAGATTGCAGATTGCAGATTGCAGATTTCCAGAAAAGCATCTCTGCAAATCTGCAATCTGCAATCTCAAATCGAAAATCCCCCGCTTTCTCGGGAAGGTGGCCGACCTGCTCGTGCGGGCCCGCCGCCGCGTCCGGAGGGAAGGGTACGGCGGCCTGGCGCGGGCCCTCGCCCGCCGGGTTGGCCTGCTGGCTCCTCCCTCCCACGCGCTGGGCAGTCGGCGGGGGCCAGTTGTCTTGGCGCCGAATCCGACGCTGGACGCCTACCGCCCTCGCGTCGAGGAAGAAGACGGCTTCCCTGGGTAGCCTGTTCGAGCCGCTGGAGGCCAGCGGGCACATCCGTCTTGACGATCAGAGCCGTTCCGGGAAAAGGCTGGCTCCGTTCCTTCCCCCTCGCCCTCGTCTGCGCAATTCGGTTCGGCTCGTCGTGGTGGAGGTCGCCGGGAGTCCTGGGGGGACCCATGCCGCCTGGTGCGGCCGGTGAAGCACGGTCGAGGGTGCTGGGTCGTGGATTTGCTGCTCAGCAAGCAGTGAGGTCAATTCCTGGGAGCGGCGGTCGTCTGAGGCTCGATGCCACGGGAGCATGACTCCCCGTGAAAGTGACACCGCAGTGTCACCGCTCCACTTGCTGGCGGCCGTTCGCTCTCCGCGCCCGGCTCGCGTGGGCGTGCCGTCACGTTGCCACCCGGTTGCCCCCTTGTGCGTTTTTTCCCTGCTGGGATAATACGGTCGCCTGTCTCGCCGTCGCGTGAAAGTCCTCGCCAGCCCTTCGGGGCCAGGTCGACCTGCGCCGCGCAACCGGTTCGCCTGCATGCTAACCGCGCAACCATGCAACGACGGGACGTACCCTCGAGATCCCAAGGAGGCTGCCTGTGATTCCCACGCTGTTCGTGACGCTGGCCTGTGCTGTCCCCGGGACCGACCCGGTCGATTGGCCGGCCCTGGTCCAGAAGCCCCACGCCGGCCTACCCGTGCCCGATCTCGGGCTCCGTTCCCTCCTGCTGTCCCGGGACGGCGAGAAACTCACGACGCGGCAGGGATGGCAGAAGGCCCGGCAGGGCCTGCGCCAGGCCTGGCTGGGGTACCTGGGGCCGAGCCCGGAGAAGCCCGCGCAGCTCGACGTTCGCGTCGAGCAGACGGAGAAACCGGACGGCTACACCCGGCAGCTGCTCAGTTTCGCCAGCGAGGGGGAGGACCGGCTTCGTGCGTACCTCCTGTTGCCCGGCGGTGTGCGACCGGGAGAGCGGCGGCCAGCGGTGGTCGTCTTTCACCAAACCACCCGGGAGACTCTGAACGAGCCCGTCGGCCTCGGCAAGAACCCGGAACTGGCCCTGGCCCTGCATCTGACCCGGCGCGGCTATGTGACGCTCAGTCCGGAGTGTTACATCCTCAAGGACAGCAAGGGCTGGGCCGCGGGCCAGGCGGCGGCCCTGGCCCGCCGGCGCCCCGGCTGGACCGGCATGGGCAAGATGACCTTCGATGCCTCGCGCTGCGTCGACCTGCTCGAGAGTCTGCCGGCGGTGGACCGGGATCGCATCGGCTGCATCGGCTTCTCGCTGGGCGCCAAGGAGGTGTTGTACGCCATGGCATTCGAGCCGCGCTACAAGGTCGGGGTCTTCAACGAGGGTGGGATCGGCCTGCGCATGAGCAACTGGACGGACGCCTGGTATCTCACCGCCAAGATGAAGGAGCACATCCCGGCCGCCGAGCACCATCAGGTGCTGGCGCTGGTCGCGCCACGGCCGTTCCTCGTGCTGGGCGGCGGGTCCGCCGACGGCCCCGCGAGCTGGCCGTTCGTCAAGGCGGCCCTGCCCGTCTACGAGCTGTATGGCGCCCGGGACCGCATCGGCCTGTTCGACCACAAGGGCAAACATTCCTTCCCCCGCGACGGACGGCGCATCGCCTACCGCTGGCTGGACCACTGGCTCGGGCATACCCCCCGGCAAGCGGAATCTGAAGAGTAGGCGGCCGACCGGGGCCGGCGACCTGTTCATGGTCTTCGGCGAGCCGGACGTCGCCATCACGAAGCAGAAGGACGGCAAGCTGTTTGTCAAGGTGCGCGGCGTCGACGTGTTCGACCCGACGACGGGCGAGATCCGTTCGAGCGGCGCCGACGACATCGCCTGCTGGTTCCTCGACACCGACTACAACGGCGAGAGCTTCTTCGTCCGCCACGCCTACTTGCTCGGCCCCCAGGAGCCCTACGAGAAACTGAAGCGGGCGCTGCGGGCAGAAATCGACGAGACGGAATGGTCGAAACTGTACTCGGCCCGAAGCGTCCCCTTCGACCCGCCGAAGAAGGGCAAGATTGCCGTGAAAGTCATCAACCACTACGGCGATGAAGTTTTGGTCTACCCGGTGGGGAAGTAAGATTCGCGAGGTGGCCTTGATACGACTGGAGAAGCTATTCCGTGCGGAAGGCTCGCTGCCGACCTGCCCCCGGGCCGAAATCTGGAATAATCTGGACTTCTGTTCAAGACACTCATAAAATTCGGAGAGTTGAGAAATTGCGAGCCGGGCGAGTGACTCGGAGGAGTCTGCTAATTGACTCCCCTAGAATGGGAGTCTCGCTGGCAGCCGGTCCCGTTGCGCTACCGCCATGCCTTCCACGTCCGCTGAACGCTTGCGAGACGAGTTGAAGAGCTACGGAGCGACCCCGGAGCATGTCCATTTCTTTAGCGATAAACCAGGGCCCGATCACCAAGACTACCTCGATCTCATTGCAGCAAGAGACCTTGCCCCAGACTCTCCGGATGGCGTTGCCGAGGCACAAGGCCGCCCGGTCCTCTACTTCATCGACGAGACACGCCTGACGGCAGCCACACAGCCGGTCCACCAGCTAATCAACGGTGTCCAGGATCGCTTAGCGTGCCGTGGAGAGTGGGCCTATCTCGCCCGCGTGGAGCCTGGCCGTATCAGGGTCGCCCCGGTCGCTTTCGAGGACGTGGATGTCAACTGGACTGAATACAAGCCGGGTACAGTGGAAGGTCGCACCTTATTTTCCAGGCTCGTGAACGGAGCCGTCGACTGGGATAAGGACATCAGCCGGGGCGAAGGCGTCTTCGAGCGGCTCCGGTTGTTGCTCCTGCGCTCGGCCGCTCGCTTGGCGGAAACTCAGGACCTTCGCCCCGACGTGCTGTCACTCCTCGGCCGTGCCTTGTTCTTCCGCTTCCTCAGGGACCGCGGGATCATCACCGAAAGAGACATTCCCCAGGTCGCACCGAACGCAGCGACCTGGAAGGATTGTTTTGCCGGTCCCGCCAACACGGCCGCCACTTGCCGCTGGCTGGACGAGACGTTTAACGGCGACTTTTTACCGCTGACCGACGAGGGCAACGAGAGCTTCTTTCGGCGCATCGACAGGCTCACTAGCGGCGACGTGTTCACCCACCTGACAGCCGTTGTCCTCGGCGCCGAGCCGAAGGGGAGCGTATATCAGCTGACCTTCGATTGGGGCACGTTCGACTTCGCGCATGTCCCCGTCGGCCTGCTAAGCCAGGTGTACGAAGATTTTTGCTGGCACTGGGAGCAAGAAGAAGCGGCCTCTATCAGTGTCCACTACACCCCGCGCAACATTGCCGTGACGCTCCTCGACGAGGCCTTTCACGGCCTTGACGCGGCCGACGACGCAAGGGTTCTGGACCCGGCATGCGGGGCCGGGGTTTTCCTTGTGCTCGCCTTCCGGCGAATCTACCGCGAGGTGTGGATAGCCAGGAACCGACGGCCCGACCGGCGGACAATCCGCAAGATTCTGAACCGCCAGTTGGCAGGGTTCGACGTGAGCGAGAACGCCATCCGGCTGGCGGCCCTGAGTCTCTACTTAACCGCCCTGGAATTAGACCCCCACCCTCAGCCTCTTTCCGAGTTGAGGTTTGAAGACCTGCGGGACCGGGTTCTGTTCCATGTCCGGCGCCCTGGCACGGATCTGCCGACCGGGCCGGTGCTTGGTAGCCTCGGCGAGGGAGTGGGACCAGAGCACAATCATCGTTACGATGTTGTCGTCAGCAACCCGCCGTGGACTAGCGTCCCAACCGAACTCGGCAAGCAAATGGAAGCGGCCACACGTGCAGTCCTTCGACGTGCCGGGGTGTCCGAGGCCGACAACTATAAGAACCCGGACAACAACCCCGATCTGCCCTTCCTGATCCGGTCAACGGAGTGGTGCAAAAAGGGTGGGCGGATCGCAATGGCTTTGCCCGCCCGGCTGCTGCTGAAGAACAAGCCTATCCCCGTAGCGGCACGAAATCGCCTATTCAAGCTGATCGACGTCACGGGAGTTATCAGCGGGGTCAACCTGGCCAAAACTGGGGTCTGGCCGGGAACAGATCAACCATTTATTCTGCTGTTCGCCCGCAATGAGGCGCCAGGGGAGCATCCAAGGACCCAGCTCCTCTGCCCTCACTACGACTCTGAGTTGAACGATCGTGGCGAGTTCCGGATTGATGCAGAGGCTTCCCGCCTTGTTAACCCCCAAGAAGCCAAGCATAAACCTTGGCTGTGGAAGGGTTGGCTAATCGGCTCATTCCTTGATATCGAAGTAGTGCGCAAACTGATAGCCAACCCCGACGGCGTCCGCGTGAGCGACTACTGGCGGGAGCAGGGCCTTGCGGAAGGACAAGGATACATCGTTTCCGAACACAACAAGCAGCAGAGGGATGCCACTGCACTCCTTGGCCTCCCCGATCTTCAGGCGTCGGAGAAGGTGCCGTTCGTTGTGGATGCCAGCAAGCTCGAAAGGTTCCAGCGCACCAAGCTGCTGTGGCCTCGCAGCCGCAACATCTATCGGAGCCCGTTAGTGCTCTTGAAGCAATCCCCTGGTACGGACCGCCGTATGAGCTTCGCGTACCTGGCGTTCGACGACCTGGTATACGTTTCCAGCTATTACGGGTATTCGACCGCAGGTCACCCGGACGCCGAGTTGCTGGCGCGCTACCTGCACCTACTTGCTCACAGCAACGTGTGGCTGCATTTCGGCTTGATCACCGGTGTCCAGTTCGGTGCCGAACGAAACAAGCTTCAGAAACAGTCGATTGAAGACTTCCCATTGGTGCGATTGGAGCGGCTGAACACGATCCAGAAGAGTACCGTAACGAGGCTCTCGGGCTGTCTCACGGCGGGCGATCAGGAGGTGTTCGACGACATCGATCGGTTTTTCGCCGAAATTCACGGCTTGACGGAGGCCGATCTCGACGTCATCAAAGACACCTTGGATGTTGGGCAGGCGTACCGAGAATCCTCCGGGCAGAGGGCTTGCTCGCCCCCGACGCTGGCCGAGTGCGCCCGGTTCGTGGAGCGGTTGCGAGAGCTTATCGCCCCGTTCATCGAAGTCAACCCTGCCAGGCTACCGGCGACCCTGTGGTTTCCGCACGGGGTCCCGCAAGCCACTCAGACCTTTGGAGCGATCCTGCTCGGCCGTCCACAAGACGAGTTGGACGAGGGGATTTACTTCCAGAAGGTGCTGCCGCTCGCCGATGCCACCGGGGCTTCACAGATCGTGATGGAACTGGCCGGAGGCGGCCTGCTCGTTGGCCTGCGCAATCAGTACCGATACTGGACGAAGACGCGAGCTCGGTTGCTCGGAGCCGATATCATCCGCAAGTACCTGGACGCAATCTCGAAGTAACCAGATGGCTCTCTCCTTGTTCCAACGCCCCGGGCGGAGTCGCGTCCCGCACCCTGCCATTCCGCTCCCGATGATCCGGATTATCCATGAGGCCGTCGTCCAGGCCTGGGAACTGATCCGAACGGACCCCCCTCCCGGCTTCAACTTGACAGTTGCCCCCGAAGATGAGGTAACCCTCGTTCTTCACAATACTTTGGTGAACCGCGTCCAATACACGAAAAGCGTTCCGGGCTTCACACCGGAGCTTTTCCGGGTTTCCCGGGAGCCGAAGGTGTATTCGTTCGACGCTCGCAGCCTCGACAAGATGCCTGACCTTTTCTTCCACCTCATTTCGGACCGCACGGTGGCCTTCCCTGACTTGGACGGCTTGTATGCCGAGTGCAAGCCGATCGATGCTGACCACGGTGTCGGCGTGCATTACCGCGACCGGGGGCTGTGGCGGTTCGTCACGGGCGATTACGCTTGGTCTATGAGGGAGGGGATGATGATCGGCTACGCCGTGAGCGGATACCGGTTGCCGTCCGGGCTCTCCGGTGCTCTCGTGGCCGGAAACCGTCCGACAAGGATGCCGCTGATATCGGGCCCGATTCCGACCCCACGCGCCTCCGCCACTACCTACTCGCAGCTTCCGCACGTCACGACTCATTCCCGCAACTTCCTATACCAAGGTACGGGGAAAGCCGCTCCCGAAATCACGATCCATCACCTGTGGCTAATCCGCAAGTAGACGCCCTCTTGATCTTGTGACCGGGGCGGCAGTTGCCCGCCGCCCCGGCTCCTACTGTCCTGAGTTTTCACTTTCTTTCCTGCGCTGGCCCTCCCTGGGTCGAGGTGGTTGAGCGCATTACCCGCACGGGAAACGGGGGCCGCTTCAGCCGTGACGGTGGGTCCTCCTTCAGCTTCTGGAGCACTATCTGGATGGCCTTCTCCAGCTGCGGGTCGTGGCCGGCGATCACGTCGGCCGGCCACTGCTCCACTTCCACGTCCGGGGGCACTCCTTCGTTCTCCACGCCGAAGCCGTCCTTGGTCCAGAAGCCCAGGTTCGGCGCCGTCACGATGCCGCCGTCCATCAGCGTCGGGAAGCCCAACACGCCCACCAGGCCGCCCCAGGTTCGCTTGCCGACCAGTGGCCCCAGCTTGTACTCCCGGAACATCCACGGCAACAGGTCGCCGCCCGAGCCGGCGGTCTCGTCGATCAGCATCACCTTCGGACCGAAGATCGCCCCGCCTGGGGTCTTGATGTCCTCGCCGTAGCGCGTCGCCCACATGGCGGTGAACGGCCTGCGCAAATGGTCGATGTAGTAGTCCGCCACCTGGCCGCCGCCGTTGAAGCGCTCGTCGACGATAATCGCGTCCTTGTCGGTCTGCGGGAAGAAGTAGCGCTTGAAATAGGTATGGCCCAGGTCGGCCGTGTTCGGCACGTAGACATAGGCCACCCTGCCGCCCGTCGCCTTGTGGACCTTCTTCAGGTTGCCCTCGACCCAGTCGCGGTTGCGCAGGGCGGACTCGCTGGGCAGGGGCTCGACGGTGACGGTGCGGCTGCCCTTGCCGTCGGCACTGGGACCGACCGTGATCTCGATGCTCTTGCCCGCGGTGTTCTCGAACAGGGAGTACAACGAGGTCGGCGGCTTCAGGTCGACACCGCGCACCGCCAGCAGGTACTCGCCCGCCTTCACGTCCACGCCGGGCGCGGTGAGCGGCGAGCGCAGCTCTGGGCTCCAGTTCAGGCCCCCGTAGACCTTCTTGAAGCGGTAGCGGCCATTGGCGATCTCGTAGTCCGCTCCAAGGAGGCCGCCCGGCACCGACTTGCTTTCGTAACGGCGCTCGCCGGGGCCCGTGCCACTGTGGCCGACTGCCAACTCGCTCAGCATCCAGCGGAGGACGCGATCGAGGTCGCCGCGCGTTGCCAGGTGCGGCAAGAAGGCCTCGTACTTCTTCTTGATGGCTTTCCAGTCGGCCCCATGCATTCCCGGATCGTAGAAGTAGTCGCGGTTGACGCGCCAGGCCTCGTCAAAGATCTGCCGCCACTCGGTCCGCGGTTCGATGCGGACCTCAATCGCTTCGATGTTCAGCTTGCCCTGGCCCGGCGCCGGCGGCGCGCCGGCCACGTCGACAATCGACCAGCTGGCCGGGAAGGAGAAGACCAGGGCCTTTTTGCCGTCATGGCTCAGAGAAAAACTGCCAACCCCCTGGTGTACGGCATCGGTCTTGCGCTTGGTCAGGTCGAACCGCTGCAGCGTGGCACCGCCGAAGCCGCCGGCACGCCCGGACGCGGGTGCCCGCTCCAGGTAGTAGATTTGCCCCGCCGTACCCGCGTGGAGGCTGGTGTATTCGCCCGCCGGCACCGGCAGCGCCAGGATGCGGTTCTCAATGCCGTCAAAGTCGATGCCGACCGAGGCCGGCTGGTCCTTCGGCTTGTCGTCCTTGGCAGTCTTCTTCTTGGTGTCTTCGGCAGGCTTCTCGGACTTTTCCGGAGCGGTTTTCTCCTCGTCGCTCTCCTTGGCAAGCGGCGAAGGAACGCCCTTTTGGAGAATCACCAGGTAGGGTGTACGGCGGACGCGCATGTCGGCGTTCGACTGGGCGAACCACTGGTTGACCGGCCCGGCATCGGTGGAGGCCAGGAAGTACAGGTACTTGCCGGCCGCGTCGAAGACCGGGTTGAGCGCGTCGCTCAGGCCGTCGGTAATCGCCTGTGCTTTGCCCGTGGCCAGGCGGTAGGCGTACACCGTGTGATAGGCGGCCTTGTTGCCGAGGCTGTAGACGATCCACTGCGAGTCCGGCGACCAGGCGGGGCGAAGCGTCAGCAGCCCGGCCGGCCCGTAGTACGGCTCCGACGCGATTTTCTTCACCGCGCCGTCCTTCAGATTGATCCAGAACAGCGACTGCGAGTTGTCGAGAAAGGCGATCTTTTGACTGTCGGGCGACCAGGCCGGCGCTTCATAGAAACCGGCGCCGCCCAGCGGGTAGGTCTTTGCCTTGCCCAACCCGCTCGCGCGGGTGCCCCGATGGGCGGCGCGGACGTGCAGCTGGTACTCGCCGCCCTCGTCGGCGAAGTAGGCGATCGACTGGCCGTCCGGGGACCAGACCGGCGAGCGCTCGTGAACGCCCGGCGAGTTGGTCAGGTTGCTGGGATCGCCCTTGGCGGCGGGCACGGTGACGATCTCGCCGCGGTACTCGAAGACCGCCCGCTTGCCGGACGGCGACAGGGACGCGTGGCGAATGTACTTCGCCCCCTTCACGTAGCGCGGCCGGGCCTCGACCAGGTCGCTGGCCACGCCAATCTTCAGCCGGGTGGGCTTCTCCGCGGCCAGGTCGAACCGGTGCAAGGAGCCCGCCTGTTCGTAGACCAGCCGGTCGCCGCCGGCGCCGAGGCTCACGACCGGGAAGTCGGTGTGCTCGGTGAGCTGGCGGACCTTCTTGCTCTTGGTGTCGTAGGCGAACAGGTTGTACTCGCCCGCCCGGTCGGAGAGGAAGTAGACGGTGTGGCCCAGCCAGCGCGGGCTGAGGTCGTTGCAGCGCCCCTTGGGCTGGGGGACCTGCACGACGGCATGGTCCGCACAGCAGTAGATCCAGATGCGCGAGTGAGTGCCGCCGCGGTAGTGCTTCCACTGCTGGGTGCGGTCGCCCAGCGGCGTGTAGGCAATGAACGCGCCGTCGGGCGAGTAGCAGGCGTCGGCCGCGTGCGGGATGGGCAACTGCGTCGGCATGCCGCCGGTCAGCGGCACGGTGAACAGCTGCGTGTAGCGGGCGGTGAAGACGTGCCGTGACGAGGTGAACAGGATCGCCTTGCCGTCGGGAGTGAACCCGTGGACGATGTCCGGGCTGGGGTGCCAGGTCAGCCGTTTGGGCGGGCCGCCCGTGACCGGGATGGTGTAGACATCGAAGTTGCCCTCGTACTCGGCGGTGAAGGCAATCGTCTGGCCGTCGGGCGAGAAGACCGGAGACATTTCGGCGCCGGTGTCGCTGGTCAGGCGACGGACGTTCTGGCCATCGAGGTCGGCGACCCAGAGGTCGTCGGCATAAATGAAAGCGACGTGTTTGTCGCTGACGGCGGGCTGGGTCAACAGCTTGGTGTCATGGAGGTCCGGATCAGCCCGGCCGCTGCTCCCGCCGAGGAGCAGCCCAGCAAGCGACAAGGTCAGGAGAAACGCGGTACGCATGAGGTGTGGCTCCCGGTGAAACAAGGGATGAACCCGAAGGAGGCTCCATGTTACAGGGACACAAGACGGCTGCCAAGGAGGAACTTGCCGCGCTGAACGAGCTGTCCGCGGCAGGGCCGGACGAACACTTGACGGGCAAGAAGGCGGGCGTTCCAATCACTCTCATCCGTCCGACGGGACGGCTTCGGGGCGGCCGCCCGTTCCCCTCTGCCCGCGGGGGATACTTGACGAGGGAGACGTTGATGGTAACCGATGGTTCCCCCGGAGCGAGCGCAACGCCGTGTCCGGCGCGGAGCGAAGAGCGAGAAGAGGCGTTCGCGCTGCTGTTCCGGCACTGCTCGCCGGAAGAGCGGCGGCCGCGCGTGGCCCGTGCCCTGGGGCTGATCGAGAAGGGAGAACTGGACCCGGAAGGGATCGTCGTCCTTCGCCGGGGCACCCGCGACAGCGGGTCGGGCGGTCTGCTGGGAGCAGCCGTCGGCGCGGTCGTACCGGGCGGCAGCGGGCTGGTCTGGCCCCCGCAGGCGGCGGACGGTCCGTGCCGTTCCCTCCACGAGGACGTCCTGACCCGGCACGTTGTCGGCTGGCTGCGGCAGCGCGGGGCGCGGCTGGCGCAGTGTCTGCTGGCCCCGGAGGAAGTTTCCCTGGCAGCGCCCCTGCTGCGGAACGGCTTCCGTCACGTCACCGCCCTGTGGTATCTGCGGCACGAAGGCGAGCTGCCCCCGTCCTGGCTGGGGACGCCGTCGCGACTGACTTTGCAGACCTACGAAGAAGCCGATCACGATCTCTTTCACGCCACCCTTTGGCGCACCTACGAGGGCACGCTCGACTGCCCCGAGGTCGCGGGGGTGCGGACGCTGGAGGACGTCCTGACCGGGTATAAGGCGCAGGGAGCCTTCGACCCGTCGCTGTGGTGGCTGGGGCGGGCAGGCGCCGACCCGGTCGGCGTGTTGCTCGTCGCCGCGACGCCCGAGCCGCCGGTCTGGGAGGTGGCCTACGTCGGCGTCGTGCCGGAGGCGCGGCGGCAGGGGTTCGGCCGCGAACTCCTGCTTCGGGCGCTGCTGGAAGCGCGCGCCGCAGCGGTACACGAGTTGTTCCTCACCGTGGACGGACGCAACCACGCCGCCTGGGCGCTGTACCGCTCCCTCGGCTTTACCCCGTTCGACCAGCGCGAGGTCTTCCTCGCCCTGTGGCCTCTAGATTGTGGCGAGCGGGGGGTGTGAACCCCCCGGTGGTGTGCCCCCGCCCGGTCCTGTACCGGGGGGTTGACACCCCCCGCTCGCCAAAAACGGGAGGGGCACCCACGGGGAAGTCGCCTTTCCACCGCCGGGGGATCGTCTATAATACCATTTTCCCAACCTCCTCCCCGGACGCAGCCGGGGCTCGCGATCAACTGCTGAAAGGATGTCGCCGTGTTCGGACTGATCCCCTGCTTCGCCGCGGACGTGCCAGCATTCCCCGCCTGGCTCATCGGGGTGCTGAACATCCTGCTGCTGCTGGTGGGGCTGTTCCTCATCTTGGTGGTGCTAATTCAGCGCGGCAAGGGCGGCGGCCTCGCCGGGGCCTTCGGCGGCGTGGGCGGCTCGAGCGCCTTCGGCAGCCGCGCCGGCGATGCCTTCACGCGCTTCACCATCATCGTCGCCGGCATCTGGGTTCTTCTCATCATGATCCTGGTGAAGGCCGCCTAAAGCAGAAAGAATGAAGGATGAAGGATGAAGGATGAACAGAAGACAAGTACGATCTTTTTTTCTATTCATCCTTCATCCTTCATCCTTCATCCTTTCTGAGGGGGGTTGGTGTGCTGCTGAGCATGACCGGATACGGCGAGGCCCATCACCAGAGCGACGCGATCACCGTCTCCCTCGAATTGCGCGCCCTGAACAACCGGTACCTCAAGGTGTCGCTCCGGGCCGTCGAGCCCTACCATCTGCTCGAGCCGGAGTTCGAGAAGGTCATCCGCCGCAGCGTGCGGCGTGGCACCATCCAGGTCCATCTGCGTTGCGAGCGTCGCCTTTCGCCCCAGGACTTCCGTATCAACGCCGCGGCCTTGCGCAGTTACGTGCAGCAGTTGCGTGGCCTGACCGAGGAGCTCGGCCTGGGCGGACGCGCGGACGTCCTGCTGGGACAGGCACTGGCGTTGCCCGGCGTGGTCGCCGAGCCGGGCAACGCGACGTTCCATCTCGAGCAGGACTGGCCGCTCTTGGAAACGGTCCTCGGACAGGCCCTCGACCGGCTGCAAGCGATGCGTCAGGACGAAGGGCGGGCGATGGCGCAGGAACTGCTTCAGCTCCGCGACTTCCTCGGCGGGCAGCTCGACGCCATCCGCGCCCGCTCGCCGCAGGTCGTCACCGCCTTCCGCGACCGCCTCGTCGAGCGCGTCCGTGGCCTGCTCGCCGAACTCGACATGCAGATCGACCGTAACGATCTTATCAAGGAAGTGTCGATCTTCGCCGAGCGCAGCGACATCGCCGAGGAAGTCGTCCGCCTCGCCAGCCACCTCGATCAGTTCCAGGAGATCGTGGGGGAGCCCGAGAGCGCCGGCCGTAAACTGGAGTTTCTGACTCAGGAGATGTTCCGCGAGGCCAACACGATCGGCTCCAAGGCCAGCGACGTCGAGATCTCGCGGCACGTCGTCGAGATCAAGGGGGCGTTGGAGAAGGTCCGCGAGTTGGTGCAAAACATCGAATAAGAAAGCCGAAATCTCAAATCCCAAATCCGAAAAAGGCAGACAATTCCGCTTCGGCTTTGGGATTTGAGATTTCGGCTTTGGGATTTTGCACATGGGGCCGCTCATCATCCTGTCGGGGCCCAGCGGCTGCGGCAAGTCGACGGTGATCCAGCGGCTGCTCGCGACCTCCGGGTTGCCGCTGCACCTGTCGGTTTCCGCCACCACCCGGGCGCGGCGCCCCGACGAGACGGACGGCGTCCATTATTTCTTCTGGACTGGGGAGCGCTTCGAGGAGGCACGAGCGCGGGGTGAACTTCTGGAGTGGGCAAAGGTCTACGGCAACTTCTACGGCACCCTCCGTTCGGAGGTCGAGGTGAACCGCCGGCAGGGCAAGGGCGTCCTCCTCGACATCGACGTGCAGGGGGCCGCCCAGGTTCGCCAGCGCTGTCCCGACATTGACGTCTCGATCTTCATGGCGCCGCTATCGCTAGAAGTGCTCAGGCAGCGGTTGGAGCGGCGCGGCACCGAGGACGAACCAACCATCCAGCGCCGCCTCGCCGCCGCCGAGGCGGAGATGGCTCGCCAGGGCGAATATGACAAGGTGGTGATCAACGACGACCTGGACCGCGCCGTCGCCGAGGTGAAAGCGCTGGTCCGGCAGTCCTTCTTCGGAAAGGATGAAGGATGAAGGATGAAGCAAGAAAGACTGTCTTTGTTCATCCTTCATCCTTCATCCTTTGGAGGAACGCCATGCTCGACGAACTGAAAGAAGAGGCCATCGTCAACAAGGTCGGCGGCCGCTTCAAGCTGTCGACGCTCATCCAGAAGCGCATGATCATGCTCAACCAGGGCTACAAACCGCTGGTCGACCTGCCGCGCAGCAGCGACCGGATGGCCGTCGTCATCCAGGAAATCCTGCAAGATAAGATCTATCTCGACACGTCCGGGCAGATCCAGCTGCGCGGCGGAGCGGGAGCGGCCGGCGACGCCGCCCGCCGGGCCATGATGGGCGACATCTCCACCGACTTGGGCGGCAGCGACGACTGACACAACAAAGGAGGAAGAAGAATTGGCCACAGATGAACACAGATCAACACAGATAAAGAAAGGAGGCGGAGGAAGAAGAAAAAGAGATCGAAGGCGGCCAGCAGGCCGCCTTTCCCTCTTCTTTCTATCTGTATTATCTGTCTGTCTTATCTGTGTTGATCTGTGTTCATCTGTGGCCAATTCTTCTTCCTCTTTTGGAGGAATGCACCATGGCCGAACCCCAAGAAGTTTCGTCCCCGCCGGGGGCGCAGCACCTGACTTCTCGCCTTCCTGACGCCCCGACGCCACAACTTGGGGATGCTCCCGAGCAGGACTACCGTTCGCTCTCGGTGCTGGCGCTGGTTGGTTTCGGGATGTCAGCGCTGTATGCGGCGATCAGCCTGCTGCTGGGCCTCGTCGCGCTGCTCAGCCGCAAGCCGATGCCGGAATTGGGCTGGACGCTGCTGATTCCTGTGGCCGGCTTCCTGCTCTGCGTCATGCCGCCCCCCCAGCGAACTGGCCTCCGCGAAGAAGACCCGGACCTGCGTCGCAAGCTCGAGGAGCGGGTGGCCGCCGCGATGGCCTCGTCGGGCGGTACAGGCCAGTTCACCCATTTCCTCCGGCAGGACGTCATCCGCGCCATCCTCGCGGGCGGACTGGAAACCACGTTCGTGCCCAACGGCGTCAAGTCCTGCGACGACAAGCCGGGCGGTTACCGGGTCGTCCTCAGTTATCGCATCACGACCCCCGATTGCTGGTTTGACGCCCAGATTGCGGTCGAGAGCACGGACGGGGAAGGGCGCGGGGAAGGGCCGCAGTGGAATATCGACATGAGCGGCATGAAACTGGATGGGCCGATGAGGTATACCGAGTCCGGCAAGGCGATGATGGAACTCATTCGCAGTTCCCGGGGGTTCGTGGATACCTGGCAGAAGGCCATGCAGGAGCCCAGCAGCATCGAGATCCACTTGCTGACGCTGCCGGAAGGCCACCAGCGCGATTCGGCCCGCGCCCTCCTGCGCCAGCGGCCGGCCCTGGGCACCGTCGCCGGCGGGGCGGCTTCTGCCAGGGGACGTCCGGAGATTGTCGCCGCCTTCCAACGCACCTGTCGAGGCGACTGCGTCCAGGCCGACGTGGACGCCGTGATCGACGAGGCCGCGCGGAAACAAGTGCTGGAGGCTCTCCGCAGCTACTTCGCTCCGGGCCCGAAGGAGCAGAGACAGCTCAAATTCAGCCCGGAGACGTCCCATCATCCCACTCGTCAGCGCCTGGGCGACGTCATCCGACTCGGTTTTGACACCACCTTCGAGGATCAAGATCATCTCTTCCGGGCCGACATCATCCTGGTCCTCGAGGCCGACGCCGCCGCGCTGCGCCGGGCGCTGCCCCCGGTGTCGCCGCACTGGCGTTTCGCCGCTATGAAGTTGGCCGGGGCGGAGATAGCGCCGCCGGGCAGGCGGGGCCGATGAAAAACGCAGGGACCAATCCGAAAGCCGAACCGAAGGCAATCGAGCTTCCGACATCCCGCGAAGCTAGGTTCCCTGCGATCAGTTGCCACCGAGGCGGCGGAGTTGCAGCGGCGTGCCGTCCTTGTTGATCGGACGGAAGCGGATGCGCCCCTTCTGCTCAGACGTCGCGCCGAGGAAGACAAAGAGCATCTCGTTGTCTGTCTGCTCACCCAGGAAGACCATCTTCGGCGGGTTGTTCGGATTGTTCGGGTTCTTCTCGCTGTTGTCGTAAAACGCCTCGACCGACAGCCGCGTGCCCGCCTTCAGGCGCAGCGGCTGCTCGAGGAAGTACGTTTCCTGCCAGTTGTAGTCCCAATCCTTGATGGCGATGAGCGTTTTGGCCGTGCCGTCGGGCGGCGTGATGGTTACCTTGACCTCCTTGCCGAGCATGTGCATGTGCGGCATGACCGAGTGCAGCGTGCAGTCCTGAAGCACCTCGATGGCGCCTTCCACCTTGTAGTGCTCGGCCCCCTTCGGAATGAACAGGAATCGGCCGGGAATGACCATGCCCTGGAACTGCTTCTGGACCGGCTTCTTCGCAAAGTAGAGACCGATCTTGGTGCTGTCCTTCTCGACGCGGCCGGTGCGGTGGTAATGCACCTGGACGACGACGTCGGCCTCCTTGGGCAGGAAGTAGCCGGTGCCCTCGGGGAGGCGACGAGCCCGCTGGCCGGGCGCCCAGCCGGCGAGGCCGCGCTGCGCCCGGAAGCCGACGCCCATCGCATTCGAGTAGCCGGGGCCAACGTCCTGCTCCTTACCCGTCTTGGGCCGATCCTTTTCTTTCTTCTCCAACTCGCGGCCGCGGCCGGTTTGGTCGAGGAAGTGGAGCGTGTGGTGGACGACACGCGGGTTGCTCGGTCGTACCTCGATGGCCGTGACGATCTTGTCCTCGGTCAGGTGTGTCGGCAGGACGAAGCAGCGGAACAGGTCGCGGCCGCCGGGACCAACCGTCATTTCGCCTGTCTCCAGGACCAGGTCGGGCTTGCCGAGTTGCCAGCCGCTCGTGAAGGTTGCCGGCGGCGGGGCGTCGTTCGGGTCGCCCTGCGGGGTGCCCTCGTCGACCCAGGCGGCGAGGGTGTCAATTTCCTTCGGGCTCATCTTGCGCGCGTTGTGGAACGCCGGGCCGTCGACCGGCTTCCACGGCGGCATCTTGCCCGACCGGGTGTACTCCTTGATGTCGCCCGACCAGTTGACCGCCTGCTTGTAGGTCATCAGGGAGAACGGCCCGACTTCGCCGGCACGGTGGCACTGCTGGCAATTCTTCTGCAGGATCGGCAGGACCTCGCGATAGTAGGTGACTTTGCCGGTCTTCTTCTCCTCCTTCTCGCGGCTGATGGGGCAGCCGACGGACGGCGTGACCGGCTTGCTAACGGGCTTGCCGGCGAGGAGTTCGTCGAGGGCCTCACGGAGGTCGTGGCGCGTGGTGACAGGAGCCTTCTTGAGACGGGCGACGTAGCCGTTGTCGATACGTCCCCGGTAGCGGAGGACGAAGTTGTGATCCAGGACGAAGGCCTCAGGCGTGGTCGATGCCTTGAGGAGGTCGGCGGCCGCGAAGTCACGGTCGCGCAGCACCGGGAAGGGGACCTTGAAGTCCCCAGCGTGACGAGCCAGCTCGGCCTCGCCCTCGAAGCCGGCAGCGACGAAGACAACTCCCTTCTGCGCGTAGCTGTGGTGCAGCTCGGCCAGCGGGGCGGCGTAACTGGTGGACACCGGACAGTCGAACGACACGAACACGACGACCACGGCGCGGACGTCCTTGAGGTCGTGCAGGGCGAAGGACTTGCCGCCCGGGCTGAAGAGAGTGAAATTGTCGATCTTCTTATTGAGCTTGTCGGTCACCATCGGGGCGTCCGGTCGGGCCGGGCCTGCGAGACAGGCGAGGGCGAACAGGGCCAGGGGCAGCGGAAGGCGTCTCATGATCCTCTCGTTGTTGGGTCCCATGCGGGCGCGGGAGGGTCGCCCGCGTTGGTCTGGACAGAAGGAATACTCCGGCTCGTCCAGCGGGGTTTCGGATGCGGCGCCGGCCCTGTCTCCGCTCCCGACGAAAAAACGATCAGCCGCGGATCTCTGATGGGCGGGTCAGAGGTCCGCGGCTGATCGTTTTGGGCGACTGGGCGGGGCGATGGGCGCTGGGCGTTCGGGCGAGGGCGACGCGGGCGACTTGGGCGACTGTTTGGGCGATTGGGCGATGGGCAACTTGAATGCTTCTACCAAGGGCAATAAGCGTGCCGACCAATAAAAAAACTTGTACGGCAAGTCACAAGTCAAGTCAGGACAAGATGTTAAGAAAAATCGATGGACTGAAACCCCTTCGGGAAGTGGCGTGCTAGGACGCCGGAAAATTCGGCAGGGTGCAGCGAAATCCGGCACGACGCGGCGATGGGCAGGGGTCAGCGCCGGTTTTCGACGGAGGGGGCGGTTCGGACGCGCTTGCGGAACCGCAGCGGCATGCAATCCCGGTCGAGGTGAGTCGGACCGTGTGCGACGAGAGCGACCGGGGCGATCTCCCCGACCATTGCGAGGAGGGAGTCCTTCGTCGGCGGCAGGCAGATGGCGACCGCTTCCTCGAGCAGGGAGGTCAGCCGCTCCTGGTGAGCGAGGTCAGGCCCCGCGGGGAGTGGGAGTTCCTCGCAGCGGTCGTAGCCGATGCAGACCTGTGCGTCCTTGCCGTCGAGGTGGTCGAGACAACTAACGACCAGGTTGTCGATCGGGGCGCACACCCTCGCGGCGTAGCGGAGCAGGACCAGGTCGAGCCAGCCGGCCCGCAGACTGCCCTGCCATCGGTTCCAGGGGTTGCCCTCGTCCCGGATCGATGCCGTGAGCGGCTCTTCGTAACTGGGCAGCGGGCCGGCGCCGTGCCGGGTAGTGTACGCGCGTGTCAGGCCGAGGACGCAAACTTCCTCGGCCCCGCTCCGGACAACCAACTCGACGGCGTGGTGAGCCGTCACCGTACTCCAGGTCGTGTAGGGGTGGAAGCCAAACCATTCGTCGAGCAGAACGCCTTGGGCACCCTCGTAGACCGCCGTGGTGTGGTCCGGTAGATCCGCGGCGAACTGGAGCAAGGTGCCGACCTCCAGGAGCGGCTCCGCCAGACCGTCGGCGGTAATGCCAAGGAGGTCGTACTCCGCGAGTGTCGGGGCACCCGCGCCAGCGGGTCGCGGCAGCTTGCCGGCCAGCTTGTCCATGTCGAGGAGGAAACGCTGCCGGAGCAGCTCCAGTTTCTCGCGCAGGGCGACAGGATCGCGGAGGTCGTGCGCGAAGACGGCATCGTCTCCGTGTTGGAGCCAGTAACTCCGTGTTTCGCCGATGCCGTGGCCGCAGGAGCCGTGACGGGCATCGCCGCGGGCCAACTCCCGCAACTGGTTGGCGGCCTGGTGCAGCCACGTCGAGACAAGACAGCGGGGATGCACCGTCAATGTGCCGAAGGGGTCGGCGACGCCCTGTTCCGCGAGGTGGGCGGCCTCGCGGACTAGCGCCGTCGGGTGGAGGACGACCGGCGCGGCGAGGTAGGTCGAGACGCCAGCCAGGGTGCCGGCGCCGAACTGGGAGAACGTGTGGCGCCGGCCATCGGGGAGCTGCACATTGTGGCCGGCCTGCGAGCCGCCACTGTAGCGAACCACGAGATCGGCACCGTGGTGGCGGCAGAGGAAGTCGACGGTCGCTCCCTTCCCCTCATCGCCGAAGCCCAGACCGACCGTGACGATGGCGCGTCTCATGGGTGCTCACGATTTCTTAGCCCGACGCGCCAGCGAGGATTTCTTGTTTTCCCTCGCTAGCGCGTCGGGCTAAGAGGTAAAACCGCTCCCTTCGTCACAGGGACCAGCCGCGGCGATACTCCTTGTGAAGCCATGCGTTCGCCGCCGGATCGCTCGTCTTCAGCTTCGCGCTGTCCCAGGTGAAACTCTTGCCCGAACGATACGACACGGTGCCCAGCAGGACCGCCTCGGTCAGCGCCCCGCTGTAGCCGAAGCGGCAGGTCGTCGTGCCGCCGTTCTTGCACGCTTCGAGCCATTCCTTGTGGTGCCCGATCGAGTCGGGGATGAACGGCCTGGGGCGCTTGAAGCCGGCGAACTGCTTCTCCGGCAGGAGCTTGTGATCGCTGTAGCCGGCGATCAGCATGCCCTTGTCCCCGACGAACAGGGAGCCATCGCTCCACTTCGGCATGTCGGGCTGCGACAGGATCGCCGGCCGCTTGCCGCCGTCGTACCAGGTCAGCCGCACCGCCGGCCGCGACCCGCTTGCGCGGGAGGGCCCCGAGCTGGCGGAGGGGCCCCGGCGCGCTGGGAACTCGTAACGAACAATCAGCCACGGGGCGACGGTCTCCCTCTCGGGCGGCGGGCCCTCGGCGGCGACCTTGGTGGGGGCGTCCAACTCGAGCGCCCAGAAGGGGAGGTCCATGTGATGACAGGCCATATCGTTGAGCGTGCCTCCGCCAAAGTCCCACCAGCCGCGCCAGTCGAAGGGGTGGTAGGCCCGGTCGTAGGGTCGCTCCGGCGCCGGCCCCAGCCACAGGTCCCAGTGCAGTCCCTTCGGCGTGGGCTGTGTTTTCGTCGACCGCTTCGCCCCACCGTAGGATCGGCCGCACCAGACATGGACCTCGCGCACCGTCCCGATCGCCCCGCTCCGGACCAGTTCGACGACACGGCGGTAGTTGCTGCCGGCGTGGATCTGCGTTCCCATCTGCGTGACGCGCTTGTGCTTGGCGGCAGTCTCGGCGACGCGGCGGGCCTCGTAGACGGTGTGTGTCAGCGGCTTCTCGCAGTAGACGTGCTTGCCCGCCTCGAGCGCCGCCATCATGATGACCGCATGCGTGTGATCGGGTGTCGCCACCAGGACGGCGTCGATGTCCTTGCGGTCGACAACGCGCCGGAAATCGATGTCAAAGGACGCCTTGGGGAACTCGCGGCGGGCCCCGGTGGCAAGGTTCTCGTCGACGTCGCACAGGGCGACGACGTTGGCGCCGGCGGCGCTGACCTCGACCAGGTTGCCGTGGGCGCGGTTGTAGGTGCCGATGACCGCGACATTGAGGCGTTCACTGGCGGGTTGCTTCTTCTCCGCCAGCAGGGATGCGGGAGCCAGGCCGGCCACGGCGGCCGCTTTCAGGAGCTGGCGGCGGGTGAAGGATGTCGACATCGAGGAGTCTCCTTGTGAGGTTTGTAGCCGCGTTCGCCAGAACGCGGGTTCGGTGAAACGGGGGAGGGAAGCCAGGTCAAACGACGGGGCGCGGCTTCATGCCGACGGCCTGACGCACCAGTTCCATCGTCTTCTGCGCCTCGGCCCGGGCCTTCTGGGCGCCGTGGCGCAGGACGTCTTCGACGTGGTTGGCGTCGGCGGCGAGTTCCTTGCGGCGTTGCCGCGCCTGCTCGAAATACGCGTTGATCTTCGCCAGGAGTCGTTTCTTCGCCTCACCGTAACCGATCGCCCCGCTGCGATACAGCTCGGCGAGCTGCGTCTTCTCGTCGGGTGTGGCAAACAGGCTGTGCAAGGCGAAGACGGTGCAGGTGTCCGGGTTGAGCGGACTGCCTAGCGGGGTGCTGTCGGTCTTGATGTTCATGACCGTTTTTTGTAGCGGTTTGCCCTCGGCGAAGATCTCGATCGTGTTGCCGTACGATTTGCTCATCTTCTGGCCGTCAATGCCGGGCACCTTGGCGCCGACGTCGAGGCGATAGGTCGGGATGGGGAAGATCTCGCCGTACGTGCGATTGAAGCGCCCGGCCATGTCCTGCGTCATCTCGATATGCTGGACCTGGTCGCGGCCGACCGGGACAACGTGCGAGCGATAGATGAGGATGTCGGCAGCCATCAGCACCGGGTAGTAGAACAGCCCGACACTGGGCTCAATGCCACGGTCGATCTTGTCCTTGTAGGAAACCGCTCGATCCAGCAGGCCCATGTTGGTGACGGTGGCAAGGAGGAAGGCCAGCTCGTTGACCTCGGGAACGTCGGACTGGCGGAAGAACGTGGCCTTGTCGGGATCAAGGCCCAGAGCGAGATAGTCCAGGGCGACGTCACGCGTGTGCTCGCTCAAACTTTTCGGGTCCTGAATGGTCGTCAGGGCGTGGTAATCGGCGATGAAGTAGAACACCTCGGCCTCGTCCTGCAGGGCGATGTGCTGCTTGACGGCGCCGAAGTAGTTGCCAAGGTGAAGCTTGCCCGACGGCTGCACGCCGCTGAGGATGCGCTTCGGCTGTGGGGGTTTCTGCTCGGTCATGATCGGTCCTGGCCGGGGACAACGGGATCTCTTCTCTGCTGACAGTTGTAGCGGCCGGCGTGTTCACCGCACACACTGTCGAGTGAGGAACGGTCCCCGCGCCTCCGGGCGAGGCCCGCACGCGAGGGTCGGTCTCCCGCACCCAGGGATAGGGCAAACACCTGGGCGTCCAGGAACGTACCGTGTAAAAGAACGTTTGCCGGTCGCTGGGAGAGGCGACCGATCACCCATCACCCGCAGCCGACTGCATGATCCAGGTCGAGGGACTGACACGACGCTTTGACCTTCCCGGCGGCGGCGAGGTATTGGCCGTTGATGCCGTCTCGTTCCGCGTCGGAACCGGCGAGGTCTACGGCCTGCTCGGGCCCAACGGCGCCGGCAAGACGACCACCCTGCGCATGCTGCTGGGCCTGCTCCAGCCGACCGCCGGCTGGGCGACGGTCGCCGGCTTCCGCTCGGACCAGCAACCCGACGAAGTCAAGCGCCGCGTCGGGCTGGTGTCGGCAACGGCCGGCCTCTACCCGCACCTGAGCGTGCGCGAGATGCTGCTCTTCTTCGCCGACCTGTATGGCTGCGATGCCGGGCAGGCCGGGGCGGAACTGGACAAGCTGGCCGAGTTGCTGGGGCTCGACGAACTGCTGCGCCGCCGCGGCACTACGCTGTCGATGGGACAGAAGCAGCGCGTCAACCTGGCACGGGCGCTGATCCACCGCCCACCGGTGCTGCTCTTGGACGAGCCGACGCTGGGGTTGGACATCTTTGGGAGCCAGGTCGTGGCCGAGTTCATCACGCACCTGCGCGAGGAGGGCAAGGCGGTCATCCTGACAACGCACCGGCTCGACGAGGCCGAGCGACTGTGCGATCGCTTTGGCCTGCTGCACAGGGGACGGCTGGTCAGCGAGGGCACGCTCGCCCAGCTGCGGGCCGAGACCGGCTGTGAGGGACTGGTGGACATGTTCTTCAAGTTGGCGCGGACAGGCCCGGCGCTGCGGCGCGCGACGCGGCCCCGCGACGAGGCCGCGACAGACGGACTGGCGGAGTAACGCGCATGAGCGACCAACCGGCCGGCGGGTCGAAGGCGAGGCATCTGCTGCAGCGGTCGCCCCGAGACCTGTTGCAGCGCATGGGCCGGCTGGTCCGCAAGGAAGTCAGCACCATCCTCCGCGACCGCCGCACCATCATCACCCTGGTGTTGATGCCGCTGCTCCTCTACCCCCTGCTGACCATCGCCTTTCGCCAATTTCTTCTCGCCAGCTCTCTCAAGGAGATGAAGGAGCCGGCCTACCGAATCGGCTTCCGTTCGGAGTGGGAGGCGCGGTTCTTCGACGGGCGAATGGAGCGAGGCAAACGGGCACTCGCGGAATTGAAGAAGTGGAATGCTAGGCAGGGCCCGGCCTCCGGGCGGGCGCGGGAGGCCACGGCGGGAAACGGCCGCGCGGAGAAACCACTCCCCGACCATCAGGCGCTATTTCCGCGCACTGGGGAGCCGCCGTCGGACCTCCGGCAGCTCTTGCAGGAAAAGCAGATCGACCTTGCCGTCCACCTCACCGAACAGGACACCGCTCGAGCAGAGCGGGGCCCTGATCGCTGGTTTGTTTGTGAGATCCTTTATCTCGAAGATTCGCCGCGCAGTCGCGACGCGAACGAGTACGTCGAGCGCTGCCTCGCTGCGGCCAACGAGCGGACCTTGTGGGGACGGCCGAAGCCGCAGCCGGCACCGCGCCAGCCCCTCGCCGTGCTGGTTTCCCCAGTCTCTCAGGAGGTGGCCCAGCCCGGTCCGAAGGAGACGATTCCGCTGTCGCTCTTGGTGCCGCTGATCCTGATCCTGATGACGATCACCGGGGCGGTCTACCCAGCCATCGACCTGACCGCCGGCGAGCGCGAGCGCGGCACCCTGGAAATCCTCGTGGCGGCGCCGATCCCGCGGCTGGGACTGCTGTTCGCCAAGTACGTCTCGGTGGTGACCGTGGCGGTGCTGACCGCCGTGGTCAACCTGGCGACGATGACCGTGACGCTCCTGGTCTTCGACATGGGACGCCTGGTCTTTCCAGAGGGATTGCGGCCTCTGGCGATCGTTCAGGTGTTCTTCCTGCTGCTGTTGTTCGCGGCGTTCTTTTCGGCGGTGCTGCTGGCGGTGACCAGCTTCGCGCGCAGCTTCAAGGAGGCGCAGGCGTACCTGATTCCGCTGATCCTGGTGTCGCTGACGCCGGGGATGCTGAGCCTGATGCCGGGACTGAAGCTGGACGGCCCGCTGTGCGTCGTCCCGCTGCTGAACATCGTCCTGTTGGCACGCGACCTGTTCGCAGGGGAGGCGACGGCGGGTGCCGCGGTCCTGGTCGTGCTGACGACGCTCGTCTATGCGGTGGCGGCCATCGCCTTGGCGGCCCGCCTCTTTGGGGCCGAGGCGGTCCTGTACAACGAGCAGGCGTCGTGGTCGGACCTGTTCCGCCGTCCCGCCCGTGGGCGACGCGCCTCTACCGTTTCCTCCGCCCTGTTCTGCCTGGCGCTGATGTTTCCCGCCTCGTTCGTCCTGATTGCCCTGATTGGCGGCGGACGTCCACCCGGGGAGGAGATGGCCTGGCGGGTGCTGGCGAACCTGGTGCTGTTTGGCGGTTTCCCGCTGTTCTCGGTGTGGCTGCGCCGGGTCGACTTCAGGGCGGGCTTCCGCCTGGAGCGCTCCGGCGCGATGGCGTGGGGGGCAGCGATCCTGTTCGGACTGTCGCTGTGGCCGTTGGCCGACGTGCTCAAGGAGGTACTCCGCCCGCTGGGGCTGACGAGCGTGAGCGAGAAGTCCCTCCAGGAGGTGGAGGAGCGAATCCGGCAGTGGCGCGAGGAGCTGCCGGTCTGGGTGGTAGTGCTGTGCATGGCCGTAGTCCCGGCCGTGCTGGAGGAGCTGTTCTTCCGCGGTTACCTGTTCAGCGCCCTGCGTGCCGCCGGGCCGCCCCGTACCGCGATCGTGACTTCAGCGATCTTTTTTGGTCTGTTCCACCTGGTCGGCCACGTTGTCGTGGTCGAGCGCGGCGTGGTGAGTACGCTGCTGGGCCTGCTACTCGGCTGGCTCGCCTGGCGGACGGGTAGCGTCGTGCCGGGGATGATCCTGCACGCGATTCACAACAGCGTGCTGATCCTGCTCGGCTTGTACAAACGAGACCTTCTCGCTTCGGGCTGGCTGCAGGAGTCGTCGAGGTTGCCGCCCTCGTGGATTCTCGCGTCTGTCATCGGCTGTACCCTCGCGGCGGCGTGGGCGTTCCGCGCTACCCGCAACTACAAAGATGAAGGATGAATCAGAGAGGTCTTTCCTGATTCATCCTTCATCCTTCATCCTTTCAGAGGAGGCGGCCGTCAGCGTCGTGCGCTCACGGCCGCCGGGAATTCAAAGCTGATCGGCGTCTCCTCGCCCGCTCGCACGGTCACCTCCTTCGTGATGACCTGCGGCTTGTTGTCGCGCAGGACCTCGGCCTTGAGCGTGTAGGAGTAGATCTTGCCAGGGGTCAGAGCCGGCGACAGGAAGACGCGCCGCTCCGAGGTGGAGTTGGTGACATAGTCGTCGATGGTCAGTTTCGCATCGGCGGGTAAGGTGACGACGACGGTCGCCGGCGACGGCGTATCGAGTCCCGTCTTCGGACCAGGCATCGGCTTGGGACCGGGGCCAGGGCCAGGGCCGGGGCCGTAGCCGCCGCCATAGCAGCCGCCGTAGCAGCCGCCGCCATAGCAGCCGCCGTAGCAGCCGCCGCCATAGCAGCCGCCGTAGCAGCCGTGGCGGCCGTGGCGGCCGTGAGCGCGGCCGCCGTGGCAGCCGTAGCCGCCGTAGCAGCCGCCGTCGCAGCCGTGGCATCCTCGGCGACCGAAGTCCGGAGTGTCGACCCCCCCACTGAGGGCCATCAGTACCACCACGCTGTACATCTCGAAATCCTCCTGCGAACGAAACGGTGATCAACTCCAGAGCCGAGACGTAACTCGTCTCCGGAAACCCATCCGCACTCGAGAAGCAGGCCAAGGGCCCGTCACAAGGGAAAGGAACGAGGCACGCGACTTTCTCTGCGTGCGCGGCCGTCTGCTCGGTTCTCCCCTGGGACGGTGAGCAATTGTCTTCCTATGTTCCGAACTCTGCCTCCCTCATCCTTTTTGTCCGAACCGACTCTTCAGGCTGGGCGAGACGTCCAGATTAAGCGGAATAGTAAAACAAGAGAAATGAAGAGTCAATCACAAACTGGGTAGGCTGAGAGAATTCTATGGAATTTTCCCAGATTGCCTGGTTGAACTCATGCAGCAATCATGCCAAACGTCTGGAACGTGTCTGCAAAATCAGAAAGAGAGGAGGGCAAGTTGAAAACTTGCCCCATCGAAGGTCGATTTCAGCAGGCGCTCTGCTGCGGGGCGCGGGTTCGCTTGTCGTAGCGGAGGGCCTGGCGGCAGTGAGGACAGAGGACCGGCTCGGTGGGCAGGGTTTCCAGCAGCTCGATCGGCTGACGGCAGGAGGGGCAGGTACAGGTGAAGACGCTGGCCACTCGCCGGCGTCCGAGCAGGCGCTGCCAGCCGGCGGACATCTCGCGCGTGCTCCGCGTCGCCGTCACCAGGAGCGGGCGGTCCTCGAGCCCCTCGATGGCGACGAAGCGCACCTGCCCATCGCTGCTCCCCAGTGCCAGCTGAGTCCCCCCGACCGAGAGGGCCCCGCACTGCACGGGAAGCCGCACGGACAGCTGGAACTGTGGGAGCAGCTCGGGCAAGCTGAACAGGATCACACTTCCCTCCGCGTCGACCGTGAGCAACGAGGTGCCGTCCAGGAGGAAGAAACAGCCACATGCCCCGGCGGACAGTTGGATGCTGCCCACCTGACTGCGCGTCGCCAAGTCCCAGAGCAGCAGTTCGCCCTCGCGCGATCCGGACGCGGCCCAGCGGCCCTCGGGCGACACCGCTGCCGCGGTGACACGGTCCTGGTGGCCCGTCAGGACAGCCGCCTCCTGTCCCGACTCGACGTTCCACAAACGCAGCGTCGCGTCATGCGACCACGACAGCAGAGTGACACCGTCTGGCAAGAACTGGCAGCCGGCGACGATGTCCAGGTGGCCGAACAAGCTCCGAACGTCGCGATCCCGTCCGAGCTTGCTCAGGCAGACCGAGCGGTCCCACGAGGCGGTTGCCATGAGCCCCTGGTCGGCCGCGAAGCAGATCGACGAGACGGGCCGCGTGTGGCCGGCGTACTGGGTGAGCAGGGCGTGCGTGGGTGCGTCCCAGAAGGTGAGCAGACCTTCCATGGAGCCGGCAACCCACTGGCGCCCGTCCGGTGCGACGGCACAGGCGGAGAGTGGCTTGGGGCCGGCGCGCAACGCCGTCAGGTGCGTCCCTGTCGAGGCCTCCCACAGGCGGAGGTGGCCGTCCCAGCCCGCCGACAGGACGAATCCGCCGTCGGGGGTGAACGTGCAGCTGAAGACCTCTCCTTCGTGCTTGTCGGTCCGTGGGGGGGGCACCAGGCGCAGCGTGGCCACGACGTCTCTCTCCGATACAGGGTCAGGGTGTGGCACGCAGAGGAGGGGGGCTGCCGCTTCCGGACGCAGCCTCTCGCGCTGCGCAACTATACCTCACTTTTCCCCGAACCCTTGAAAAAAAGGACTGAAGACAGAGGAGTAACCACGAAACACACGAAACACACGAAAAAAGACAGAAGAAGAAATGAGAATAACAAAGGGGAAGACAGGTGCCCGTGCTTGGGGCGCCCGCCTTCCCCTTTTGCCTTCCTGTTCTGTCTTTTCGTGTATTTCGTGTGTTTCGTGGTTGCTCTCTTCCTGTTCTCCTCCGGTTGCCGACGAACGCCCCGCGTCCGACAATACCGATAGAACACTCCCCCGGACCTCCGTTTCCCGGCCCTGAAGGATGCGATGATGAACAACTCTTTCGGCAGCCAGGCCCCTCTCAGCGTCGGCGATCGCCGCTACATCATCTACCGCCTCGATGCCGTCGAGAAGGCATTTCCCAAAGCCGCTCGCCTGCCGTACTCGCTCAAGGTCCTGCTGGAAAACTTGCTCCGCACCGAGAACGGCCTCAGCGTTCGCCCCGCCGACGTCGAGGCGCTGGCGAACTGGGACGCGACCGCGATTCCGACCAAGGAGATCGCGTTTACCCCCAGCCGCGTCTTGCTGCAGGACTTCACCGGCGTGCCGGCCGTCGTCGACCTCGCCGCCATGCGCGATGCCATGACCCGCCTCGGCGGCAACCCGACACGGATCAATCCTCTCTGCCCCGCCGAACTGGTCATCGATCACTCCGTCCAGGTCGACGACTTCGGCAGCAACCTGTCGTTTTTGCACAACGCCAACCTGGAGTTCGTCCGCAACTCCGAGCGCTACGCCTTCCTGCGCTGGGGACAGAAAGCGTTCTGGAATTTCCGCGTCGTGCCGCCGGACACCGGCATCGTCCACCAGGTCAACCTCGAGTACCTGGCCCGCATTGTCTACACGGGGTCGAAAGAGGTCGCCGGGCATCGCACCGCCTATCCCGACACGCTGGTCGGCACCGACTCGCACACGACCATGATCAACGGCCTCGGCGTCCTGGGCTGGGGCGTCGGCGGCATTGAGGCGGAGGCGGCCATGCTCGGCCAGCCTGTGTCGATGCTGATTCCGCAGGTGGTCGGCTTCCGCCTGCGCGGCCACCTGCCCGAGGGCAGCACCGCCACCGACCTCGTGTTGCGCGTCACCGAGGTGCTGCGCAAGCGGGGTGTCGTCGGCAAGTTCGTCGAGTTCTTCGGCGAGGGCCTGGCCGATCTGCCGGTCGCCGACCGTGCCACCATCGCCAACATGGCCCCCGAGTACGGCGCCACCTGCGGCATCTTCCCCGTCGACGCCGAGACGTTGCGGTTCCTGCGTTTCACGGGCCGCGACGAGTCGCTCGTGCAGCTGGTCGAGGCCTATATGAAGGAACAGGGCCTCTTCCACACGGCCGCGACGCCGCCGGCCGCCTACTCCGAGGTCCTTGAGTTGGACCTCTCGACGGTCGTGCCCAGTCTCGCCGGCCCGACGCGGCCGCAGGACCGCGTCGCCCTGAGCGAGGTTAAGGAGTCGTTTGCAAAGGATTTGCCCGTGTTCCTGGGGCGGCTCAAGCCGAGGAAAGGTGTCGCGCCTGAAGCAAACGCCGCCGTGTCGCTGGCGCTGGAGGAGAGTACCTGCGAGTTGCGGCACGGCACGGTCGTGCTCGCGGCCATCACCAGCTGCACCAACACGTCGAACCCGTCGGTGATGATGGCAGCGGGGCTGCTCGCAAAAAAGGCCGTTGAGAGAGGGCTGAAGGTCCAGCCGTGGGTGAAGACGAGCCTGGCGCCGGGGTCGAAGGTGGTCACCGACTACCTGATCGAGGCGGGCCTGATGCGCTCTCTCGAGCAATTGCGATTTTACCTAGTTGGATACGGGTGTACTAGCTGTATCGGCAACAGCGGACCGCTGCCGTTCGCGGTGTCGCAGGCGATCGAGGAGGGCAACTTGGTCGTCGCCGCGGTGCTGTCGGGCAACCGCAACTTCGAGGGCCGCGTCCATCCGGAGGTGCGGGCCAACTTCCTCGCTTCCCCGCCGCTGGGCGTCGCCTACGCCCTGGCCGGCCGCATCGACATCGACCTGTACCACGAGCCGCTCGGAAATGACGAGAACGGCAAGCCGGTCTTCCTGCGCGACCTCTGGCCGACACAGCGCGAAGTGCAGAACACGATCGCCAGCTCGGTTCAGTCGGAGATGTTCCGCAAGGAGTACAGCGAGGTCTTCCTGGGCGACGAGCGCTGGAACAACTTGCCGACGCCGGAAGGCGACCAGTACGAGTGGGCCGACACGTCGACGTATGTCCGCAATCCGCCGTACTTCGTCGGCATGGGCCGCGACCCCGAGCCGGTCCGAGACATCCACGGCGCCCGCGTGCTGCTGGTGCTGGGCGACAGCATCACGACGGACCACATCTCGCCGGCGGGTTCGATCAAGCAGGACGGTCCGGCGGGACAGTACCTGATCGCGCACGGCGTCGACCCGAAGGACTTCAACTCGTACGGCTCGCGGCGCGGCAACCACGAGGTGATGGTGCGCGGCACTTTCGCCAACGTGCGCTTGCGCAACCAGTTGGCACCGGGCACGGAGGGCGGCTGGACCCGTCACCTCCCCGACGGAGAGGAGATGTCTGTCTACGATGCCTCGGTCAAGTACCAGGAAGAAAAGGTGCCGCTGCTGGTGCTGGCGGGCAAGGAGTACGGCTCGGGCTCCTCGCGCGACTGGGCCGCCAAGGGGCCGCTGCTCCTGGGTATCCGGGCGGTGATCGCCGAGAGCTACGAGCGCATCCACCGCTCGAACCTGGTTGGCATGGGCATTTTGCCGTTGCAGTTCCTGCCGGGGGAGAACGTGGCGAGCCTGGGACTGACGGGCGAGGAGGTCTACGACCTGGACGGGCTGACGGCGAAACTGGCGGACGGCTTCGCGTCGGGGCGCGAGATCACGGTGCGAGCGCGGCCGGCCGGCGGCACGACGAAGGAGTTCCGGGCGAGGGTGCGCATCGACACCCCGCAGGAGGTGCTCTACTATCAGCACGGCGGCATCCTGCACTACGTCCTGCGACAGCTGCTGACTCAGAGGAGCTGAAAACGGCTGTGCTTCCCGAGTTGGGGTGCGGCGAGGATCGCCGCATTAACTGGTTTCTCTGACATGCGGCGGCGGATGGGAGTCGGGGCCACGCTCTGCTGCGGCATCGTGGCGCTCGTTGCAGCATTGACCTTGTCGCCCATTGCGAGGATTTGGTACATCCAGGCATCTTCACCAGGTTGCCTGTTCCTCAGTCGAGGGAAGCCATGGAAGGCGATGCCGTCGCGCTGGATCGCGAATGCTTGTTCTGGTGCCTGCAACAGCCCGAAGTCCCGCATCATCTGCTCACCAGTCTGTGCCCGGATTTTCTGGTCATCTCTCCGCCCAAGACCGGGTCCACCTGGCTGGCCGCCAACTTCCGCTGTCATCCGCAGCTCTTCGTCCCCTCCACCAAGGAATGCAGATATTTCAGCTCCTTCTTCAAATGGTTTGACCTCAGCTGGTATCTGAACCATTTCGACCCTGGTACTGATCGCGTGAAGGGGGAGGCATCGCCTTCGTATGCCCTCCTCCCCGTCGGCAGGATCCGACTGATCCGCCGGCTCCTGCCGCAGGTGAAACTCATCTTCTTGATGCGCGAGCCGGTGGGCCGCGCCTGGTCGCATGCCAAGCACAACTACCGATACCGGGAAGCCAGTTTTGCTGGCTGCACGGCACCCTTCGACGCCGTGACGGACGACCAGTGGCGCGAGAACTTCACCCACGACTGGCCTCTCGCTAGCGGCGACTACCTCGGCCAACTGTTGCGCTGGCGGTCCGTGTTCCCGCGCGCGCAACTGTACGTGGGCTTCTACGAATCCATCGCGCGCCAGCCGGAACTGCTGCTGCGTGATCTCTTTCGTTTCCTCGGCGTGAATCCGGAGGTGGATCTGTCTTCCTTCCCCGTCAGGGAAAAGATCCTCACGGGTCTGCCGGGAAAGTTGACTCCCTCTCTCGAACGATCCTTGCATCAGCTGCTACACAACCGGACTCTGCAACTGGCCTCCTTCCTTCGCGAGCACTTCAACCTGGAGGCGCCGCCTGAATGGCGAGGAACTCTCGAATCGAGCGGTGAGAAGGAGGACCACGCTCCCGTCTCCGTCTCGCCTGAGGCGTTCCGCCGTGAGTTCGATGATGGTTACCTCGCCCGGGTCCTTGAACAGGAGGAGAGGTTCCCCGCCGCGCCGCGTCCGGTCCTTGCCGAGTATCGGGGCTATAACATCGTCTTTCACCGACGACGGCTGGTGGCCGTCGAGCACAGCCTCGATCCCGCCTGCCTGGACTCCTGGGGACCGGCGGAAGTGCAGCGCCACCAGGACAGGGGCAGCCTGTTCTTCGGGCTGTCGCTTGCCGAGGTGAAGGATCGTGTGAACCGTCACGTCTTCGAGCGTTTCCAGGCTGTCCTGCGAACCACCGAGGCCCTGTCCGCCAACCTTCATCAGGCTCACGAGCGCATCGCGTCGATCGAACACGCGCTGCGACAAAGGCCCTGGTACATTTCAGCGCTCCGTTTTATCCGCAATACCTGGCGTCGCTTCCGCGCCGCCCTGTCCGCGGACGCCTCGGGGCAGGCGGTGCAGCAGGGGAACGCGCCACAGCCAGGCGCTGCGCCTATCGGCGAGGCGATTGCGAAGTGATTGCTGACGAACCAACCGGCGCGGGCAAGGACGTGCGTGATCACCCCACTGTCGGCGCCATTTCTGTTGTTGCCCTGGACGCCGGCGAGAGCATTGGTGACAAAACAGATCGATCGTTTGCCGTCTCGCACGCCTGGCGGATTTGCTGGAAGTACTGCAAGGCCTCCGTGATGACCTCGTCCGTGTTGAAGTAGCGGTACTGGGCGAGCCGGCCGCAGAAGAAGACATGGTGACGTCGCGTTTCCTCCTCGGCGAGGGCCCGGTAGCCCTCGTAGAGCCGCTGGCTGGCGGCCGTTGGCACCGGGTAGAACGGCTCACCCGCACCGCT
>JACOUH010000048.1 GCA_016177925.1 Planctomycetota bacterium | reverse complement strand
CGTTCCTAGCACCAAACGGTAGAGGGAGGCTTCTCTGTAAACAATCGAACGCTACGGTGTGTGTGCCATGCTTTCGCGGCCCACAGGGTCAACGTCTGGGCGAAACCAGCGCGGGCCGCGAAAGCATGCCACCCCCGTTGCGGGTCTTTCTTCACACCAAAGCCCCCAACTATCGTTTGGTGCTAGCGCCTGAGTTCGATCTCGACGCGGTCGAGAATCGGATACCGATCGCCGTTGGTCGAGCGAAACACGGCCCGGTACTGCAGACAGCGGTCCTGGGCCACCAGGGGGAACGTTCTGTCCTGGACCGGCCGCCACTTCTGCGCGGGCAACGCGTTCCTGGTTGCGGCCGAGCGGATTTCAAAGGTCAACGTGGCGCCGGCGGCCGCTTCCGCCTTGGAGCGGAGACTGCCGCCCTGGACCGGTCGCTGGTAGTGGAACACTCGGGACTCAAACGTGTGCCGATATTTGCGGTCGTAGAGGTTGCCCATTTCGGTCGACCACATCAGATGCGGTCCCGGGGCCGGCAGCTTTTGCAGCCGCGGGTTTTCAAAGCGTTTGCCGTCGTTGTAGAACACGCGCGACTGGGCACGGTGATCCCCGTGGCGCGTGTGGCAGGCCACGGCCAGGTCGAGCCGGCCGTCGCCATCGAAATCGGCGGCCAGGGCCGCGTTGACGGAATCGCAGAACAGCGTCGTTCGCCGTGACCGCGAAAAGCCCTCCTTGCCGCCCCAGTAGATGTGGCAAGCCAGGTCCTCGCGCGTCAGCTCGCCGCTGTGCTGCGGCGAGAAGATGTCCAGGTAACCGTCGCCGTCGAAGTCGGCGATGCACCGGCCCAGGGGCGAAAAGCCGGGCAGCGTCTGGGCGTTGGAGTGCCGGTAGCCCGTGGCACTTCCCCAGAAGATCGTCAGCCCCATGTCGCGATGGCGGGACACGGGGTCGTTGTAGCTACTCACGACCAGATCGAGATAGCCGTCGCCATTCAGATCGGCCGCGCTCACGCCCACGGGGCCCGATACCTTCAGCCGTTGCTCGCGTTTCGGGTCGAAGCCTTGCGGGCCGCCCCAGAAGATGCGGACGCAATTCAGTTGGCGAGAGGTCGTAATAATGTCCAGCCAGCCATCGTCGTTGACGTCCGCCACCACATGCTCCTGGCCATAACCCTCCTTGGGAATGCTCACCCGGCGCGACTTGTTGAAACCGCCCGGCCCGCCGTAGTAGATGATGAGTTGATCGACCTCGCCGGGTTTCTCCGGTGCGAACGGCTCCAGCACGAGGTCGAGATAGCCGTCGCGGTTCAGGTCGGCGACGGTGCTGGTGCCCAGGTAATGCTCGTGCAGGACGGTCCGGCGTTTTTCCAGATCGAACCCCTTGGGACCGCCCCAGAAGATATTGGCGCCGAGTGTCTTGTCCTCGTGGGCCGATTCGCCGGCGTGGCCGGAGTTGAGCAGGATCAGATCGACGTACCCATCGGCATTCAGATCGGCGGCGCTGCCTTCATAGCCGCTGTGAAACGGGATCTTCCACACACGCTGGGGATCGAAGCCGCCCTTGCCGCCCCAATAGACCAGGACCGGCACGTCCTCGTCGAGCTGGCCACCAATGCTGTTGCAGAAGATCACCCGCGCGGGAAGATCCTTCTCGGCAGGGGCCACCACGACGTCCGTGGTTCCGGAGGTGCGGAAGCCCGCTTTGCCCCGCGTGAAGTGGCGCCGGCCGTCGCCGAAGAAAACGGCCGACTCACCGTTGAACGTCTTCGCCCCCTGGTGGATCGCCACCACCAGGTCGGCGTGGCCATCGCCGTCCAGGTCACCGACGGCGGCGGCCACCGCATGGGACGCCTTGAGGGTGGTCGCTTGACGCTCCGAGAAGCCGTTCCGGCTTCCCCACAAAATCCGCACCAGGCCCAGGGCATCCTTGCCGGCCCCCGCTTGCTCCCCCCCGGCGGCATGGGCCTGGGTGAAGTAGGTCAACACCAGATCAGCGTGACCGTCCCGGTCGAGGTCGCCGACAGCCACGTGCGTGGCGGGAAAGGCGGGAACGCTTGCCGCCCTGGCCCAGCGGCGGCCGGCTTGGGCGGCGACGAGATAGACAGCTTTCTGCGTTGTGCCGGCGATCAGGTCCGGGCGGCCGTCTCCGTTCACATCCGCGCTGACCAGGCAAGTGCCATCCTTGCCAGGCAACGCCACCTCGGAACGCTCCAGCGCCAGCGGCGTGGCCTTGGCCCGCGTGGCCCAGAAGATCGTCACCTGGCCATCGCTGCGCAAGACGGCCAGATCGCTCGCCCCGTCGCCGTCGAAGTCGCCCGCCGCCAGGTCCACGGCCCCGGCGACCCCAAGGTCCTGAAACTCGGCCACACTGTAGCCGGTCGCACTGCCCCAAAAGATACGGACAATGCGGCCCTCCGGTTGCTCGAGCATCCAGCGGTCCCCGCCCAGGACCACGATGTCGGGCCAGCCGTCGTGATTCAGATCGGCCAGCGCCACCGCCGTGGCCCCGTTGATTGGCAGCACGCTGGTGACGCGCTGAGCAGCCCAGCCATCCGCCCCTCCCCACGCAATCGACACGAAACGCCGAAGGTGATCCACCCCGATCCCATTGGGGCAGAAGACTGCGTCGGTGTAGCCGTCGCGGTTCAGGTCGCCCAGCACGACCCGCTGCGAGCCCTCGACGGCGATGTCGAGGCTGCGCGTGCCGCGGTCCTTGGCCACCAGGCCCGCGGTGGCCGGCAGCATCTGGTAGGTGTCATGGGTGCTGTTGAAGAGCAGGTCGATGTGGCCGTCGCCGTTCAGATCGAAGCGGTTGATGGTCCGCACCTTGCCATCGCGGCTCACGTAAAGGTTCTGTCCGCCCGCGTCGAGCTTGCCGGCCGCGAAGTCTTCAAAGCGATCGTCAACGAATACATCGCGGCCGGCATCGTCGGCAGCCGGCAGAAGAATCGCCGCGAAGACGGCCAGCACACCCACGGTCAGGATGCAGGCGGAGATACAGCGTGTCGTCATCGAATCCCTCGCGGAGGTGAGAGGATTGGCGGGTGCGGGTTACGGTGTCCCTCGCTCACGCGTCGGGCTCGTGCCAGACGAGCTCGTGCCAGACGGGTGGGTCTCACAAGCGTTCCAGCCAGCCGCGGACTTCCTCGATGACAGGATCGGGCGTGGAAGTCCCCGCCGTCAAACCGACGACCCCGGCGGCGGCGAACCATTCGCGGCGCAGCTCGCCCGCGCTGCTGACCTGGTACGCTGGCCGGCCCAGGCTGCGCGCCAGCTCTGTCAGCTTGCGGCTGTTGTTGCTGTCCGGCCCGCCGACCACGATCACCACGTCCGTGTCGCGGGCCAGCGCCCGCAGCGCCTCCTGGCGATCCTTGGTCGGCTGACAGACCGTGTCGACGAAGCGCACCTCCGCCGCAGGCAGGCGGCGCCGGATGTCCTCGACGATTTCACGCACTTTCTCGATCGGCTGTGTCGTCTGTGACACGATGCCGAGCCGCACGTTCTCCGCCGTCCGGCCATCGAAACGATCCGCGAGTCGATCGAGGTCGGCACTGTCGAGGACGATGGCATAGTCGTCGAGGTCGCCGACCAGGCCGCGCACCTCGACGTGGCGAGCCTGTCCGATCACGACCGGGAAGTAGCCATCGGCGACCAGCTTCTTCAGGGCAAGGTGAGCGCGCGTCACCAGCGGACAGGTGGCGTCGTGGACCTCGCGGCCGGCCTGGCGCAACTGAAGCTTGACACGATCCGCAATCCCGTGGGCGGTCAGCAGCACGGCCCGGGTGCCGACCTCCTCGAGCGTGCTGGCGCGGCCGGCGCCGGCGGCATCGAGCTGGGCAACCACGTCGGGGTTGTGGACCAGGTCGCCGAGGATAGTCACAGGGCCGGCGTCCGTCAGTCGCAGGGCGAGGTCGACCGCGTCGCGCACCCCGAAGCACATGCCGTAATGGTCAGCCATGCGCACTTGCATGTCGTCCTCCCTGCGCGGAGCCTGCCTGCCGGTGCCGCCGGAGGAAGGCCCGTTCCGCTCGCGCTTGCTCTGTTTGGTCAACCGTAATCGGGGCGGCCCCATCACGGGGCCCTCACGCGCCGGGGCGCGGCGGCGTGGTGCGTCCTTGCCGGACGATTGCTTCCAGATGATCGAGGTAGCGAGTGAAGGCGTCGCGGCCGGCGGGAGTGAGGCGGCACGTCGTCTGCGGGCGGCGGCCGACGAACTGTTTGTCGATGGCGACGACCCTCGCCTCCTCCAACTTCTGCAGGTGAACGCTCAGGTTGCCGTCGGTCATTTCCAGCGTATCGCGCAACTCGGTGAACGTCAGCGACGGAACAGCGGCCAGCACCGAGACGATTGCCAGTCGTCGCGACTCGTGCAGCAGCACCGCCTGGGGATCTTCCACAAGGCATTTGACGGCGTTCATGGCACACCATCCTTCAGGCGACGGTACGGTGCAGGCGAAGGGCCGATTGCTGCCGCCGCTCGGCGGCCAGCAGCGTCACGCCCAGCCAGACGTGCCCCAGGCCGAAGACCAGTCCCATCGTCCAGACCGCCGCATCCGGTCCCAGCAGCAACGCCGGCCCGGACAGGCCCAGCACCGCGATGCCCAGCCAGCGGATCGGCGCCGGAGCGTACACCGACGTTGCCAAGGCCCCCTGCCCGTAGCAGAGCATCCACACGCCCGGCAGCCACAGGTGCAGCCCGAGCGAAAACAGGAAGACCGTCAGCACCAGGGCCGCGAAGATCGAAGGCGCCAGGGCCAGCACCACCGCCCGTGTCTGCCTCGACCACACGCGCTCGCCACGCTCCCGTACCCGGAGGACAGTCCCCAGGACCGTCGCCAGGAGCGAGCCGACGAACACCAGCCCCCAGACGACACCGAAGTGTCGTGGGTCCGCCGCATCAAGGAAGGTGAACGAAAGGGCCCCGCACGCCGCCAGCGTCCCCGCCGCCAGGCCGGCCCGGGCCGTCAGGAACTGATACTGGCAGGTCCGCTCCATCAAGGTGCGGATCACTTCGAGCGTCCGGGTCGCCTCCTGCGCGTCCATATTCTCTTCCTCCTGGGCAAATAGGTTTGCACTGCAAAGTAATCTAGCCTGCATTCCTTCATCGGTCAAGGGCGTTTGCAAGTTGAGTGACGTATCGCGGCGTCTTGCGGGCGTGCGTGCGC
The DNA here is from genome assembly GCA_016177925.1 of Planctomycetota bacterium. Lineage (GTDB taxonomy): Bacteria > Planctomycetota > Planctomycetia > Gemmatales > Gemmataceae > JACOUH01. The sequence continues at coordinate 2,445 of JACOUH010000048.1, read as the reverse complement.
GAATGTACATTCAAGGAGAGCAGCGGACGTGCTGCCCGTTGCTCCCCCGCCGGATTGGTTTCTCTCCGTGTGCCTTCCTGCCCGCGCCCTCTGGTTGCTACAATCGTTGGAGATACTTCATGCGGAAACATCTGCTTGCCATCCTCCCGCTGGTGGTGGTCTCGCTGGCCGTACACGCTGCGGACAAGGATTCGTTCCGTCCGCGGCGGTTCGACTGGCCGCAGTGGCAGGGGCCGGAACGGACCACCCGGTCGCGCGAGACAGGACTCCTGAAGAAGTGGCCCGCCGACGGCCCGAAATTGCTCTGGAAGGCCGGCGATCTCGGCGAGAACTACTGCACGCCGACGGTCGCGGCCCGCCGCATCTTCTTGATGGGCAACCGCGACGGCAAGGAGTACGTGATCGCCCTGGCCGAGGAAACAGGCAAGGAACGGTGGGCGGCGGAGGTCGGCACCGTCCGCGCCAACGGCGGCGGCTACGCCGGCCCGCGCAGCAGCCCGACCGTCGATGGTGCGCGCGTCTACGCGCTGGGACTCGCCGGCGACCTCCTTTGCCTCGAAGCTGCCAGTGGCAAGGTGCGCTGGCAAAAGGACCTTGTCAAGGACTTCAAGGGCTCTCTCGGCGGCTGGGGCTGCTCCGAGTCGCCGCTGATCGACGGCGACCGTGTCCTGTGTACGCCCGGCGGCCGCACCGCGACCCTCGTCGCCCTGGACAAGAAGAGCGGCGAGACGATCTGGAAGGGCGTCGTCCCCGAGGGCGACTCGGCCCAGTATTCGTCGATTGTGGTCACCAAGATCGACGGCAAGAAACAGTACGTCCAGTTCCTCAGCGGGGGCGTGGTCGGGCTGTCCGAGGACGGCGAGTTCTTGTGGCGCTACGACAGGCCGGCCAACGGCACGGCTAACTGCTCGACGCCGGTCTGTGCCGACGGACACATCTTCGCGGCCTCCGGCTATGGCGCGGGCGGCGGACTGGCGCGGATCGTTCGGAAGGAGAACGGGTACGAGGCCCGTGAGGTCTACTCGACGAAGAAGATGAAGAACCATCACGGCGGGATGGTCCTGGTCGACGGTTACCTGTACGGGTCGGACGAGGGGTTGCTGACCTGTCTCGACTACAAGACCGGCGAGGTCCAGTGGGCGGAGCGGGCGCCCGGCAAGGGCTCGATCGCCTACGCCGACGGGCGACTGTACTATCGCAACGAGAGCGGGCCGGTCTTCCTCGTCGAGGCCAACCCGAAGAAATACGTCGAGTGCGGCCGGTTCACGCCACCGGGCAGCGGTTCGCCGGAGTGGCCCCATCCCATCATCGCCAACGGTCGCCTCTACATCCAGGACCAGGACACGCTGAGGTGCTACGACGTAAAACAGTAGTCCTCTTAGCCCGACGCGCGAGCGAGGAACACAGCGAACCTCGCTGGCGCGTCGGGCTAAGGAGGGGCATCGTCTGGTGTTCGAGGCGACGATGAAACCGGTCCTGGGCAACTGCATCCCCGGCGCCGTCGGGGCTGTCTTCGCCCTGCTGGCCGCGCTGTTTGTGTTCCTGCTGTTCCGGCGCGAGAGGTTGTGGCGGCGGACCGAGGAACGCTTCCGCGTGCTCGTCGAGAAAAGCTCCGATGCGATCGCCCTGCTCGACCCGGACGCGACTATCCGCTACCTCAGTCCGTCGACCGTCAACGTGCTCGGTTACACCAGCGAGGAACTGAAGGGCCACAGCAGTTTCGAGCTGGTCCACCCGGACGACCTCGCCCTTGTCCGGGAGCGACTCGCCGAGTTGCTAGCCCACCCGGACCGCGACGTCACGGTCGAGTGCCGGGGGCGACACAAGGACGGCAGCTGGCGCTGGCTGGCCTGCCTGGGCAACAACCGCCTCGATGAGCCGGGAGTGAAGGCCCTGGTCATCAACTACCGCGACATCGGCAAGCGGAAACGCGCTGAAGAAGAGTTGCTCGCCAGTCGCCAGCGATTGCAGGCGCTGTCGCGGCAATTGCTCGCCGGCCAGGAGATCGAGCGGCGCCGACTGGCCCGCGAGTTGCACGACGAGATCGGTCAGGTGTTGACCGTGGTCAGCATCAACCTGCAAGGGCTCAAGGCTGTCTGCGGCGTCGAGGCGGCGGCCCGCCTCGACGAGAGCATGGCCACCGTCGCCCGTGCCATCGAGCAGGTCCGCGACTTGTCGCTGTCCCTGCGGCCGGCCATGCTGGACGACTTCGGCCTGGCGACGGCCTTGAAGTGGTATGTCGAGCGGTTGCCGCGCGGCGGCTTCGAGGTAGTCCTGAACGTCGAGACGTCCGGGGAGCGCCTGCCCGGCGACGTCGAGGTGGCGTGCTTCCGCGCCGTGCAGGAGGCGCTGACCAACGCGGCCCGCCACGCTCGTGCCCGGCACGTCTGGGTCGACCTGCGGCAGCGGGACGAGGAGGTCGAGCTGGTCGTGCGCGACGACGGG
>JACOUH010000047.1 GCA_016177925.1 Planctomycetota bacterium | reverse complement strand
AAGGTCGGCTACGTCGTCGAGAACCCCCTCTGGAAGACCTCCTACCGACTCGTCATCACAAAGCCGACAGAGAAGGACGCGAAGCAGGAGAAGGAGGACAAGCCGTACTTGCAGGGCTGGGCAGTGGTGGAAAACACAACGGACGAGGACTGGGGCGGGGTGCGCATGGCGTTGATCTCGGGGCGGCCCATCTCCTTCCAGATGAACCTCTACGATGCCCTCTTCCTCAAGCGACCCGTCGTCGAGCCCGAACTCTTCGCCTCGCTCCGACCCCCCGCCTACTCTGGCGGGATCGTGTTCAGCCCGGACGGCCGCAACCTGGCGAGCGGAGGAGCTGCGAAGCCTGGCTCCGCGGGAGAGGCGAAGGGCAAACACTCGCTCGGTTTGCTGAAGGAAGAAGTAGAAGGGGACGATCGCGCCCTGCGTGACTCCGTACGAAGGGGTGGGGCGAATCGCACTTACTACGCCGATAAGGTGCGGAAGGACCTCGAGCAGAAGATGGAACTCGGCAAGAGTGTGGCGAGTGCGGCATCGGCGTCGAAGCTGGGAGACTACTTCCAGTATGCGATCGACCATCCGGTGACGCTACCGCGGCAGAAGTCGGCGCTGTTGCCCATCCTGGGCAAGGATGTCGCGGGCGAACGCCTCTCCATCTACAACGAGACCACCCACGCCAAGTTCCCGCTGTTGGGCCTGGCCTTCACGAACACGACCGGGATGCACCTGACGCAGGGACCGATCACGGTCTACGAGGGCGGCACCTACGCCGGCGATGCCCGCATCCTCGACCTGCAAAAGGGCGAACGCCGCCTGCTCTCCTACGCCATCGACCTGGGCACCGAGGTCCAGGCCGTCCCCCACTCCGACAACGGACGCCTCACCTCCGTCAAGGTCGTCAAGGGCGTCCTGCACACCACCACCAAGGTCAAGGAGGCCAAGACCTATACCATCGTCAACCGCAACGAGGTGGACCGTACCCTGCTGGTGGAGCATCCCCACCGCACCGACTTCCACCTGACCACCAAGGACAAGCCGTGGGAGACCGCCAGCGACTTCCATCGCTTCAAGGTGAGCGTGCCGGCGGGCAAGACGGTGCCCTTCACCGTCAGCGAGGAGAAGGACTTCGGCGCCCAGACCATCCTGACCAACAGCGACGACCAGTCCCTCCGCATCGTCATCCAGGATCGGGTCACGAGTCCCGCCGTCAAAGACGCCCTGGCCCAGGCGCTGACCCTGCGCGGCAAGATGGCCGAAACGCAGCGGGAACTACAGCAGGTCGAGCGGCAGTTGCGGGTCATCACGGAGGACCAGGAGCGGCTGCGCAAGAACCTGCACGAGATGCCCAGGGAGGCGGTTGCCTACAAGCGTTACCTCAAGAAGTTCGACGACCAGGAAACGCAGATCGAGCAACTGCAGAAGCAGCAGAAGGAACTGCAGGACACCGAACACGTCCGACGCAAGGACTACGAGACCTTCCTCGCCAACCTCTCCGTCCAGTAGCGCGACCGGCCACCGCGCAACATCCGAGGGCCGCCGCTCCCGTGGACCGGCGACCCTCTTCCCCAGCCCCGAAGGGGCGACCGTCAATAGCCAGGGGCGTGAGCCCCTGGTACTTGGTTTTCAGCCCCAAAGGGGCGGCAGACGGCGGAATCGTTCCGATACTGTCGCCCCTTCGGGGCTGGGGTTGAACTTCGCAGGGCACGCCGGCCCCAGGGCTCACGCCCTGGGGCCTATTGACGACCGCCCCTTTGGGGCTGACTCCCGGGTCAAGCCACCGCCCCAGGGCTCACGCCCTGGGCTATTGACGACCGCCCCTTCGGGGCTCAATCCGCCACCCTCTCATAGGCGCGGATCGACCGGCTCGCTCTCGAGCGCCAGCACGCCGAAGACGCATTCGTGGACGCGCCGTAGCGGCTCGCGACGCGCGAAACGCTCCAGGGCCTCGATGCCGAGCACGAACTCGCGCCACCCCAGCGAGCGCTTCAGCGACAGTCCGCGGCCACGCAGCCGCTGCAGATGCTCTGGCTCGGTGTATTCAGGGCCGTAGATGATGCGCAGGTACTCGCGCCCGCGACACTTCAGGGCCGGTTGTACCTTCTCGCGCTGAGCCGTCGGCACCACGAAGTCGAGCGGCTTGATGACCATCCCCTCACCGCCGCGCCCTGTCAACTCCTCCCACCAGCGGATTCCCTCCGCCTGGCTGACCTCATTGGTAACGTCAACCACGCGGAACGGCGTCGCCAGCAGGACCGACTGCGCCGCCCGGCAGACCTCGCCGAGCTGTTCCATGTGCCAAACGTGCGTCTTGTCGATGTGGACCGTTCCCTCAGTCGCCAGCAGATGGAACGGCGCCAACTTGAAGTCCGTGAGCGACTTCACGGACCAGCAATAGCGCCGATAGGCCTCCGTGTACGCAATCGCGGCGCCGAGGCGGCGCCGATGACGGTCGAGCAGGGCGCCGGCGTCGGGACGCAGCGCGGCTCCCTGCTCGAGAGCCGTGACCGTCTCCGTCAACGCGGCACGCGCTGCGGAGCCCGTCGCGGCGTACTGGTCACGCAGGAGTTGCTGCGCCTTCGCGGACCACGGCATCAGTTCGCAATCGAGGCAGGCCCACTCGGTCTGGAACTTCTCCCAGAAGCCGCCCGCGTCAAGGGCCGAACGCACGTTCTGGATCAGTTGTCCCTCCAACCCGGCGTCCTCGAAGAAACGCCGGCCGGTGCGCGTGTAACAGATGCCCCCGTTCGGATCGGACACCCCGAAGCGGCGGTGAGCCGCCTCTGTGTCGCGGCAGACAATCACCACGGCCCGCGAGCCCATATGCTTTTCCTCGCATACCACTCTCGAAACTCCGCGACTGTGGTAGTAGGCGAACGCCTCGGCAGGATGCTCCAGCAGGCCGGGCAGGCCGCTCGTCTCCGACGGCGACATCGTCGGCGGCAAGTAGATGAGCCAGTGCGGGTCAGCGGCGAAGCGGCTCATGACTTCCAGGGCGGCATAACTCTGCTCCTCGCGGATGGTGACCGGCCCGCCCAGGCGCGTCTCGATCAGCCGCTTGCCCGAGACGTCCTCCATGTCGAGGACATCATCGCTCTGCTGCTGGAGCGTTGCGGCACCGGAGGCCGGGGTGATCGGACGCGCCGACTCGGCGTAGACGCGGGCCGCCGGGACCGAGATCAGTTCCTTTTCGGGATAGCGCAGGGCGGTGAGCCGTCCGCCGAAGACGCAGCCCGTGTCGATGTTGATCGTGTGGTTCAACCACTCCGCCGACGGCGCGGGCGTGTGACCATAGACGACCATCGCCTTGCCGCGATAGTCGGCGGCCCAGTTGAGGCGCACCGGCAGACCGAACTCGTCCGTCTCGCCGGTCGTGTCGCCGTACATCGCGAAGCTGCGGACGCGCGACGATGCCCGGCCTTGCAGATCCTCGCGCAGGCCAGCGTGGGCGACGACCAGCCGCCCGCCGTCGAGGATATAGTGGCTGACCAGGCCGTCGAGGAAATCGACGACCTTCTCCTTGAACTCCATCGGCTCGGGCTCGAGCTGCGCCAGCGATGCCTCCAGGCCGTGAGAAATCTTGACGTCGCTGCCGCGCAGCTTCCGCAGCAACTTGCTGTCGTGGTTCCCCATCACGCACAGGACGCGGCCGGCCTCGACCATGCCCATCACCAGCTTCAGCACGTCCGGCGTGCGCGGCCCGCGGTCGACGAGGTCGCCGACAAATACGACCTTTCTACCCTCCGGATGATGACAGATTGTTCCGGCTTCGGCAGCACTCGTTCCGTCGGGCAGGATGTAGCCAAGGCTTTTCAGCAGGGCGAACAGTTCGTCGAAGCAACCGTGGACGTCGCCGATGATGTCGAAGGGGCCGCGCTCGCCGCGTTTATCGGTCCACAGCGGCCGGCGCTCGACGACGACACTCTCGACGTCTTCGGGCGAGTTGAAGACGTGGACGTCGCGGAAGCCGTCGCGGCCAAGGTTGCGGAGCGAGCGCTGCAGCTGCTGGACGTGGCCGCGGACGACGTGCGGGCCGAAGGAGCGGTCGGAGCGCTGCTGGTTGCGAGCGTGACAGAGGTCGGCCGGCAGGTCGAAGACGATCGCCGTGGTGAGATAGTGATACTTACGTGCCAGCTCGATCAGCGGCTTGCGCGCCTCGGGCTGGACGTTGGTCGCGTCGATGACGGTGATCCGGCGGTTTTGCATGCGCCGGGCGGCGACGAAGTGCAGCGTCTCGAAGGCATCCTTGCTGGCACCCTGATCGGTCTCATCATCGCAGACGAGCCCGCGGAAGTAGTCGGACGAGAGCACCTCCGTGGGCCGGAAGTGCTTCTTCGCGAAGGTGGACTTGCCGGAGCCAGACGGCCCGATCAGTACGACGAGGGATAGTTCGGGAATGACGATCTTCATGGTCCACCGATCACCGATTGGTCGTGACCTCGGGCGAACTCCCGGCATGATCCGACCGGCTGAATACTGCCATCTGAGTCGGCGGGCCGACGACCACATCCTCCGTGCCGACCGGCAGGAACCGCACCCTGTACCCGAACCGCCCCGCCACCGCGTTCGCCCACGCCTGGAACTCGCTCCGCGTCCACTCGAAGCGGTGGTCCTTGTGGCGGAACTTGCCCGCCGCCAGGCCCTCGAACTTGACATTGTACTCGGCGTTCGGCGTCGTCAGGATGACCGTCCGCGGCCGGGCGAACTCGAACAGCACGCGCTCGAACGCCGACAACCGCGGCAAATCAAGGTGCTCGATCACCTCGACGACAGCCGCCGCATCGTAGCCCGACAGGCGGTGATCGCGGTAGGTCAGTGAGCCGTGCAGCAGTTTGATACGTTCGCGCAACCGCTCCGGCAGGCGGTTGAGTCGCTCACGAGCGATCTCCAGTGATCGTGTCGAGACGTCCAGGCCGACGATCTCCTCGAAGACCAGCTCCTGCGCCAGCAGTCGCAGCAGCTTGCCCTCACCGCAGCCGAGATCGAGTACGCGCCGCGCCCCGCTCTCCTTCAGCATTGACACGACCGCCGCCAGCCGCTGCTCGTTCAGCGAGACGCGCTGCTCGATCGCCTCTTCCTCACGATCATGCTGCGCTTCCGCCTCGTCGGCGTCTTCTTCGAGCAAGCGGTCCAGGGCGGCCCGGGTGAGGCGCGTCTGGTGCTTGAGATACCGCCGTGCGATCTGCTCGCGCTCGGGGTGCGTCGCCAGCCAGCCCTCGCCATGGCGCAGCAGTTTCTCCACCTCGGCATCGCCGACCCAGTAGTGCTTGTCGTTGTCGAGGACAGGGACAAGGACGTAGAGATGGCTCAACAGCTCGTGCAGCGGCCGCGTGGCACGGAGGCTGACGCTGTGATACGGGCTTTCGCCCCAGTCGGGGAACGTCTCGTCGAGCGGATGTCGCCGGGCCGTTACCTCGTAGGCGAGCGGCTCGAACAGACGGCGCAGGAAGTCCTCGCCGCCGCGGCAGGGCAGGACGGACAGGCGCGCCGCCAGCGGCAGGGGCGTCTCGACCAGTTCAGGCCGATCCTTGCTGCGGCCCGACAAGGCACTGCCGAACACCTGGGCAATCGCGACGCTGAGGAACGAGGACGCGACGTAGGGGCGGTCGTTGACGTACTGATCGAGGAGGCCGCCCTCGCCGGCAGGACCGCGCCGCGATCGCACCAGCCCGACCGGGTCGACATCCAGCAGCAGCGCCGCCGTGCAGCGCTCGGGCGACGCCTCGGGGTAGAAGACGTGGGCCTGTCCGAACGAGAGGGGGAACGATTGCAGCCGATCGGGCCGCTTGTGCAGCAGATAGCCCAGGTCGGTTGCCGGGCAGTGGGTGGTCGTGATGGTCAGCAGCATGATTCCCTCGTGGCGGACGCCTCGCCCTGACGGACACTCGCGTGTCCTACCGTGTTCACCCCGGTGTGAGCGGCGCGGCGTTAGCCCGCCGGTAAAGTACCGGAGGGCTAACGCCGCGCCGCTCACCGGCAGGCTTGCCGTTGCGCGCGGGGCGGATACACAAGCTGCAACGTGACGCCTTGGTTCGCAAGCGATTTCTTCTGGGAGAGCAAGTCATGAGGTCGATCCTGGCGTGTGGCCTGGTCCTGGGACTGGTCCTGTTCGCGGGTCTGCGGAACCGCGCAGAGCAGGCCCGCGCGGAGCGGAACCTCGCGGAGGAAGAGAAACGCGCCAGGGACGCCGGCGAAGCCCAGATCGCGCACATGGTTTACTTCACCCTCAAGGACAACTCGGCCGAGGCGAAGAAGAAGCTCGTCGATGCCTGCAAGAAGTACCTGTCCGATCACGACGGCACTGTCTACTTCTCCGCCGGCGTCCGCGGCGAGGACTTCAACCGCGAAATCAACGACCGCGACTTCGACGTCGCTCTGCACCTCGTCTTCAAGGACAAGGCGGCCCACGACAAGTACCAGGACCACGCTCGCCACAAGAAGTTCATCGAGGAGAACAAGGACAATTGGAAGAAGGTCCGCGTCTTCGACGCTGTCGTGAACAAGTAGGTTGACTTCTTAGCCTGACGCGCCAGCGAGGCACACAACGAACCTCGCTGGCGCGTCGGGCTAAGAAGCAAGCGGCGAGCATCCGCCGAATAACCCACCCCCTCTCCACGTCGAGATTGTTGCCGCCTCCCCGGCATTCCCTCCTGAATGTCCTACCGAGTTTCTCTCATGATGCGATCGCTGTCTGTTCTCGCGGTTGTACTGACCGCGGCTACCCTGTCCAGCCGCGCCGAGGACTGGCCCGAGTTCCGCGGCCCCACCGGCCAGGGACTTGTCCGCCAGGGCAGTATGCCCACCGCGTGGGGCCCGGCCAAGAACGTCGTCTGGAAGCAGGACATCCCCGGCAAGGGCTGGTCGTCGCCGGTCGTCGCCGGCGGGCACGTCTACCTGACCACGGCGGTCGCCGCGAAAAATAGCGATTACTCGCTGCGCGCCCTGTGCTTCGACGCCCGCAGCGGCAAGATCGAGTGGAACAAGGAGGTCCTTCGCGAGGACGACACCGCCCCGGGCATTCATCCCAAGAACAGCCACGCCAGCCCGACGCCGCTCGTCCACGGCAAGCGCCTGTTCGTCCACTTCGGTCACATGGGGACCGCCTGTCTCAGCCTCGCCGGCGAGGTGCTTTGGAAGAACACCGACCTCTCCTACGATCCCGTCCACGGCAACGGCGGCACGCCCATCCTCGTCGGCGACCTGCTCGTGTTCAGCTGCGACGGCGCCAGCGATCCCTTTGTCGTCGCCCTCGACGCCGACAGCGGCAAGGTGCGCTGGAAGGCGCCGCGCAAGGGTGACGCCGGCCGTAAGTTCTCCTTCAGCACCCCGTTGCTGATCGAGGTGAAAGGACAGAAGCAAATCATCAGCCCCGGCAGCGACGAGGTCAGCGCGCTCGACCCGAAGGAAGGAAGGGAGATCTGGCGAGTGCGCTACGATGGCTACTCGGTCATCCCGCGTCCCCTCTACGGCCACGGGCTCGTCTTCCTGACCACGGGCTACGGCGTCCCGAGTCTGCTGGCGATTCGTCCCAACGGCAAGGGCGACGTGACCAGAACGCACGTCGCCTGGAAGACGAACCGGGCGGTGCCGCATGCGCCATCGCCGCTGCTCGTCGGCGACGAGTTGTACATGGTGTCCGACCGCGGCGTGGCGAGTTGCCTCGACGCGAAGACGGGCAAGGTCCACTGGCAGGAGCGTCTCCTGCGGACAAACGACGGCTTCTCCGCGTCGCCGCTGTACGCCGACGGCAAGGTCTTCTTCCAGAGCGAGGCGGGGACCGGCATTGTAGTCAAGGCCAGCAAGCGCTTCGAGGAAGTGGCGAAGAACGAAATGAACGAGCGGACGCTCGCCTCCTACGCGGTTGCCGACGGAGCGCTATACCTCCGCACCGAGAAACAGCTGTACCGCTTCGAGGGCCGCTAAATACCTGCAGGCCAAGGGGAAAGTGGTCCTGGGTGTGCCATGCTTGGGCGGCCCGCGTTCCCAGGGGCAACGACCAAGCGGGGGAAGGCCGCCCAAGCATGCCACCCCGCCGACGCTCTGCTTTCCTCTTTCCGATCTTTTATTTAGCCCGACACGGGCGCTGCTGGATCAGCCCGAGGCGCCAGTGGGGGACACAGCGAAACCTGCGACCCCGCTATCGTAAAGCGTTCGCGGGATGGCGGCAATTCGCAGGCACCCCGAACCTACGGCAAGGCAGCGGCGTCCGAAGAATGTTCGGCTTTTGCCCGACCCGATGGGGTGTAGCTCAATGGTAGAGCGCTTGCCTGTTAAGCCAAGGGTTGCAGGTTCGAGTCCTGCCGTCCCAGTTCGTTCGTCCCGTGTGGTGTAACAGGAGCATGACGAGCTTTGAACTCGTCGGTGAAGGTGCGACTCCTTCCACGGGGGCTGAGGAAGTGCCATCCGAGCGGCGACGGAACTCGTCTTGAAAACGAGCGAGCCTGACGGCCTTGGGGGTTCGACTCCCTCCACTTCCGCTTTCGGCCCCGATGGTGAAAGGGAGATCATCCCTCGCTTCTAACGAGGGGTTCCGGGTTCAAATCCTGGTCGGGGTGCTCCCGCCTGCCGCTTGCGGCATTGCAGCGATCCCCCCCCTCGCTGGAGCTATGTGCTACCGAGCTTCGCACGACTCAGGACCGCGTAGACGGGCCCCTGGGGAGTCAGCGCGCTGCTCATGACCAGCACCTCGCGGACGGCGACCTCGCCTGCCTGCCAGTCCGCTTTCTTCGCCAGCAGCGCCGCCAGCGCGTCCAGGGGACCGCCCTCGGCGCGCTTGACCCGCCCAAGCGTGATGTGCGGGGTGAACTGGCGATCCTCGCGGCGATAGCAGCCCAGTTCGAGCAGCGCCCCCTCCAGCGCGTCGTGCAGGGCTACCACCTCCTGCGTCCCCTCCCCAACGCCGATCCAGACGGTCCGTGGCCGGCGCGGGTTGCCGAAGCAGCCGACGGTTTCCACGCTCATCGTGAAGGGCGCGTGCTCCCGGCAGCAGTCGGTGACGGCACGGCAGACGGCGGGTACGTCGCGGTCGTCGACCTCGCCAAGGAACAGCAACGTGACGTGCAGGTTCTCCGGCTCGACCCACTTGACGTCGCTGCCGGCGCGGGCGAGCGACTCCTGCAGTGCGACGGCCTTGTCGCGGATGGTCTTGCCAAGGTCAATGGCGATGAAGGTGCGCAGGCGTTTCATGCGACGGTCCTGTTGTTCGTCAAGGAGGTGGGTCGTAGCGACAGGCGGCTCGCCTGTCGCCGCAAGCAAGGCGACAGGCGAGCCGCCTGTCGCTAGGGGGTTGCCAGGGCTTCTTCCCAGAATTGCTTCGTCCCGTGGTGCAAGCGGGCACCGAGCTGGGTGATGACCTTCATGGCGAGAAAGCACGCCGCCCGCGCCGCCTGGTCGGCGGGGACCCCGTGGGTGAGGCCGTACAGGAGGGAGCCCGCAAACATGTCGCCGGCGCCGGTCAAGTCCTTCGGCTGGCAGGAGAAGGACGGCACGTGCGCCTCGACGCGGCCGTGACGGACGTACGCGCCGCCCGGCCCGTTGGTCACGACGCAGGAGGGCACGACATGGCGGAGCTTGGCAAAGGCCGCCTCGGGGGTCTCGGCACCCGCCACGGCGCGGGCCTCACGGCTGTTGCAGAAGAGCAGGTCGGTCTGTCCGAGCGCCTTGGCAAAGGCGTCGCCGAACTCCTGGGGGACGAACGCCTCCGAGCAGGTGACCGCCACCTTGGTGCCGTGTTTCTTCGCCAGCTGGAGGGCCTCGCGGATGGCCCCCTGGCCGTGGGTGGGGTTGGCGAACAGGTAGCCCTCGACGAACAGCCATTCCGCATTCTTGATCTGCTCTTCGTCGACGTGCCGCTCGGCTAGGTGACTGGCGACGGCCAGGCACGTGCGCATGGTGCGCTCGGCGTCCGGGGTGATCAGGCAGACGCAGGTGCCCGTGGTTTCGCTGACGAGTGGCGGAGGCCAGAACGCGATGCCCAGTTCCTCGAACTCCGACTCGTAGAACAGGCCATAGCGGTCGTCGCCAACGCAGCCAAGGAAGGCGGCGCTGCCGCCGAGCTGCGACAGGGCAATCACCGAGTTGGCTACGGAACCGCCGCTGACCAGGCGCGGCTCGCGGTCCTTGAACCGTTCCAGCAAGCGCCGCTGCTCGTCGGCCTCGACCAGCCGCATGCTGCCGCGCTCGAAGCCGAGGCCGGCGAATTCCTCGTCGGACAGCTCGACGAAGATGTCGACGACGGCATTGCCCAGCCCGCACAGCTGGAATTCTTTCATGCGTCTGCTCCATCGTCGTTCGCCGAACGACGGTTAAACCTTGGTTGCCGCCTCGCCTCGGGTGAGGGCGGCCCGGCCCTCGACCAGGGTGAGGGTGACGCCCTCCTGGACGACCTTTTTTTCCTGGTTGATGATCTGCCGCTTCCAGGTGATGGCGCCGCGCCGGCCGCGTGCCCGGGTTTCCTTGTCCAGCACGATGCTGCGGACGCGGATGGTGTCGCCGCTGAAGACCGGCCCGCAGAAGTGCCACTCGCGGATCGACAGAATGGCGAGGGTGCGCATCATCGGGATGTTGACGCCTAAGCCGCTGCCGACGGAAAAGACCAGCAGGCCGTGGGCGATGGGCCGACGGAACGGCGTCGACCGGGCGAACTCGTGGTCGAGGTGGATCGGGTTGAAGTCGCCGCTGATCCCTGCGAAGTTGACGATATCCGCCTCGGTGATGGTGCGGCCCAACGAGAGCCAGTTCTGGCCAACCTCGACGTCATCGAAGAACAGGTGTTGGGGGGTAAACGACATGGCCGTGCTCCGTAGACCGTGGCGTGCGGGAGGCTCCGCCCCTCGGGAGTGTACTCAAAGCGGCACCGCCCGGGCAAGGGCTCTGAAGGGGCGACCCCTTCCTTCGCGCCGCCGCCGCGGTTATCGTGACAAGAGTTCGGTTGCCTCGCCCTCGCTCGCGGCACACCAGCTCGACGCGCCAGCGAGGGACATTTCTTAGCCCGACGCGCAAGCGAGGAACACGTCAACCTTGCTTGCGCGTCGGGCTAATGTCGAGCTGGTGTGCGAGAGTTGGTATGCCGGAACAAGTTCAGCTGACGATCGACGGCCGGCTCGTGACGGTGGCGGCGGGGACGACGGTCTGGGAGGCCGCCCGCGCCGCGGGCATCGACATCCCGGTGCTGTGCCATCAGCCTCGGCTGCGGCCGGTCGGCGTCTGCCGCCTGTGCGTCGTCGACGTCGGCGCCCGCGTGCTGGCCGCTTCCTGTGTCCGGGCCTGCGAAGAGGACATGGAGGTCCAGACGACCAGCCCCCGCATCGAGCGAAGCCGTCGCGTCCTGCTGGAGCTGCTGCTCGCTGACCACCCCTCGCCGTGCGCCCGCGAACGAACCACCGGCGACTGCGAACTGGAGGCCCTCGCCCGCCGCTATGGTCTGTTGGACAGGCGGTACGAACAAGGGCCGACTCGTCCGATCGACGACAGCTCGCGTGTGATCGCCGTCGACCACAACGCCTGCATCCTCTGTGATCGCTGCATCCGCGCCTGTGACGAGATCCAGTCGAATGAGGTCATCGGCCGCGTCGACCGCGGCGGTGCAGCGCGCATCGCCTTCGACCTCGACCAGCCAATGGGACAGAGCACCTGTGTCTCGTGCGGCGAGTGTGCTGCGTCCTGTCCGACGGGGGCACTGACGAACAAGCCGCTTGCCCGCCGGACTGGAGAGTCCGGCCTACTGCCGCTGGTGCCGCGCTCGCAGACGACGGCAGTCGACAGCGTCTGTCCGTACTGTGGCGTCGGCTGTGCCCTGACCTACCACGTCCGCGACAACCGCATCCTCTGGGCCGACGGCCGCGACAGTCCCGGCAACGAGGGCCGTCTCTGCGTCAAGGGCCGCTATGGCTGGGACTACGCCCTCCACGAGCAGCGCTTGACACGCCCGCTGATCCGCCGCGCCGAGTTCTACCCCAAGGGCCCGCTCTCGAGGGACGTGCGCGGCACCCCCTCACCCCCGACCCCTCTCCCCCCAGGGGAGAGGGGAGAAAGACAGAAGACCCCTCTCCCCCGAAGCGGAGGAGAGGGGAGAAATGGTATCGTCGACTATGCAGAGGTCCTTCCGGCTTTTCGCGAGGCGTCCTGGGACGAGGCCCTCGACCGGATCGCGTCCCGGCTCAAGGCGATCAAGCAGGCGCACGGCTCCGCAGCGCTGGCGGGCTTCGGCTCGGCAAAGTGCTCCAACGAGGAGGCCTATCTGTTTCAGAAGCTGATCCGCGCCGCGTTGGGGACTAACAACGTCGACCACTGCACGCGGCTGTGCCATGCGTCCTCGGTGGCGGCGCTCCTGGAGGGCATCGGTTCCGGCTCCGTGACCGACGTCTTCGGCGACGCTCGCCTCGCCGACGTGATCCTGCTGACCGGTAGCAACACGACGGCCAACCATCCCGTCGCCGCGACCTTCTTCAAGGAGGCGACCCGCTGCGGCACGAAGTTGATCGTCGTCGACCCGCGCCGGCCCGACATCGCCAACTTCGCCGCCTTCTACTGCCGCACGAATCCCGGCACCGATGTCGCGTTCTACAACGCCGTCATGCATGTCCTCGTCACGGAGGGGCTGTGCAACGAGGACTTCATCCGCGACCGCACCGAGAACTTCGAGGCCCTGCGCGACCTCGTCGTGGATTACTCTCCCGAGCGCATGGCGCCCGTGTGTGGCATCGACGCCGAAACGATCCGGGCCGTCGCGCGGACCATCGGCGGGGCGCGGGCGATGATGACCTTCTGGGGCATGGGCATCAGTCAGCACACGCACGGTACCGACAACGCCCGCTGCCTGATCGCGTTGTGCCTCCTGACCGGCAACGTCGGCCAGCCCGGCACGGGCCTGCACCCGCTGCGCGGCCAGAACAATGTGCAGGGCGCGTCCGATGCCGGCTTGATCCCCATGTACTATCCCGATTATCAGAAAGTCGGCGATCCGGCGGTGCGGGCGAAGTTCGAGGCAGCCTGGGGCGTGCCGCTCGATCCGGCGCCGGGACTGACGGTCGTCGAGATCATGGCCGGCGCCCTCGAGGGATGCATCCGCGGCATGTTCATGATGGGCGAAAACCCGTTCCTGTCGGACCCGAACATCAACAAAGTCCGCAAGGCGCTGAGCAAACTCGAGTTCCTGGCGGTGCAGGACATCTTCCTGACCGAGACGGCCGAGTTCGCCGACGTCGTGCTGCCGGCGTCGTCGTTTCTGGAGAAGACGGGCACCTACACCAACACCGACCGCCGCGTACAGATCGGTCGAAACGCGCTTGTGCCGCCTGGCGAGGCGCGGCTCGACTGGCAAGTGCTGTGCGAGCTGTCGACGCGATTGGGCTATCCGATGGACTACACCTCGCCGGAGGAGGTGTTCGCGGAATTCGCCTCGCTGACGAAAAGTTATGCCGGCCTGACCTACGCGAACCTCGGCACGACGGGCAAGCTGTGGCCGTGTCCCGATCCGGATCATAGCGAAGGAACAAAGGTGCTGTTTGCGGAGCGGTTCCCGACCCCGACGGGGCGCGGCCGCTTCGTGCCGTGCGCGTTTCAGACCGCGAAGGAGTTGCCGGATGGCGATTATCCACTCGTCTTGAACACGGGGCGGCTGCTGGAGCACTGGCACACGGGGACGATGACGCGGCGGGCGCAGGCGCTGGACGCCCTGCAGCCGGGGCCGTTCGTCGAGGTCCACCCCGACGACCTGGGCCGCTACGGGTTGGCCGACGGCGCAACGGTGACGGTGCGCTCGCGGCGCGGGGCGATCCGGCTGGAGGCGCGGGCGAGCCGGGCGGTGACGCCGGGCAGCGTCTTCATCCCGTTCCACTTCCGCGAGGCGGCTGCCAACGTGCTGACCATCGACGAACTGGACCCATACGGCAAGATCCCCGAGTTCAAGTTCTGCGCCGTGCGGCTGGAGAAGTGAGGAGCCAACCATAGAGACACAGAGCGTTTCGCCGCGAGCCTCGGGCGAGCGTGGGCGTCGCGCTCGCCACAGGCTCGCGGCGAAACTTGGACGGCAGTTCACTCCTCGGCGGGGGTAGCATGAAGCGTAACGTCGACGCCCTCACGGACGGCCCCTTCGACCTGATCGTCCTGGGCGGCGGCATTACCGGGGCGGGCGTCGCCCTCGACGCGACCCTCCGCGGGCTGCGCGTCGCCCTCATCGATAAAGGAGACTTCGCCTCCGGCACAAGCAGCATTTCGTCGAAGCTGGTCCACGGCGGCCTGCGCTACCTCGAGCACGCGGACATCCCGCTCGTCTACGAGGCGCTCCACGAACGCGCCCTGCTGCTTAGCAACGCCCCGCACCTGGTCCATCCCCTCCGCTTTGTGCTGCCGTTCTACCGCGGAGGGCGCGTCCCGGCGTGGAGATGGCGTGCCGGCCTCACCCTTTACGACTTGCTCGCCGGAAGCGGCAACATCCGCCGTAGCCGGCCTCTTGGCCGCGCCTGCCTGGCCCGCGAGTTCCCGGGGCTACGGGCGGAGTCGCTGACCGGCGGGGCCGAGTATTACGACGCCCAGATGGACGACGCCCGCCTCTGCATCGAGGTCGTCAAGACCGCGGCAGAGCATGGCAGCTGCGTGGCGAATTACGTCGAGGCGGTCGACTTCGCGCGCCAGAGCGGGCTCATTACCGGCGTTCGCGCGATCGACCATGTCACGGGGCGACAGCTGGTGATCGAGGCGCGCCAGGTGCTCAACGCGACGGGGCCGTGGGTCGACGCCGTCTGCCGCCTGGCGGGCGACGAGGGCGGTCCTCGGTTACGGCCGACGAAGGGTGTCCATCTCGTCGCCCCGGGCCGCGGGCTGACGTCGGCCTTTCTGCTGCTGCACCCGCGCGACGGCCGCGTCTTCTTCGTCATCCCCTGGCTTGGCAAGACGCTCGTCGGCACCACCGACACCGAGCACCACACTCCCCCCGACGACGTACGCGCCACGCCCGACGACCTCCGCTACCTGCTCGAGGGGCACAATCACTACTTTTCCCCTCCCCTATCGGAGCGCGACCTGCTCGGCCACTTCGTCGGGCTGAGACCGCTGTTGCGAGCACGTCCCGCCGAGCCGTCGTCGCTGTCGCGCGAGTTCCGGCTGTTCTGGTCGCCGTCGGGATTGCTCTCGGTGGCGGGCGGCAAGTACACCACGTACCGGCACATGGCCGAGGTCATCACGGATGCCGTCGTCCGGCGGCTGGGCGTCCGGCGACACTCGCACACGCGCCGGCAACGGCTCGACGGAGCGCCCGACGAGCCGTGGCCGGCGTTTCGCGATCGCACCATTGCCAGTCTGAAGAAGGCGGGTCTGAGCGCCGAGGCGGCGTGGCACCTGGTCCACCGCTACGGCCGCCGGGCTCTGGAAGTGGCCGCATACATCGAACGGAACGCGGCCCTGGCGCGGCCGGCCCATCCCGACGAGCCCGACCTGTGTGCCGAGTTCCTCTATCAGCGCGATCACGAGATGGCCCTGTTTCCTGCCGATTTCCTGCTCCGGCGGACACGGATCGGCCTGTTTCACCCGGACCGCCTTGCAGTCAGCGCACCGAGCCCCGCAAGCTGACCGGCTCTGCGTGAGCGGAAGAACTCGTCAGGAAATCACGGGGTGCAGCACGTTGCCGGCGACGTCGGTGAGACGGAAGTCGCGGCCGGCATAGCGATAGGTCAGCCGCTTGTGATCGATCCCCATCAGGTGCAAAATCGTTGCGTGGTAGTCGTGGACGTGGCACGGGTCCTTGACGAGGTGGATGCCGTACTCGCACGTCGCGCCGTGGGCGACGCCGCCCTTGACCCCGCCGCCCGCCAGCAGGCACGAGAACGCCCGAGCGTAGTGGTTGCGGCCCTTCGTCCCCTTGGCGTCGGTGAAGGGCGTGCGGCCGAACTCGGTACAGACCGCGATCAGCGTCTCCTTCAGCAGCCCGCGCTGCTTCAGGTCGCGGATCAGACCGGCAAGCGCCTGATCGACGCGCTGCGCCTTGGGACGATGGTCCTGCATGTTGCCGTGCGAGTCCCAGTTGTTGCTCGCTCCCGTGTCGATCAGCTCGACGACGCGGACACCGCGTTCGACCAGGCGCCGCGCCAGCAGGCACTGGGCGGCGAACGAGCGGTTGTCGCCGCGCGGCACGCCATAGAGGTTCAGGATCGCGTCCGTCTCTTTGGAGAGATCGAATGCCTCGGGAGCGGCGCGCATCATGCCGCGGGCCGTCTCGAAACTCTTGATGCGCGCCGTCAGCGCGAGGTCGCCGGGACGCGCCTGGGCGTGCTTCTCGTTGAGGTCGCGGAGCATCGTTTCTTCCAGCTCGCGCAGGGTGGCCGGACGGGGCGGCGGTTTGAGATCGGGAATGGGCTCGCCGCCCGGCACGATCCGCACGCCCTGGTGGTAGGGCGGCAGGAAGCTGTTGTCCCAGACCTGGGCGCCGGCATAGGTCAGATGTTCGCACAGGACGAGGTAGGGCGGCAGGTTGGGGTTGAGGGTGCCGAGACCGAAGCTCAGCCAGGCGCCGAGGCTCGGCAGCGGGACCGTCGCCGAGCCGGTGTGCATCGCCAGCACACCTTGGAAGTGTTCGACAATGTCGGTGTGCAAAGTGCGGATCACACACAGTTCGTCCGCCATCCCGCCGAGGTGGCAGAACAAGTCGCTGATCTCCAGGCCCGACTTGCCGCAGCGGCGGAACGTGAACGGCGAGCCGAGCAACGGCTTGGCGCTGGTTTCACGAAGGGTCGGCCCGGAAACCATCTTGCCGTCGTCCTGGCGCAGGCGCGGCTTGTGGTCGAAGGTATCGACGTGCGAGAAACCGCCCGTCAGGAAGACGAAGATGAGGTGTTTCGCCCGCGCCGGCAAGTGCCCAGCCTTCGGGGCAAGTGGTCCGCCGTCGCCCAGCGCCGCTGCCAGCGACAGCCGCTGGTGCAGCCCCAGCCCGGCTACTCCGGCCGCCGAGCACTTCAGGAAATGACGCCGGTGCGAAAGGGGTTGCAGGCTCATGATGTCCCTCGATGGTGGTCAACTCGCTCCGCGAGTTGAAGCGACGAACAACTCGCGGAGCGAGTTGACCACTCGCTAATCGACGTAGATGAACTCGTTCGCCGCCAGCAGAACGCGGGCCAGGCTGCTCCACGCCTGGACCTCCTGTACCTCCCCCGCCACACCTGAGCGGACCAGCTCCTCGCCGTATCGCTCGACGTAGCGGAGAGCGGTCTGTTCCTCGTCGTGGTTGGGCGGACGACCCCAGGTCAGTTCGCAGGCCAGTCTTACCCGAATGGACCCATCGGCGGATCGCGACACGACGCGCCGCGCCAGCCCCTCGGCCTGCTCGTGAACCCAGTGGTTGTTGAGCAGGAACAACGCCTGCAACGGCACCGTCGAGCTGGTGCGCGTGTCGGTGCTGACGTTGGTGTCCGGACCGTCGAACAGAGCGAGGAACGGGTGCCGCTTCAGGCGCTGTGTCATCAGGTAGACGCTGCGGTGGTCCGATGGATAGACGTCCTTGAACGGCGCGTGCTGCGTCCAGGCCCATGCGGTCATCGGCGGGAACGGGTGGGGGCCGGGCCGGCGCAGGTCGAGCCGCCCGCTCGCCGCCAACATCGCGTCGCGCAGCGACTCGGCGTCGAGGCGTCGACGGTCGAAGCGCCAGTACCAGCGATTGCCCGGGTCCTTCGCCGCGCTCGCGGGGTCGTCCACTGAGGCGAGCCGGTAAGTCGCCCTTACCGAAGTGCCACTGCCAGACGCGGTTGACGAAGACTCGTGCCGTCAGCGGATTGTCAGGCGACGTCAGCCAGTTCGCCAGCTCCCGCCGCCCGCTGCCGCCCGGGGCGATGACGAACGGCGTCTTTCCGGCCAGGAATTTCGGCACGCCACGCTTGACGACCGGGCCGGGGCGATCGGGGTCGCCGGCGATGTGGAGGGCGACATCGACCGGCTTGCCCTCGCTCACCCCGTAGGCCCCCGGCAGTTCCGGCGGCAAGTTGGTGCGGCGTAGCTCTTCCATCCTGACGTGAAGCGACCTCGCCGTTTCCGCAGCCGGCGGACGCAAGGAATTCACCAGGGCAATCATCGACCGCAGCCACTCCAGCTCCTTGTGGCGGGCTTCGAGCAGGGGGGCGGTCGCAGCGGGCGGCCGCAGCGGGACAAAGTGCTCGCGCGGGCTCTTCATCGAGGCAAACTCCTCGGAGCCCGCAAAGGGGAACCGCGTACTGGCGAAGACCCCATACAGAGCGTAATAGTCCTCTTTCGTAATCGGGTCGAACTTGTGGTCGTGGCAGCGGGCGCAGCGGATGGTCAGACCGAGGAACGCCCGGCCGACCGTGTCGATGGTGTCCTCGAGCGTCAGGTGCCACGACTCGTAGGGAGCGGTCAGGTAGCGGCGCGACAGGCCAAGGAATGTTGTCGCGACGACCTGCTCGGCGTACTTCTCCTGCGGCCCCTCCCGCGCCAGGACGTCGCCGGCGAGTTGCTCGCGGAGGAACTGGTCGATGGGCTTGTCGGCGTTGAAGGCGTCGAGGATCCAGTCACGATAGAGGCGGGCCTCGGGGACCGGATAGTCAGCGTTATCGCCGGCGGTGTCGGCGTAATGGACGACGTCCATCCAGTGTCGGCCCCAGCGCTCGCCGTACTGGGGCGAGGCCAGCAGCCGCTCGACCAACCGCTCGTAAGCGTCGGGACGCTCATCGGCGAGGAATGCCCGGATTGCCGCGGGTGTCGGCGGCAGGCCGACCAGGTCGAACGTGATCCGGCGCAGGAGGGTGAGCTTGTCGGCCTCGCGGACCGGCTTCAGTCCCACAGGGTGGCGACGGGCGGTGACCAAGCGGTCGACCGGGTTGTCCGACCAATGCGTCGGGTCATGCGGCGGCTTGACCGCCCGAACGGGCCGGAAGGCCCAGTGTTTCTGTGCGACGAAGCCCCCCCTCACCCTACCCTCTCCCCCCGGGGGAGAGGGT
>JACOUH010000046.1 GCA_016177925.1 Planctomycetota bacterium | reverse complement strand
GTCCTTGTCCCCGACAGCGCGGGCCGCGAAAGCATGCCACACCCACAACCACTTTCCCTCGTGCGTGCAGGTATTTAGGTGCTTCAGGGTCTCCTCGAAGCAGTCCTCGGTCGCCGTCGCGGTCAGCATCCCCTTCTTCCGGTCCGACACAACCAATCCAGCCGCTTGCGGATACGGGCCGCGGCGAGTAAGATCGGGTGAATAGGGAGGTTCGCTCGGCCGTCTGCCCTTCGGGAGAAAGTGCTGCATCATGGCCGCCGTCATCCCCGCGCCCTGCCCGCACCGCCCTGTCAGCGAGCTGGACGACGACTGCCTCCTCCGCCGCGTTGCGGAGGGGAAGCGGGAAGCCCTCGAGGAACTGTTCCGGCGGTACCGTGTCGCGGCCTATCGCGTCGCCTCCCGGCTGCTCGGCAACGAGGCCGACGCCCTCGACGCTGTCCAGGAAGGCTTCGTCAAGGCGCTGACCCACCTGAGCGGCTTTCAGCGGCGATCGTCGTTCAAGACGTGGCTGTTGCGGGTGGTCAGCAATGCGGCCCTCGACCTGGGCCGGCAGCGCGGTCGGCGCGAGGCCGTCAGCCTCGAGGCGGCCGAGGTTCGCGACGCCAACCTTTCGCTCCTGCTGGTCCCCGACGAATCCGCCGCCCGACTCGACCGCGCCGAGCTGCGTCGCCTTCTCGATCAGGCCTTGCAGACCCTGTCCGAGCCGCAGCGGCAGACGTTCGTCCTGCACGCCGAGGCCGGCCTGAGCTACCGGGAAGTGGCCGAGGTCATGGACATCTCGATCGGCACTGTCATGAGCCGTCTCTACTACGCGCGGCAGAAGCTGCGGAACTATCTGGGCCCGCGCCTGAGCCCGTAGGTCCGGCTGTGCCGGATTTTCGCAGGCACTCGATCACCCCGTCAGGGACGAAGGGGAGGACGACACGAGATTATGTGGCCGCACAAGCGAGAAGATGGCGAGGAGATCGCTTCGCCGTGCCAGACGTGGCTGACCGCCTACGTCGACGGCGAGTTGAGGGACGAGGAACGCGCCCGGGTGGAGGCGTGGCTCGCCGGCAACCCCGAGGCCCGCGCCGAGGTCGAGGCCCAGCAGCACCTGAAGGCCCTCTGGGAGCGCTGTCCCGTCCCGGGGCCCGACGCGCTTGCCTGGGACGATGTCCTGGCCCGCGTCGAGTCGGCCCTTGATGCCGCGGCTACCGAGGACGCCTTGACACGCTTTGGCCCGCCGCGGACGCCTCCCCGGAGTCGGTGGCGCTGGGCCGCCTGGGCCGCCGTGGCCGCGGCCATCCTGTTGACGGTTTGGCTCGGCCAGCGGGTTGCCCCGCCCGACGATGGGTCCGACAGTGAATCGTTTGAACTCGTCTCCGACACCGACGTGGTCATCGACGACATGGACCCGGCCGACGCCCGCGCCCTCGTCGTCGGCCGCGTGCCGTCGCCGGGATCGTTCGGCCTGGAGCCGGGCGAGCGGTTGGAGGTCGTCAGTCCCGAAGAAGTGACGATCATCAGCATGGACGGGTCGGACACGCCGGCCCTGGTCGTCGGCGAGCCGCCGGTCGCCGGGCCGCTCGTCCTGGCGAGGCGCGACGAGGTCCAGGTGGACCACATGGCGCCGCATCCCGCCGACGAGACGATGCCGTACCTGCACGCTCCCGAGGGGGGCTGGCCCATGGTCGTCGCGCCGCTGAAGGCCGCCCGCAAGGACGGGCCTTAGTCCGTTGTCCGTGGTCCGTGGTCCCTTGCAACAGACAACGGACCACGGGCCCGAGGCGACAAGGGGAGGGACCATGCCGGAAGTCTTTTGCAACGAACCACGGACCACGGACCACAGACCAAGCCGATGGTTCGCGGCGGGCGGCCTGCCGGCCTTGGGGGCGGCGCTCCTCGCCGGGCTGCTCCTGCCCGGCCGACTCGGCACCGCCTGCGAGGGCAAGCCGCTCAACAAGGGCGACGTGCGTGTCAGTGTCGTCGCCATCCTGGCCAGCCAGACCTGTACCGAGGTCGACTCGCGCCTGGAGTGCATCGCCAAGGAAGTCCAGAAAGTCCACCCGCAGCTGAAGCTCAAGGGCTTCCGACTGGCGAAGATGAGTTGCAAGGCAGTCCCCGTGCGCGGCTCGGAGACGTTTGAGCTGGCGGTCGACCAGACCGCGGCGATCACCGTGCTGCGAGCCGCCGACAAGGACAACAAGGTGCAACTCAAGGTCACGCCGCCGACCCTGGGCGAGATCACCTACACGACGACCTGCGGGAAGTTCTTCCCCATCGTCACCGGCTACCAGACCAAGAACGGCGAGTGGCTCATCCTGGCCGTTCGCGTTCAACCGTGTCCGGGACACAAGAAGTAAACCTGAGTTCAGGAATGACGTGATCGTTGGGGCCGCTTGCGGCTTTGCAACACCCGGTCTGCAAAGCTGCAAGCGGCCCAGTTCTTTCCAGGGGATTCGTTTCATCATGCCAGAGAGTTTCCTCGATTTGCGCAGCGATACCGTGACCCGGCCGACCGCCGGCATGCGAGCAGCGATGGCTTCCGCCGAAGTGGGCGACGACGTCTTTGGCGAGGACCCGACGGTCAATCGCTTGGAACAGCGCGTTGCGGCGCTCTTGGGCAAGGAGGCCGCCCTGTTCGTCTCGTCGGGCACCATGTCGAACCAGGCCTGCATCCGCGCTCACACCCAGCCAGGCGACGAGGTACTCTGTGACGCGAGCTGCCACATCTACAACTCCGAAGCAGGCGGGGTAGCGGTCCACAGTGGCGTCACCTGCCGTACCATTGCTGGCGACTGTGGCATCCTCGACGTGACGCAACTCGAGGACAAGATCCGGCCCGACGATGAGCACCTGGTGCGGACGCGGCTGGTCTGCCTGGAGAACACGCACAACCGCGGCGGCGGCAAGGTCTACCCACTGGAGAAGGTGCAGGCGATTAGCGCCTGGGCGCGGGCGAATGGCTTGCGCCTTCATCTCGACGGGGCGCGGCTGTGGAACGCCGTCGTCGTCTCCGGCATCCCGGCAGCGACGTGGGGCGCCTGCTTCGACAGCGTCTCGGTCTGCTTCAGCAAGGGACTGGGAGCGCCGGTCGGCTCGGCACTGGCCGGCCCGCGTGACTTCGTGGCCCGGGCCCGCCGCGTCCGCAAGCTGTTCGGCGGCGGGATGCGGCAGGTGGGAATCCTCGCCGCCGCGGCGCTGTATGCCCTCGACCATCACGTCGAACGCCTGGCCGAGGACCACCGCAATGCCCAGGTCATCGCGAGCGCCATCGCTCACACGCCCGGACTGCGTCTCGTCCCACCGGAGGTCGAGACAAACTTGATCTGGTTCCAGGTCGATCCGGAGCTGGGCACAGCACGCGACGTGGCCGACGCACTGAAGCAGCGCGGCATCCTCGTGAATGTCTCGGGACGGCAGGTGATGCGGGCGGTCACGCATCTCGACGTGTCCCCGGCCCAGGCCGAGCGTGCCGCCGAGACGATCCGGCAGGTCGTGCGGCAAGTGGTTCCCGCATCCTGAACGCGAGCGGGGTATGTATCCGTGAGTGAACCTTCGGTCCTGGGGGGAGTGTCTCGTGTCTGTATTTCCGTGACTTGCTGGTTCACTCCCATGTTCAACAGTCGACGTGCGGCCTGGGCTCGGTTGAGCGACGCGCAGCTACTTGCCCAGTGCGAGGTCGACACCTACCGCGCCAGCGGGCCAGGCGGGCAGAAGCGCAACAAGACCAGTTCCGCGGTCCGCCTGCGTCATCCGCCCAGCGGACTGATCGTCATCGCCGAGGAGAGCCGCTCACAGCACGAGAACCGCGAGCGTGCCCTCCGTCGCCTGCGCCGGGCCCTGTTCCTCAAGCTGCGCGACGAGGTCACGCTGGAACAGCTGACCCCGGAGCAACTCGGCCGGCACGATGACTACCGCGACGCCCGCGGTCCCGATGGCCGGCTCGCGCTAGGCCACAAGGACCCGCGCTTCTGGCCGGCAGTCGGCGTCGTCCTTGACGTCCTTCATGCCCTCGGCGCCCGCGTCCGTGAGGCCGCTGAGGCCCTGGGCGTCTCGACCGCCAACCTCATCGACTTCCTCTCCAGCGACCCC
>JACOUH010000045.1 GCA_016177925.1 Planctomycetota bacterium | reverse complement strand
TCCGGGCGGGGGAGCCAAGGCAACGAGCAAGGCCACCGACGCGACGGCGCTGGCCGCGGGGACGCTGTCGCCGTGGAGTGGCCGGTTCCCAAGAAAAACCCCCTTGAGAGAAAAGAAAACAGGGAGAAACCGAGGATTTCGCTGTTGACAGACCGCCTCTTCTCATAGAAGGGGCGACAGTGCGTGCGCCGGCCGAAACTACTGCCGCCCCTTCAGGGCTGGGAGAATCAACCGGCCGGCGTCGTTGACCCGGGGCTCACGCCCCGGGCTATTGACGGCCGCCCCTTCGGGGCTGACTCCCGGGTCGACGTCGTTGACCCGGGGCTCACGCCCCGGGCTATTCACGGCCGCCCCTTCGGGGCTCGGGGTGCCGTCCCTTCGGGGCTCGGGGTGCCGTCCCTTCGGGGCTCGGGGTGCCGCCCCTTCGGGGCGCGGGCGGCGGCATCACGTTTTGCGGCCGCGCGATGTGAATTCCTGCTGCAACTGCTGCGTCAGCGCTTCGAGGCGGTCCATCAGGCGGCGCGGCGGCCGCGGCGGACGCCGCGACAGGGCGTAGGCCGTCAGCAGCGGTAGGGCCACCGTCGTGTCGAGGTAGCACGTCACCGTGTCGGGCAACTGCGACGGATCAACCTTGCCCCAGGTCATCGCCTCCGAGGGCGTCGCCCCGGACAGCCCTCCCGTGTCGGGGCGAGCGTCGGTGACCTGCAGGAAGTAGTCGTGCCCGCTCTCTTCGAGACCGAGCACCTCCTGGATCTGCGGCTCCGTCTGCAGGATGAAGTTTTTTGGCGATCCGCCGCCAAGGATGAAGACCCCGCTTCGTCCATTCTTCTTCGCCTCCCACACCAGCGCCGCCGACTGGTTGACGTCGCGCAGCGGGTCAATGCGCAGGCTTCCGCCCTCCAGCTGCAGCGCGGCGAGGTTCATGCCGATCGAGCTGTCGCCCGGCGACGACGTGAAGACCGGCACGCCGGCGCGATACGCCGCGGTCAGGAAGCTCTTGCCCTTGTGCCCGAGTTCCTCTTCGCGCGCCGCCAGGTACTTGCCGGCAAGGTGGTGGAACTCGGCCGTGCCGAACGTCCGCTGGAACGCCTCGCTGCGGCAGAGCGTGCGGTAGAACCGATCGGTGCCAAGCAAGTTCTCGTAGTCGAAGACGATGTCGTAGATCCGAATAATCTGGTTCTCGCGCAGCTCGCGGTCATCCAGGCCCGGTCGCGCCTGGTGCAGGTCCATGCCCAGGGCGAAGTGCGTGTCGTGATAGATGTTGGCGCCGGTGCTGACGATCCAGTCGACGAAGCCGGCCTCGATCAGCGGCACCAGGCACGACATGCCGAGGCCCGCTGGCGTCAGCGCCCCGCTGAGCGTCAGCCCGACCACGCAGTCGTCGGCGAGCAGTTTGGTGGCGAGCAGCTGGCACGCCTCGCGCAGCCGGCCGGCGTTGTACGACAGATACATGTCGTCGAGGAGCTGGGCGACGCCTGTCTGCGCCGTGATCGGCGGCGGAGCGATGCGGCGATGACTGATGCGGTGGAGCAGGGCGTGTGAGGGGTGCTGCGGTTTCATGGTGCCAGCAACTCGTGGTCCGGGCGAACGGCAGAGTTCTGTTCCGGCCGGAGGCGTCGCCTGTATTCCTACGGAGGTGTCTGCAAAGGGGAAAGCGAGCGGCGGGCTGGGAGCAGTCTCATTCCCGCTGCTTGCCGTTTTCGGTCGGTCCAGTGGCGGGCTCCGTTGTCTCGCGCACCCAGATGAGCAGGTGATTGCGACCGTAACGGCGATCCTCCCACTGCTCGCGGGCCGGCAATTCGTCCAGCGGTACGCCGTGCTCGGCCTGCAGCACCAGCACGGACCCCTCGGCGACCTTGGCCTGGAACTCAGCGATCAGATTCAGCAGGTCGTCCAGGCGGTGCTCGAAGTCCGCGAAGGGCGGGCTGATAAACACATTGACGGGCTCGGCCGGCGGTTGCCAGCGCTCGGCCCAGCGGTAGACGTCGGCGCGGGCGAGGACGGCCTGGTCGAAGATGCCGAACTGACGGAGGTGGCGCTCGACGTCGGCGAGCAGGCGAAAGTCGCGCTCGATGAAGGTGGCGCGGCTGGCCCCGCGGCTGAGGGCCTCGATGCCGACGACGCCGGTGCCGGCAAAGACGTCGAGAAAGGGTCGCTCCGGCACGGCGTTGCCGAGCAAACTGAAGAGTGCCTCGCGGACCATCTGCGGTGTGGGGCGGAGGTTGGGGTTGACGTTGCAGGTCAACTTTCGTCCGCGCAGTGAGCCCGCCACGATTCGGATCTGGGTGCGCATGGGCCCGTCCACACTTCTGGGCGATGAGGACCCCTTGAAGAAAGCAGAATCGACCAAGGATGACAAGGCGACCCGGTTGCACTGCCGCGGCCGGCGGGTAGAATACAAGTCCGCCCCTTGATCCCGCCACCCCACCAACCGAGACGCACCTGCCAATGACGCAACCATCCACCACGCCTCCCGAGGCCCAGGCCGTCCGTGAACTCGCCGCCGCCTACCACAAGATGACCGAACAGATCGGCAAGGTGATCGTCGGCCAGAAGCAGGTCGTCGAACAGCTGCTGATGGCGATGTTCAGCCGTGGCCACTGCCTGCTCGTCGGCGTGCCGGGCCTCGCCAAGACCTTGCTCGTCAGCACCGTCTCGAAGATCCTGCATCTCTCGTTCAAGCGCATCCAGTTCACGCCCGACCTGATGCCGGCCGACATCACCGGCACCGACATCTTGCAGGACGATCCCGACACGGGCCGGCGCCGCTTCACCTTCCTGCCCGGCCCCATCTTCGCCAACATGATCCTCGCTGACGAGATCAATCGCACGCCGCCCAAGACACAGGCCGCTCTCCTCGAAGCGATGCAGGAGCACCACGTTACCGCCGCCGGCAACGTCTATCACCTCCCCGAACCGTTCTTCGTGTTGGCGACGCAGAATCCGATCGAACAGGAGGGCACCTATCCGTTGCCCGAGGCCCAGCTCGACCGCTTCATGTTCAACATCATCGTCGGCTATCCCAGCCGTGCTGAGGAACTGGACATCATGAAGCGGACCACCAGCAACGTGAAGACCGAGTTGCAAGCGCTGCTGTCGGGCGAGCAAATCCTGCAGCTGCAAGAGGTGGTGCGTCAGGTTGCTGTCGCCGATCACGTCTTCGCCTATGCTGCCGACCTTGTGAGGGCGACGCGGCCACGCGACGCGGGGGTGCCGAAGTTCATCCCCGAGCTGATCGCCTGGGGCGCCGGGCCGCGCGCCAGCCAGTACCTAATCCTCGGCGGCAAGGCACGAGCGATCCTGCACGGCCGCCTGCACGTCACCACCGACGATATCAAGGCCGTCGCCCACCCGGTGCTGCGCCACCGCCTGGTGACGACCTTCAACGCCGACGCCGAGGGCATCACGACCGACACGATCATTGATCGCCTGCTCTCCGCCATCCCGCTGCCGCAGCAGGAAGCTGCTGCCGCGGTTAGGAGGGCGTGAATCCCGTTGGGGTAGCCGCGAGCCTCTGGCGAGCGCGCCACTCGCGCTCGCCAGAGGCTCGCGGCTAAACGACCGTTGCCTCGCCCCGGAACACGAGCGACCGACATGCCACCCGCCTCGATTCATTTCGATCCGACGTCGTTGTCCAAGTACGGCCGTCTCGCGATGGTTGCACGGCAGCTTGTCGAGGGCTTCCTCACGGGCGTCCACAAGAGCCCGTACAAGGGCTTCTCGGTCGAGTTCGCCGAGCATCGCCAGTATTATCCCGGCGATGAGATCCGCCACATCGACTGGCGTGCCTACGGCAAGACCGACCGCTACTTCATCAAGGAGTACGAGGAGGAGACGAACCTGAAGGCGTACCTGCTCGTCGACGCCTCCGGCAGCATGGCCTACAAGGGCAAGACGGCGAGCAAGTTCGAGTATGCCCAGTACATCGCCGCCTCGCTCGCCTACCTGATGCTGCACCAGCGCGATGCGGTCGGCCTGGCGCTGCACGACACGAAGGTACGGCAGATGATCCCGCCTAAAGCGAACTCCAAGCATCTGCTGCAGATCCTCCGCGTCTTGCAGGAGACGCAGCCGGGTGGCGAAACGAGCATGGCGCCGTTGTGGGACCGCATGGCCGAGCAGATCACGCGCCGTGGCATGGTCGTCATCCTGTCCGACTGCTTCGACAACCTCCGCGCCCTGATCCGCGCCATTCAGCACTTCCGCCACAAGCGCCACGAGGTACTGCTATTCCACGTCCTCGCCCCGGAGGAGATTGAGTTCCCCTTCAAGAAGTGGACCCAGTTCCGCAACCTGGAAGTCGCCGGGCACCGACTCCTCGTCGACCCGCAAGCGCTGCGCAAGGAGTATCGCAAGAACTTCGATCAATTCTGCAAAGACCTGCGCGAGCAGGCGGGACAGGCCCGGGTCGACTACTATCTGCTGCGGACCGACGAGCCCGTGGAGAAGGCGCTCGGCCTGTATTTGACCGCCCGGCAGAGCCGCATGAAGTGACAGCGACCAACAACCCCGGCGAGCGGGGGGTGTGAACCCCCCGGTACTTGACGGACCGGGGGGTTCACACCCCCCGCTCGCCACGGACGGTGAAGCATGAGCTTCTTCAACGTGATGATGCTGACCGGCCTGGCGGCCGTGGCGATCCCGCCGATCATCCACCTCCTCAACCGGCGCCGCTACGACGTCGTCGACTGGGGCGCCATGCAGTTCCTCCAGGTCAGCGAAGTGACGCGACGGCGGCTGCTGATCGAGGAACTGCTCCTCATGCTGCTGCGCATGGGACTGATCGCCGCCCTCGTGCTCGCCTGGGCCGGGCCCTTCACCGATGACTGGTCGCTGTCGACCGGCCCGCGGCCCAATCGCGACGTCGTGCTGATCTTCGACGGCTCGGCGAGCATGAGCTTCAAGGGCACCGGCAAGTCGGCCCACGAGCAGGCCAAGGAATGGGCCAACACCTTCGTCAAGGGCTTGGCGCCCGGCGATGGGGTCGCCCTCCTGGTCGCTCGCAAGCAGCCCGTCGCCCTGCTCGGCAAGCTGACAACCGACTTCGAGCGTGTCCGCGACCACATCGGTAAGCTGCCCGCGCCGAGCGGCTCGTGTGACTGGCCGCGGGCGGTCCAGCTGGCCCACGCCCTCCTCGACAAGAGCGAGCGCTCCGAGCGCGACATCATCCTTGTCAGCGACGGACAGCGCTTCGGTTGGGCCGATCGCCAGACGCTCAACGGCTGGGAGGACCTGGCGAGCAAGCGTCTGGCCGGCGAGGATTACAAGCCGAACCTGTGGGTCGTCAACCTCGACCCGCACCGCCCGGAGAAGCCGGCCAACTGGTCGATGGACTCCGTCACCGCCAGCCGTGCCGTCGTCGCCGTCAACCAGGAGGTCACCTTTCGCACCTCGCTGCGCCTGAGCGGGCAGGCCGAGTACCGTCCGCCGTATGAGGTCCGCCTTGACGTCGACGGTAAGTTTGTCAAGAACCTCGAAGCGCCGCGCGAGGCGAAACTCAAGGAAGGGCAGGTGCCGCTGACGTTCAGCCACAAGTTCTCCCGTCCCGGCTCGCACCTGGTGACCGTCACCGTCGAGCCCGATCCGCCGCCGGAGAAGCGCGGAGATGGCTACGCCGTCAAGGACTACCTGCCGATCGACAACCACCGCCACTTCGCCCTGGAGGTCGTCGAGCCACGGCCGATCTTGCTGGTTGACGGCGGGCCGGTGCCCGTCGGCAAGACGCGCGGCGGACACTTCCTCAAGACCGCTCTCGACCCGCAGGGCGACGAGGCCCCGGTCGCGAAGGTCAAGGTCGTCGCGGCGAAGGACTTCGACGAATTGTCCCTCAAGGCCGAGCAGAAAGAGCCGGAGAAGGGCAAACCCAACCCCCGGCCGCAGGTGCTGATCCTGTGCAACGTGCCGGAACTGGAGTCAACTCAGGTGCAGACCATCGAGCAATTCCTGCGCGAAGGCGGCGGAGTGCTGATCACGCTCGGCGACAAGGTCGACAAGGAGTCCTACAACCGGCTGCTGCACCGCGACGGCAATGGCTTTCTGCCGGCGAAGCTGGACAAGGTCGAGGGCGAGGACGGCGACCTGGCCAGGGCCGCCCGCCCGCTGCGCGAGACGTTCTTTCACCCGGCCCTGGAGTTGTTCCGTGCCCCGAGCATCACCGGCCTGGACAGCGCCTGGTTCTTCCGCTGGTGGCAGGTGACGCCGCCGGGGCTGGAGAAGGCCGGTGGGGCGGTGGCGCGGCTCAGCAAGGGTCGCGTGCCGTTCCTCGTCGAGCGCCGCTTCGGCGAGGGCCGTGTCCTGCTCTGTACGGTTCCGCTCAACGACAGCTGGCGCAACAACCTCGTCAGCATGCAGGCCTTCACGCCGTTCGTCCACGAACTGGTCTGCTACCTCGCCGACCTGCGGGCGGTCGAGCACAACCTCGACCCGGGCCAGCCGCTGCGCTACCGCCTGCCGCGCGAGGCGACGCAGGAGGGCCTGACGTTGCAGGGGCCCTCCGACAAGGAACCGAAGCCGCTGGTCGTCGGCGCCGAGGAGAAGGACGGCATCTATGCCGCCGAGGTGACGCCACAGGGGCGGTTCGCCCTGCTGGTCCACAAGGGCTTGGGTGAGCCGGGCGTCTGGAAGCTGGGGATCGCCGATGGTCAGACGGCGCTGTACGCCGTCCAGCCGGATCCGAACGAGGCGGACCTGACGCCGGCCAGCGACGCCGACCGAGAAACGGTTGGCAAGTTCGTCCCGTTCGCCTACGAGGACGACGCCGGGCGGCTGCTGGAGAAGCTGTCGAAGGAGAGTCGACGTCAGGAGTTCTGGGACTGGTTCTTGCTGGGCGTGATCGCCCTGTTGTGTGTCGAGGTCTGGTTCACCCGCCGCATCGTCAAGAACAGGAGTTGACATCGTCGCGTCGGAACCCGCCGCTTGCGGCTTAGCGCGCACGTCGCCCGTCAGGTGAAGGGCGCGCTAAGCCGCAAGCGGCGGCCCGACAGTTCGACGACTCGGAAAGGCGCGCCATGATCCGCATCCCTTGGTTCGGCCCCGACGACTACCTGCTCCTGACGCCACGCTGGGAGTATCTCGGCCCGGCCCTTCAGACCGTCCTGCTGGCGCTGGTTTACCTCGTGCCGCTGGCGCTGGTGCTCTGGCTGTACCGCTACGAGATGCGCTTGGTGTCGCGCGGCCGGGCGTTCTCATTGCTGCTCTTGCGACTGCTCGTCATCCTCGTGCCGGTGACCCTGGTCAGCCTCCGACCCAAGTTGACCCACGAAACGCACGAGGAGCTGCCCGGGCGCGTCATGGTCGCCATCGACCTGTCCGACAGCATGGACCTCCGCGACCCGCAGCGCGAACCCGCCGAAAAACTGCGTCTGGCGAAGGCCCTCAAGCTCGCTGGCGGACTCGCCAGCAACACCCAACTCGATGAGTGGATCAGTCAGTACGAGGCCAAGCGGCCGATTCAGTGGGTCAAGCCGGACGAGTTCCCCGACGATCCGCAGCGCCGTGAGAAGGAAGAGGAAGCCCGCCGCAAGGCTCACGATGAGGTGTGCAATCGCGTCGACGTCCTGACGCGGTCACAGGCGGCCCGCGAATTGCTCTCCGACGAGGGCGTGCGCTTGCTCCGCCAGATCTCTGCCAAGCACAAGGTCGAACTGTTCGGCTTCTCCGGCGACATCCAGGAGAGCACGCCCGCCGAGCTGGAAGCCCTCTTCAAGAGGGGGACGACGCCCAAGGATACGAAAAAGGACAAACCGGAGGAGGAAACGGTTTCTTCCCTGGCGCGGACGGCGGCGACCGACCTCAAGCTGCCGCTGACGCGCGCGCTCGAGCGCTCGGGGGGGAGCGAGGGCAAGGTGCTCGGGCTCCTCGTCCTCACCGATGGCCAGCACAATACCGGCGATTCCCCGGTCGACAAGGCACGTCATCTGAAGGACGAGAAGATCCCCCTCTACCCCATCGCGCTGGGCGCTCGCAAGCCGCCGGCCGACATCGCCGTGCTGTCCGTCACCGCTCCGCCGTCGGCCTTCAAGGACGTCGACGTGCCGGTGAAAGTCCGCTTCAAGGTCGCTGGCCTGAAGGCGCAGGACCTGATCGTCAAGGTCCATCGTCCCGGCGAGGAGGACAAGCCGCTCGACGAGCGCGCGATCAAGCACGATGGCAAGGACCAGGAGTATCCGCCGGAAACCTTCTCCGTCCGCATGGACACGGAGAGGCGGCAGACGCTGGTCGCCACGGTCCGCCCGGGCGACAAGTCGACCAAGGAGTCGCGCGAGGAAAACAATCAGCAGTCGGTGCTCATCAATGTTGCCGACGACAAGTCGAAGGTACTGCTGATCGACGGCGAGGCGCGCTGGGAATTCCACTACCTGTGGCAAGCCCTCCTGCGCGACCGCTCGATGAAGGTCGACAGTGTCGTGTTCACCCAGCCGCGCCTGGGCCGGGTGTCCGAGGAAGACCTGAAGCAGATGAAGAACCCGTCGCTGGCACTGCCGCCATTGAAGGATGCGGACAAGGACCCGCTCAACGACTACGACTGTATCATCCTGGGCGACGTGACGCCCGACCAGTTACCGCGCGCGGACCGGGTTCGGCTGGAGAAATACGTCGCCGACCGCGGGGGGACACTGGTCGTCCTGGCCGGCAAGCGGGCGATGCCGCTGGCCTTCCAGGCCGAGCAGGACGAGGACATGGCGGGGGCCAAGGACATCCGCGACCCACTGGTGAAGATGCTGCCGATCGAGGTGCCGCAGGTGCTGACTCCGACGGAGGGCTTTCCGGTCACGCTGACCGAGGCGGGCAAGGATGTCGACTTCCTGCGGCTGGAAGCGGAGGGGACGCTGGAGGAGAACCTGCACCGCTGGGCCTCGATGCCACGTCATTACTGGGGCGTGGTCGGCAAGGCGAAGAAGGGGGCGGCGATCCTGGCTTACGTCGCCGGCGAGGAGGAGGCGCTCACCGCGGAGCAGCGTCGCCAGCAAGAAGAAGAGCACGCCCTGCTGGTGCGGACAAACTACGGCTTCGGCCGCGTCTTCTATGTCGGCGTGGACAGCACCTGGCGCTGGCGCTGGCGCGTCGGCGACACCTATCACCATCGCTTTTGGAGCCAGACCATCCGCTGGGCGGCGTCCGACAAGCCGCTGATGACGGGCAACCAGTTCGTCCGCTTCGGCACGCCACAGGCCGTCTACGGCAACGGCGAGTCGGTCAAGGTGGTCGTCCGCCTGACCGAGGAGATCGCCGAGATTCCACCGGACCTGAAGGCGCAGGCGAAGATTGTCCGCAAGGGCGAGAGCAAGAAGGAAACAGTGGTCGCGGTGGTGGAACTGAAGCAGCGCGACTTGCAGCAGCGCGTGCTGGAGGGGCAGCTGCGCAACCTGTCGGGTGGGCAGTATCACGTCGAACTGGACATTCCCGCCCTCAAGGACAAGCTGGAGGCGCCGCCCGAGGGAGGCAAGCCGGGCACGCTGAAGGCGCCCTTCTCGGTCACCGAGGGCGAGAGCGGCGAGATGATGCACCTCGAGACGAACTGGGCTCTGTTGAAGGAATTGGCCGAGAAGAACGGCACCGGCAAGGTCTACACGGTGGAGGACGCGGAGGAACTGATCGCCCTGCTGGGCCAGAAGGCGGTGACCAAGACGGAGAGCGACGAGAGCAAGCTCTGGCAGTGGCCGTGGATACTGGTCGTCGTGGTGCTGCTGCTGACCGCGGAGTGGGTCGTGCGCAAGTGGATGGGTCTGCCGTAACGGACGATATTACTCCGGTCGGCAAGCTTGTGTGGCTCTTTCATGCCGGGATAGCGAAGTCGGTTAAGTCTTTTCCGCTAACGCGCCCTGACAGATCCCGCAAGGAAAAAATCACTGGTCGACGGTCACGCCGGGGGTTCGCGTTGCCATTCTGGATGGGGCACCGGGCATGTGAACAAAATGCCACTGTAAAGAGTTTGAAACGCCCGGCATGGAAAAGTAAGCTATGCTGCCTGGGGAGACATGCGCATGCTCTCGCCCGCGAAGACGGAACAACAAGACAACGGAGAGCGAGCAGGTATCCCAGACGATGACGCTGCAAAAGGTTCACAGGATGGACGGGGGTGCGCCGGCCCCGGCCGAAGAAACCTGTGGGACGGACGATGTCCCCCAGGTTTTCCTCCTCCGCTTGGAGGCGGACCAGGAAGAGAACGCCCTGGAAAGTGCGCTGACGGAACTCGCCGGTCGTCCCGTCCCTCCCATTGCTTTCCTCGGGCAACGGGTCCCCGCGTTGGCCCGAATTAAGGGGCGGCGCAACGTGACGGTCCCCTTCCTTGTCGTGGCGGACCGCGTCCCACCGCACGATGCACGGCTGGCGGAGTGGCTCGGCCTTGGTGTCGGCGTGGTCGCCGTGACGACAGACCCGGGCGCCGGGGGCTGGGTTGAACTGGCCCGGCAGTACCCGGTCATCTTCGCACCGCCCAGGGCGGACGCGGAGGGGCTTCGGTTCGCCCTTGCCAGTGCCGCGGCCTCGGTACGGCGGCTCGGCGCGGCCCGCGGCCAGGTCCGCGAACTGCAGCAGCGTCTCGAGGATCGCATCCTCGTCGAGCGCGCCAAGGGCTTCCTCGCCCAGCGTCTAAAGATTCCCGAAGGGCAGGCCTACCAGCGCATCCGCTCGCTGGCCCGCCGGCAGCGCCGGCCGATGCGCGACGTCGCCCGTGCTGTTCTTGACACGCAGGCCCTTCTCGACCCGTCAGCCGATGTCCCCGACATCGGGGAAGGAATGGAGTAATGCCCGGCCCCCGCCTGGTGCTGGTCGCCGACGACCAGCGGCTTGCCAACGCCATCCAGACCCGTCTCGTGCAGGCGCTGGGTCGCCCGGCCTTGCTGTGCCGCACCGACTCGTGCCGCGACCACCTCGGCCCGCAAACCGACGGCCTGCTGCTGCTGGCGCTGGCCCTGCCCTGCGATCCCGAGCCGGTCCAGTACCTTGTCCAGGAGGTGCGGCTGCAGAAGTTGCCGCCTCCCGTCCTGGTTGTCGCCGGGGATGGTCCCGACGAACTGTTGCCGGCGCTCGAACCGCACTTCGCCCGCCGGCTGCGCTGGTCCGACGAGGCCGACGCCCTGGTTCGAGTGGTCCGGGAGCGCCTCGGCCCGGACCGAAACGGCTTGCATGAGGAGACGGTCCCCGACATCGTCCGCCGCCGGCTGCTCACCTTCACGCCTTCATTGCTGCCGCTGTTGGAGCGGATCGCCCTGGCAGCGGTCCACGACGTTACCGTCCTGCTGACCGGCGAAACGGGCACCGGCAAGACGTACCTGGCCCGGCTGATGCACGAGTGCTCGCCGCGGCGCAGCGAGCCCTTCCTGAGCGTGCCGTGCGGCGCCCAACCCGCCAACCTGGTGGAAAGCGTCTTTTTCGGACACGTCAAGGGGGCATTCACCGGCGCCGACCGCACCAAGATCGGTAAGTTCGCCGTCGCCGGCAAGGGAACGCTCCTGCTCGACGAGATCGATACGTTGGG
Source organism: Planctomycetota bacterium (assembly GCA_016177925.1). Classification (GTDB taxonomy): domain Bacteria; phylum Planctomycetota; class Planctomycetia; order Gemmatales; family Gemmataceae; genus JACOUH01. Next base: position 2,248 of record JACOUH010000045.1, on the reverse strand, counting down.
CTTGGAAGCGCAGGCCGGCCTGCTGCGCGTCATCGAGACGGGCGAGTACGAGCCGGTCGGCAGTAACGAGACGCACCGCTGCCAGGCGCGTCTGATCGTCGCCAGCAACTGGGACCTCGAGACGGCAACGCGGCAGGGGCGCTTCCGTCCCGACCTCTACTACCGCCTCAACGTGATGTCCTTCCATTTGCCGCCCTTGCGCGAGCGCGTCCAGGACGTCGCCCCGCTGGCGCGAGCGATGGCGGCCCGCTTCAACACGAAGTTCCGCAAGCAGCTATTCGACATCAGTCCCGAGGCGATGGCCGCGCTGGAGAGCCACGACTGGCCGGGCAACCTCCGCCAGCTGGAGAACGTGGTGCAGCAAGCGGTGCTCGTCAGCAAGGGGCCGGTGCTACGGCCGGATGACCTGCCGGAGCCGGTCCGTGACTGCCGGGCGGCGCCGCGGCTGAAGAGATCCGGTCTCGTCAGGGTCCTGGACATCAGCCGCGACAACGCGGAGCGCACCGTGATCGAGCGAGCGCTGCAGAGCAACAACTACAGCCGCTCGCGCACGGCTCGCTCGCTCGGCATCAGCCGCGTGACGCTGTACAAGAAGATGAAGAAGTATGGCCTCGACGGGTTGCCGCGCCAGTCGCTCGACCCCGAGGGCCCGCCCGTCTCGACGCCCCTGTAAGAACCTGTTACAAAAACCCCTCCCCCCAGCCCCTCCCCGAAGCGGAGAGAGGAAGCAGACGGGAAAAACCTGGTCTTGCTCCCCTCTCCGCTTCCGGGAGGGGTTGGGGGAGGGATTTTTGAAATGGTTTCTTAACAGGGTGTCCACCCGTCGTGGGGAAGTCCACCGTTTCCAGAGCGGCCTGGCCAACCGTATCCGGCTACCTTCCGTGCGAAGTCCTCAAGTGGAGTCGAGGGGATTTGAACCCCTATGTGCCTGCCTGCCGGACATCGTGTGTCTGCCGCTTCCACCACCTGGTCGTCCGGCCGGCAGGACATACATCCCGCCGGCCAAGTTGCGGATTCAGGAGTCGCACCTGAAAGCTGGGCTTATGAGACCCTGCCGGACACTCGTCCATCCGCACAAAAAAGAGTCGCAAGGGTCGGATTTGAACCGACGTCGTACGGCGTATGAAACCGCGCTGGGAACCAGCTCCCGTCCACCTTGCGCCTTCGAGTGACCAGGGGGAGACTTGCACTCCCACGCCCATTTCGGGCTCGAGGTTCTGAGCCTCGCGCGTCTGCTGATTCCGCCACCTGGCCCTGTCAGCGGGTCACCGCGTGCCCCGGCTACCGAGTAGCCCGTAGGGGAGTCGAACCCCTCGTTCCTGCTCGAGAGACAGGCAGCGTCACCGAACGCCGAACGGGCCGTGAGTGCATCGGGCAGGAGTCGAACCTGCAATAGCGTGGTGCGTGCGGGTTACAGCCGCGTGGGCTCGCCAATGCCCAGCCGACGCAATGCATCCAGCGTCCCCGAGGGGATTTGAACCCCCGACCTCGGCCTTGACAGGGCCGCGAGCACTCCCGGCTGCTCCACGAGGACGTTCTGGCCAGTGGCCCGAGTGGGAATCGAACCCACAGCATGTCTGGTTTTGAATCAGACTGGTCTGCCGGTTGCCTACCGAGCCGTGTTTGCCGATACCCGGTGTGGGAGTCGAACCCACAGCATCCGATGGTTTAAGCATCGGTGGTCTTCCGGTTGCCTACCCGGGCGTCCCAGTCGCGGTGGTCGGATTTGAACCGACGCTACTCCTGGCCCCCAGCCAGGCGGATTGCCAAACTTTCCCACACCGCGAAGAAGACCGTGCAAGTCACGACAGCATCGCAATCAACAGCGTAACAGGCTGTTGCTCAGCGTCTCCTTTGGAAAAAGAGTGAGCAGTGTTTGTAAGCTGTCGTCGTGGGGCACGGTCCGCAGAGCACCCAGCCGGACTTGAACCGGCACGTTCTCGTTGGCAACGAGAGAGGCTACCCTTACATCATGGGTGCGCCCGTCATCGATCCAGTGAGACCAGAGGGACTTGAACCCCACCCGTCAAAATCCCTACTGCGATACCATCGTCATTCGCTTCGGCAAATGGGACCAGGCGGACTTGAACCGCCACCCGAGGGTTTAACAGGCTGTTGAAAAACTACTTTGCTGCATTTTCCAGGGGTTTCGGATAATGGAAGACAAAACGGGGCTTCTTCGGGCGTAAACGCTGCCGCATCAGTTGTATGCTGCTAATCTTGAGCATACTCTCACTGGTCTGGGGTA
>JACOUH010000044.1 GCA_016177925.1 Planctomycetota bacterium | reverse complement strand
TCAGGAGCATCCCGAGGGCCAGCTCGCGGGCGCTACGGCGGGGCGTCGTGCCCAAGAGAAAGCAGCCGGCCACGAGGGTAAGAATCCAGCCCGTCAGCATCGACAACCCGGAGAGGATCGTCAGGATGATCGCGAAGGTGCCGACCCCTTCCGATCGACCGCCGCGCGAGGCGGAGGGTTCGGAGGCCGACAGCGTAACCAGAATGAGCAAGAGGATGAGCCCCAGCCCGCCCGCCACGGCGCAATGAGCAATCACCTGCAATCGCAGCCCCATTCGCACGCCGAACCAGGCGGACACATCGGCAGTCGGGATGTCGACTTCGGGCTCACGGGGAAACGCCAAGTCACCTTCCTGTTCCTCGACTGGCGGGCGCGCCGACACCGGCCCGACGGGCGCCGGCATCGGCTCGAACGGGACAGCGGGCTCCGGCTCGGTAGGGAGGGCGGGCACCGCCATGGTGGTCGGCGTCGCCGTGAACGTCCCGCCACAACTGGGACACTTCACCCGTTTGCCGATCAGGTGGTCCGGCAGACGCACCTTTCGCTGGCACTCGGGACAGGTGAGGGTTTCCGGCATGGTCGTTCTCTCCGACCGTGGGCGTTCGACGGCAGAATGGATCACGCTTCTCCGACAGGTCGAGTCTATCGCCCTCGCCCTGGATGCGGAAGCCCGAAACCCTCGTGACAGGGCCAACGTCCCGGGGAAGGCCCTTGACGTGGTCGGAACGAGCTTCGACAATGGCAGATGTGTGAGAAAAACCTGCCACCCCGCCCGCCTTCCGAGGAGGATGTTGTAATGACTCGTCTGTCCCTGGCCGTCCTGGCCCTCGCCCTGGTGGCGATGCCCGCGAGCGCCGCCGGCATCTCCGGCTCCTACATCGAGGCCCGCACCTGCGACGTCTGGACGGGGCCCTGTTTCGCCAACGCCGAGGTCAACCTCGGCGGCAAGCACGCCGTCCTTGGCTGGAAGATCGACAAGGGCAGCCTCGACAACGTCTCCCTCGACGGGCTCGGCGTCGTTGCCGTCGTCGAGGCCAGTGACACGCTCGGCGTGGCCCAGGCCGGCCAGGCGAAGGCGGTACTGATCGTTGACCGCCGTGCCAGCAGCACCCAGCGCGATGCGCTCGTGCGGCTGGCGAGGAGCCAGGCCGGCGCCCTGCTCCGCAACGTCGTCAGCGTCCAGAGCGGTGCCATCGACCTGAAAGCCTGCCCGTGCAAGAACGACGCCTGCGCCGTGCTGAACGCCGGCGTGGCGAAGATCGAGACGCGCTGCATCGACGGCGAGCACGACAAGATCTGCGGCAACGAGTCGGCGTTCTATCCGCCGCTGGCGAAGAACGTGAAGGTCAAGGCCGCGGTGGCCGTCGAGAACTGCTTCAACGGCAAGGGCATCGACCAGTCCTGGAAGCAGAGCGGTCGCCGCTCCGCCTACGTCGGCTCGTTCGAGCTGCGCTGAGCTGTCGCGATCCCGAAGCGCCCCCGGCCCGATGCCCCTTAGCCCGACGCGCCAGCGAGGAACACGTCAACCTCGCTGGCGCGTCGGGCTAAGGGGCATCGGGCTGGTTTTTCTCCCTCGCCAGAAAGTGAGCTACGCCACGATGTCACGCACCCTCCCCGTCCTCGTCGCCCTGGTGCTGTCCGCCTCGTCGGCGCCGGCGGCCAATCCGTTCCGCATCAAGGTGACGGACAAGGCAGAGCCGCCCAAGGAGTTGAAGGACGCCGTCCGCAAACTGCTGGCGGAGCAATCGGTCCAGTTCTTCGACGACAAGGGGAATCAACTTGCCGAGGTTTGGTTCCGCAAGGAACTGCCTGCCAAGGCGACCGACGCCCAGATCCAGAACGGCCTGACCTATCAGGAGGTGTCACCGACAACGCTGGTCGGCGCGGTCCGCATCAAGGAGATACTCGGCGACTACCGCAAGCAGAAGATCAAGGCAGGCGTCTACACGATGCGACTGGCCATCCAGCCGATGGACGGCGATCACATGGGCACGGCGCCTCATGGCGAGTTTCTGCTGCTGGCCCCCGCCGGTGACGACGAGGGCAAGGAGACGTTCGAGCCGGAGAAACTGCACGACTTGAGCAAGAAGGCCAGCGGCACGGGCCACCCGGCGATCTTCCTCCTCTTCCCCGTGGCGAAGAAGGACCTCGGCAAGGCCCCGGCGCTGCAGATGCGCGAGAACAAGCACTGGGTGCTGAACGCCACGCAGGACGTCATCGTCAACGGCAAGAAGAAGGGAGTCCTCGGCATCGGCCTGACGCTCATCGGCTTCTCGCCCGCCGCCTGAGTCCCCAGCCCGAGGTGGAGGCTCCGACATGGGGAGCAACACGCCTGAGACGCAGCAGCTCCTGGAGCAGGCGAAGCAGGGCGATGCCAGCGCCGTCGAGCGCCTCCTGACCGCTCATCGCGAACCGCTGCGGCGCATGATTGGCGCGCGTCTCGACCCGGCCCTGGCGGCCCGCGTCGACGCCAGCGACATCGTGCAGGACGTCCTGCTCGAAGCCCACCGCCGGCTTCAGGACTACCTGCGCAAGCCGGCCATGCCATTCCACCTCTGGCTGCGCCACATTGCCAAGGACCACATCATCGACGCCCACCGCCACGAACGCCTCGCCCAGCGCCGCAGTGTCGACCGCGAGCAGTCGCTGCATGTCCATCGACCCGACGAGTCGTCCTTCGACTGGGCGGCGCAGTTCTTCGACCAGGAGCTGACACCCGCCTCGGCAGCCATGCGGCAGGAAATGGAGCGCAGGGTGCAAGAGGCGATCGGCAAGCTGGACGAGGACGATCGCGACATCATCCTGATGCGTTACGTCGAGCAGCTGTCCAACCAGGACGTCGCCGAGGCGCTGGATCTGACCGAGGCGGCCGCGTCGATGCGCTGCCTGCGGGCGGTGCGGCGGCTGCAAGCGCTGCTGCTGGCCCCGGGCGAAGGTCCTTCGTCATGAGCAGTCCCCCTGAAACCGCCGCCGACCGCGACCGGCGTCTGGCCGGGCTGCTGGAGGTGCTGACGGAACGAACGCGCCGTGGCGAGCCGGCCGAGGTCGAGCAAGCCGCCCGTGAGAACCCCGACCTTGCCGACGAACTGCGCCAGCTCTGGGCAGCCGTGCAGGTCGTCGGCGTCTTCGGTCGTCCCACCCCAGCCCCTCCTGCCCAGGATCGGCCGACCTACCTTCCCACGACGCTCGAGCCGTCGGCGCGGGAAGCAGGCCGTCCGGGCCCCCTGCTGGGGCGCCGCTTTGGCGATTACGAGATCCTCGAAGAACTGGGCCGCGGCGGCATGGGAGTGGTCTGCAAGGCGCGGCACCTTGGCCTTGACCGGGTCGTCGCCCTCAAGGTGCTGCGCAACAGCGATGCTGATGAGGGCGAGGCGCAGCGCTTCCGCCACGAGGCGGAGACGGCGGCACGGTTGGACCACTCCAACATCGTGCCCGTCTACGACGTCGGCGAGGTCGATGGCCAGCCGTATTTCACCATGAAGTACGTCGAAGGAACGACGCTGGCGCGGCTGATCGACGACGGCCCGTTGCCGCCGCGCGAGGCCGCTGCCTGCGTTGCCGTGATCGCCCGCGCCATCGACCACGCCCACCAGAAGGGCGTCCTGCACCGCGACCTCAAGCCGAGCAACATCCTGCTGGCGAGCGGGGGGCGTGAGCCCCCTGATGCCATCCAATCAGGGGACTCACGCCCCCCGCTCGCCGGCTTGACTCCGATGGTGGCTGACCGGCAGCCGCGGCCGGCCGAGCCCCGCCAGTGACGTCTACAGCCTCGGCGCCATCCTCTACGAGTGTCTCACGGGCCGTCCGCCGTTCCAGGCTGCCACCTCCGTCGACACGCTGCTGATGGTGCTCGACCAGGAGCCGGTGTCGCCGCGCCGCCTCAATCCAAAGGTCGACCGCGCCCTGGAACTGATCTGCCTGAAGTGTTTGCAGAAACAGGCCGACCTGCGTTACGCCAGCGCCGCCGCGCTGGCCAGCGACCTGGAGAAGTTCCTGCGCGGCGAGCGGCCGTCAGTCTGGTCGGGCAGTCTTGCCGACGTGATCGGCAACCTGCTCCGCGAGACGCACCACGCCCCGGTGCTGGAGAATTGGGGCGTCCTGTGGATGTGGCACAGTTTGCAGATCTTCCTTCTCTGTGCCGTCACCAACGGGATGCTCTGGCAAGGCTACCGCGAGCACCTGCCGTACCTGGCGCTGTGGTCGGTCGGCCTCATCACCTGGGGGGCGATCTTCTGGTGGCTGCGGCGACGCGGCGGGCCGGTGCTGTTCATCGAGCGGCAGATCGCTCACGCCTGGGCGGCGGGGATCATCGCCAGTATCGCCGTCTTCGTCGTCGAGTGGCTGTTGGCGCCGAAGGTGGGGGTGCTGACCTTGTCGCCGATCCTGGCGGTGTTCGCCGGCATGGTGTTCGTCGTGAAAGCAGGGATGCTATCGGGCACGTTCTACTTGCCCGCGCTCGCCCTGTTCCTGACGGCGATCCCGATGGCCCTCTTCCCCGCGGTGGCACCGCTGCTGTTCGGCGTCGTCTCGGCGGTTTGCTTCTTCATCCCTGGCCTGATCTACCATCGCCGCCGCCTGTCCCACGGCCGACATGCGGTCCCGTGAAGTCTACGATTGCCGCCACATTTAGGGCACGTCGATCTGGACCTCGTCGCCGACGACCTGGACGGGATAGGATTGCACGCCCCGCTGGGCCGGCGGGCAGAGGTGAGCGCCCGTGGCCAGGTTGAAGCGGGCCCCGTGCAGCGGGCAGGCAACCTCGGTCCCCTCGACCTCTCCCTCCCACAGCGACCCGGCGCGGTGCGGGCAGGTGTCGTCGATGGCGTAGAAGGTGCCGCCGACGTTGAACACCGCCAGCGTCTTGCCCTTGATGGTCACCTGTCTTCCCTGCCCTGCCGGGACCTCCTGGACCGTGATCGCTTTCGTGAACGCCATGTCCCTGTCCCTCTTCGTTGTTCGATCCCTCTCTCATTGTCCACCCCGTCGCTCTACTCGACAAGACCGGCCGTTGTCCCAGACCGTTTGGGTAGTAACGTTTACACGGCCCCAGGCAGTTTTGCAAAGTGTGCCGCGCGAGCAGGACTTGCACCGATGAACGAGTCATCGCCCAAATCCTTTTATCCCAATAAGTTGCGATCTTCAACCGAATGCCGCGCCGGATTGGCACGGGACGTGCTTTTGATTCTCACGACCCGATCGAATCCGAAGCGACGGTCGGGGCCGATGGCAAGCTCGGGACCTTTCCCCCAAAGGCCCCCGTGGGAACCCCGCCCGCGGGGCCCGGGACGGCACGAGGAGGATTCCCCCCTCCTTGGACCCAGACGTTCCCGTGGCCAGGGCAAGCCGGAGAGTCCTGACAGCGCTTCTCCCGCCAAACTCCCTCCTAACTGACAAGTCAATGTACCCTCCCTTGGCCACCCGCTTCCCCCGGCGGGTGGCCCTCTTCTTTGCGCTGCCCTGCCATCTTGACGCGAAAGTCTTACAATGGAGAAGGAGACGGATCACGACCCCGAGTGGGAGCACACTTCGCCATGCAATTCCAGATCGACGTTTCGTCCACGGCTTCCCGTCGGGCGGCCGACGCATCCCCGGCGGTTCCCGGTTCGGCCGAAACCATCGATCTGTTACGACAAATCTTGGAGGTGCAGCGCGAGCAGCTGGCCTACCAGAAAGCGGCCCTGCAGGCGCACGACGCGGCGGCCCGCTGGCGATCGTTTCTGTCGCGCTGGAAGGAAGATTTTCCCGGCCTGTCCGACGCGTGCCGGCGGGTCCTGCCGACCCTGGAACGATGCTACGGCCAGCTGAACGTCGAACTGACCAGCAACCTCAACGATCAGGGCTGCGATGCGCTGGACACCGACTTCGCTCTGCAGGAGTTCCTCGACCGCTACGGTATGCGCCTCGCGCAGCTGGGGACGATCCTGAACCTCGTCGGCCTGCTGGCCGACGCCGGCACTCCCGGCGAGCCGTCCTGAGCGGCTCTCGCCGTAACCACTCAATCGCCGGTGTAGTTCTCGGTATAGCTACTCTCGAAGCGGTAACTGCTGCCGGCTCCCTGGTGGTCTTTCAGTTCTTTCTGCACTTTCAGATGGGCGGACTGCATCCGTCCCGCTTCCAGGTCGAAGACGACCTCGCCCTCCGGCTGCATGCGCAAGAGCGGCACCTGGTCGGCGAGGGCCTCGGGCAGGGCCTTCGGCTCGGTGGCGATGCCGAGGACCGCCCGCGGCCCGTCGAGGCGTTTGCAGGTGTAGCGCTGCACGCAGGCATACTTCTCGCCGGTGCCGGCGGGCGGTTCCAGCGTGATCTTGTACTCGCGTTTCCATGACTGTCCTGGGTTCGGCGCCGCGCCGGGCAGGATGATGACGAAGGGCAGCTCGGCTTCAAAGCGGCTGGCCGGTCCGAACTTCGACTCCTTCACCTCGACAACGCGGCCCCAGGGGTCCACGCGCAGGGTCGACAGCGGTACGCCGACGTATTTCGCCAGCTGCTCGCGGAGGGGAGAGCTACTCTTGTCGGGGCTGGCGGAGTCGAACAGGAGCGTCTCGCCCGAGGGCGTGGTCGTCTGGATGCGGAGGGCGGCGAGCGAGTGCTGCACGGTGGCGACGCCCGCCGCGTCGACGGACAGGACCTGCCAGCGCTTGAGGAGGTTGGTCGTCGTCTTCGTCTGGGTGCGCGTGCCGTTGAGGACCTCGACGGCTTGCATCTGCTGCTCGACGCGATACGTCAGCACCTGTCCGGCCTGCCAGTGGAAGCGCCACGCGGTCGTCTGCGCGGGGGCAGTCTGCGCTCCGCACAGCACCACGAGCGCCGGCACCAACGTCCTGAAGCGCATGTCGAACTCCTCCCTGGTAAAGTGGACCGTTCGGGCGGAGTTATAGCAAGCGGGGTCGCAAATGCCAGATCACTTGGGACGTCCCCGGTCGTCCGCGGCCCGAAGGGGTGTCCCCGGCGGTTCTATGTTGGTCTGCGTGCCAACGTCTCGCAGTGCGTGCCACTGTCCGCGGCCTGTCCATCCTCGCGTTCTTCGCCTGCGCGGAATTTTGTCGAACTTCACGACCGGCGCCGGAACAAGAGAGGGAGGGAAGGCTGACCCGGCCGCGGACCAAGCGAAGTGCGGCCGCCGCTGGAACGATGCCCCGAGCGGCGGATTCGGGCGGCCTGTGCCAGGGACGGCGATGCTGTGGCTGACGGATTCAGATTCCTGCTGACATTGGGAGACAAGGCATGACTGTTCCGACCGCACCCGAGCCGATCCCGGTGCGCGCCCTGAACCAGGTGACCTACTGCCCACGGCTGTACTACCTGGAGTACGTCGAGGGCTTGATGCGAAACAACGAGCACGTCGAGGACGGGCTGTTCGAGCATCGCCGCGTGACGAACCCTGGCCTGGCCGGCCGCACGCGCAAGGAGGGCGAGGCGTTGCACACCCGCAGCGTATCGCTCAGCTCGGAGCAGCTCGGCATCACAGCGACTCTGGACGTGATCGAGGAGAAGGCAGGGATCGCTTATCCGGTGGAGTACAAGCGCGGCAGCGGTCCGCGCGACGAGGCCGGCCGGCCTTCGGTGTGGGACAACGACGCAGTGCAGCTGTGTGCCCAGGGGATGCTGCTGGAGGAGGAGTTGGGCATGCCGGTGACGCGAGGCGTCCTGAGTTACCTCGGCGCGCGGGAGCGGGTGGACGTGCCGCTGGACGAGCCGTTGCGCGCGAAGACCCGGGAGGCGATCCTCCTGGCCCGCGAGTTGTCGGTGCGAGAGGCTCCGCCGGAGCCGTTGCCGCCCGAGCTGCGTCATCGCTGTCCGGGCTGTTCGCTGGTGACGGTCTGCCAGCCGGAGGAGACGCTCTACCAGATCGAGCGCGCGCGTCTGCCCGAGGGAGAGGTCCCGGCCGGCCTGACGCGGGTGATTCCCCAGTCCGACGATGGAGCCGTCCTGTACGCGCAGGAACAGGGCGCGTTCATTGGCAAACGGAGCGAGCACCTGACGGTCCGCAAGGACGGCGAGGAACTGAGCCGGGTGCCGCTGGCGCTGGTGCGGCAGGTGGTGGTGTTCGGCAATGTCCAGGTCTCGACGCAGGCCCTGGAGTGCCTGGTGCGTAACGAGATCCCGGTCGTCTACCTGTCCGGCTATGGCAAATTCATCGCGGCGCTGGAGCCCGCACCGACGAAAAACGTCTCGCTACGACTGGAGCAGTACAAGCGTTTCAGCGACCCTGCGGAAGCCCTGAAGCTGGCGAAGGAGGTAGTGCGAGCCAAGATCGTGAATCAGCGGGCGCTGCTGATGCGGTCGCTGCGGTCGCGGGCCCAGGCCAGCAGCGAGAGCGAACTCCCGGCGAGCGGGGGGTCTGAACCGCTGGCGAGCGGCGGGTCTGAACCGCTGGCGAGCGGGGGGTGTGAACCCCTGGCGAGCGGGGGGTGTGAACCCCCCGGTAACGACAAGTCA
>JACOUH010000266.1 GCA_016177925.1 Planctomycetota bacterium | reverse complement strand
TACGGCCGTACCGGCGGGCTCACGCCGCGCCGCTCCCCCCGCTCGCCGGAAGATCGATCAAAATGGAGCGCCGATATCGATGATCTCGTAACGTAGGATTCCGCGCGGGACAGTGATCTCGGCGACCTCGCCGACCTTCTTGCCAAGCAGGCCGCGGCCGCGCGGGCTCGTGGTCAGGATCTTGTTGTTCTCGTAATCCTCGTCGCCGGGGCCGACCAACTCCAGTTCCTCGACCTCGCCGGAATCGAGATCCTTGACGCGCACCCGGGCCCCGAAGACGACCGTGCCCTGGGGAAGCTGCGACGGGTCGATGATGACAGCCCGCGCGAGGCGGTCCTTGGCGAGGACGATACGTCTCTGCTGCATCCCCTGGTCCTCGCGGGCGGCGTGGTACTCGGCGTTCTCGCTGAGGTCGCCCATCCCCCTCGCCGCCGCGACGCGCTTGGTGATCTCGACCATATCCTGCTCCAGCCGGTCAATGTCGCCCTTGAGCTTCTCGAACTGTTCCTTCGTCATCGGCACGCGTTCGGTCGTCATGGATACTCCCGTTCCACTCGCCTGCGCCAGGACCGAGGCTTCGCCTCGGTTCTCTTCTCCGTCGTGTACCTGCTCGGGAGGGCGAGGCTCCCGCCGAGCCGGCTCGGCGGGAGCCTCGCCCTCCCGAGCAGTGCGAGAACCCCAGCAAAACACAGAAGCGGGATCCCCCCCACCGTGGGAAGGTCGCCCGCTCTTTTCAGGAACATGCATCTTTGCTGGTCAGCCCCAACTTGTAAAGGCGGATTCTTGGACGAGGGGCACCTCGCCCGAAGCGGCAGCGAGAGACGTTCAGCCGTCGTTACTGCGTTCGAGTTCTTTCAGGTAATCCAGTGCCTCGTCGACGGTGCCAACCGTCGCGCCGGGAACGCGGCCCTGGTCGTCGAGCTGCCGCAGCAGCATGAGGTCTTCAAAGTCGGGAGAAGACTCGATCTCGCGGCGCACCCCGGACGGCAACTTGCCTGCCCTCAGCTCGTGGGCATGCATGTGGTGCTCGATGAAGAAACGCGTTCGGTCGGTGATGAGGCCGTCCAGGGCGCTCAGCGCTGCCTCGACATGGTGCGCCCGATCGAGTCCCTTGCCGATGTCGTGCAGGAGGGCCGCCAGCAGGAACTCTTCGTCGTAGGGCCGCCAGTCGCGGGCCAACTCGAAGACTTGCAGCGAGTGGTAGAGTACGTCGCCCTCGGGGTGGTGGACGGGCGAGCCCTTCACCTCCTCCAAGGGCAGCAGCAGCATACGGAAGATCGCGTAGGGGTCGGGCCGCTCCGCCGCCTCGGCCAGGTGCCCCTCCAGGTCGAGGTCGGGGTATTCGCGCTGGAGCAGTTCCTCCAGTTCGCGGATCGACGCCCGTTCGATGGCCTTGCCGGTGATCGACGACCGGAACACGTAGTGGGCCTTGTCCTCGGGGTAGATTGTCAGCTCGAAGTTGAAGCGATCGTGGACGTGGACGTGAGTGAAGACGCGCGCCTCGCCGTGCTTGACGATCTGCTTGCGCTCGACGTCGTACGGGTAGCCTTCCTGTTCGAGGAAGTCGGTGACCAGGCCGACGCTGTCGGTGAACAGGTGGAGGTCGATGTCGGAGCCCTTGCGGACATGGCCGGTCATGACGCTGCCGATCAGCCGTGGTCGAAACGGCCGTAGCACGCGCATCAGGCGCAGCGCGTCGAGACGCATCTCACGGAGGTGCTGGGTGCGTTTCTCGCCCTCGTGGATGCGGGCGAAGAGCTGGATCTGTTCGCGAATCTCGGCGTTGGAGGGGAGGTCTTCGGGTTTGACCTGTTGCCGGCAGACACGCTTGGCGGCCTTGCGCTTGGCGGTGTAGTATTCCGACTCGACCCGCTCGTACATCAAGCGGGCGGCCTCGAGCGCGATGGCCTGGCGGAGCTTGGCATTACTCATCCTTTCGTTGCGCCGGTATCAAGCCCATTCGAGCGGCGCGGGGCTGTGTGGAAGAGAATCCACACACGGATTATACCAGGACCATGCCGGAAACCAAGTGAGGTTTGTCCGGGCGCCCGTCCCGGCGAGCATGTATGATTCCGTGATAACCTACGACGACCAATCGGCGTTGCGTTGCCCCATAGGGTCACCCACAGGAAAAGACCGCCAACGTTCGGCGAACTTGTGAGTGTCTCGCGCAGGCCGCAAGCAGCCTGTCACGAGGTCTGCCCGTCGCCCTTGGCGGGCGCCGGTTGCGGAAGCGGCTCGACCCGGACGATGTGAGCCAGATCGATGTACGTGGTCCGCTCGAAGAATTCCCCGGCGGGGGAAGGCAACAGGCCAATAAAGATGTAGCCCGGCGTCAGAATGAATCCCTCGCGGTGCCGGACGTCGTAGCTTTCTCCGTTGGACGTCACCACCCGGAAGGGCCCTTTGAAAGGCCTTGTCAGAGCAAGCATGTCACCGAAGGTCATCATCCCCTCCGCTTCCATCGGTTCGCGGCCAGCGCCCTTTTCTGCACCCATCCTGCGTATCGTACCCCAAACCGGGCGAGCAAGGAAGACTCTCGTGGGGGGTGTTCCGCAACGGACGTCGTGCCTCTCGACCACGGGCTGGTAAAGTGAGAGAGAGGCAGAAGCGGACCTTCAGCGAGGGGAGTAGCGGACTGATGAGCTTCGACATGACCGCCTGCATCGAGGCGTGGCGGACACAGCTGCTCGACACGACCCGGCGGAACCGGCTCATCAACTTCAAGACCGGCCGCGGCGGCGGCATCCTGCTGCTCCATCCCGACCCCGGCGACCTCTGGGACCGCCTCCTCGGCGGCTCCGCCCTCACGTTCGCTCGCCGCCGCGACCTCCTCGACCTCCCCGAACCCCCGCCCGACGCGGACGATAGCCTTACGCTGCCCATCCACGATGAAGACACGCCCGAGACACCCGTCGCGGTCGACGAACTGAAGCGCTGCCTGGAATCGCCGCGACTGCGCGACAGCCACCTGCTCACCGACCGGGCCGAAGACCGGCTGCGGCAGCGGCTGACGCGGCTGGCCCTCGGGGCCCGCGAGTCGCTCAGCGAACAGGGCGTCGCCACGCTCTATGTCTGCTTCGGCTTCCTGCGCTGGTTCGAGTCATCCGACAGCGATGTCGAGGTTCGCTCGCCGCTGCTGCTCGTGCCCGTGAAGCTCGAGCGCGACAGCATCGAGTCGCCCTGGCGCCTCCGCGCCGCCGACGACGAGCTGTTGACCAATCACTCGCTCGCTCAGCTGCTGCTCGAGGACTTCAAGCTGCACTTGCCTCGCATCGAGGACGGCGCTCACGCCGATGAGAAGGGCTGGCGCACCGACTACCTCAGCGAGGTGCAGAAGTGCATCCGCGACCTGCCTCGCTGGGAGGTACTCGACGAAGTCGCCCTCGGCATGTTCAGTTTCCAGAAGCTGGCCATGTGGGAGGACTTGGGCCGCAACCGCGACCGCATCGCCGGCCACGACCTCTGCCGCGCCATCGCCGGCGACCCGCTCGTGTCGCTGCGCGTCCCGCCCGACCTGCCGTCCCCGGAAGACCTGGACTCGCGAACGAGACCGCACGACACGCACCACATTCTCGATACCGACAGCAGCCAGCACGCCGCCATCGTCGCCGCCACGCGCGGGGCCAGCCTGGTGCTCGACGGCCCGCCCGGCACCGGGAAAAGCCAGACCATCGCCAACGTCATCGCCGAGTTCCTCGCCGTGGGAAAGACGGTGTTGTTCGTCAGCGAGAAGACGGCGGCCCTGGAGGTGGTCAAGCGCCGTCTCGACGACCGCCGTCTCGGCGACTTCTGCCTGGAGGTCCACAGCCACAAGGCGAACAAGCGGGGCGTCATCGCCGAGCTGGGTCGCTGTCTTGATCTGGCGCCGCCCGCCGATCGCGATCCCGGCGACGTGGTCGATCGCCTCGTCGAAGAGCGCGAGTACCTCAACGCCTACGTCCGCGAGTTGCACGTCGTCCGCCAGCCGCTCGGCCTGAGCGTCTTCCAGGCGCACGGGCAGCTTGCCGAACTCGCGGACTTGACGAGCCGGTCGCGCTGCCCCGTGCCGGGAATCCTCGAGCGCGATGCCGCCTTCCTGCGCCACCAGACTGACCTGCTGGCCGGCTTGCCTGACTGCCGCGGCTATGTCGAGCAGCACGACCGCCACCCCTGGCGCAAGTGCAAGGCCGTGCAGTTCTCGCTCACCCTGCCGGACGAAGTGCGCCACCATTTCACTCGCCTGGCGGATGCCGTCGGCGAAATGGCCGGCGCTGCCGAAGCGCTGCACGAGCTGGGGCTGACCGCGAAAGACCCGACCCTCGCCGACTGGCAGGAAGAGCAGAAGAAGGTCCGGGAAATCCTCGAATGCCCGCTGGCTCCCGCGAGTTGGTTTCAGGCGGGTGAAGGAGGCTGCTCCCCCGTTGAAGCAGCTGCCGCGGCGGTGCGCCTCGACGAGACGACGCGCCGCTGCCAGCACCTCCGCGAGGTGCTGCCGGAGTTCGATCCGAAGAAAGTCTGGCAGGCCGAGCCGGCCGCCTGGGACGAGTTGAAGGCGGTGGCGGAGGGAGTGCGTTCGCGCCTGCGCCCGCACAGCGACAGGACGACCCGCGCGCTGCGGCAACGGCTTGCTCGGGTCGCCGCGAACCTGCGCCGTCTGCACGAGGAGGCGCTGGCGGTCGGACAGGCGGTGCAGCGGGTGGCGGACCTGCTGCGCGTGCCGCTGCCGCCGCTGGCGGTGCGGGAGTTGAACCAGTTCGCCGACACAGCGTCCCGCCTGGCGCGCATCGGGCCGGTGCGGCGCGCTTGGTGGGACCCGGGGCGGCGGCTGGAGCTGCAGCGCGCCGTCACGCGCCACCGGGAGGAGTCGCACAGCGCCGCCGGCCTCCGTGTTGACCTGATGGACCGGCTGTCGCCGCCCGCGTTCGTCCCCGGCAGCGCCGCGACGGCGGCGCGGCCGGTCCGCGTACCCTGGTTCCTCGCCCGGCTGCTGCCGCGATCCTGGGCCGTCCGCGACGAGGTGCTCTCCTGGTACACGCACGAGCCACCGAAACTGGCCGCACTGCGCGAGGATATGCGAAAGTTGACGACGTATCACCGCTGCCTTGAGTTTTGCCGGCAGGTACAGGCGCAGTACGCGGCCGAGATGCTGCCGGGCCCCGGCGGAGAGGCCGACTGGGAGGGCACACTGGAGGCCCTCCGCGCCCTCGATCGGCTGGGGCAGAGGGGCAAGGTCCCGCCCGAGCTGCAGGATGCGCTGTCGTCGGAGGACGGCCTGGACCGCCCCGCCCTGGCCTTTGCCGCGGCCGAGCTGGTGCGGCAGGTCGCTTCGCTGCGCCAGGCGGTCGAGGCGTGTGGGCTCGATCACGACCTGGGGCCGGTACTCGAGCCGCCGCAAAAAGGGGACATTCATCATTTTGGGGACCAAAATGATGAATGTCCCCTTTTTCGTGCGCAGGCAGCGTTGGCTGGCCGCGAAACGGTGGCCCTCGATCACCTGTGTGCCGTCGTTGCGGAAGGACGCGACATTCCCCTCGCCGACCTGCCGGCCCGTGCCCGCTCCCTGGTGGAGCTGGGAGCGCTCCGCGCCCGGGCCGCGCAGGACCGTATACGGCTCGGGCTGAAGGAACCGCCGGAAGAGATCGAAGACCGCGATTGGTCGAAATTTCGCGCGCAGGCCGAGGCGTTGCTGCGTTACCTCAGCGGCCGGGGGAGTGACGACCCGCTGTCATCTGCCGTGGTGCAGGCGCTGACGTCGATCCCCGTGCGCGAGCGGATCGCCGAGATCCTGCGGCGGTCCGAGGCAGCGGACGGCGAGGAGTTCGCCGCGGGCCGGCGGTTCCTGAACGGGCTCTTCGATCCGGTCGACGACGTCTCGACCGGCATCGTCCTTGACCGCACCCCGCTCGGCGAGCTGCGCCGCTGGCTGTCGGAACGGGCAGCCGACGCGGAGCGAGTCCTGGAGTGGACGCGCTTCTCCGAAGTCCGCCAGGAAATGAGCGCAGCTGGCGTCGGGCCGATTCTCGACGAGCTGCTGGCGGGGAAGGTCAAGCTGGAGGAAGCGGTGGACGCTTTTCGGGTGCGGTTCCTGCGCCTGTGGCTCGACGCGGTCTGCGAGCAGGTTCCCGTGCTGCGCCAGTTCAAGGCCGACGAGCACGAGCGACACATAGCCCGCTTCGTCGAGCTGGACCGCCTCGCCATCACGAGCGAGCCGGGCCGGCTGCGCCGCGCCCTGCTGACCCGCGCCGACCGGCCGACCACCGACGCCGAAGCGCCTGAGACGTCGGAACTGGGCATCCTCCTGCGCGAGGTCCACAAGAAGGTCCGCCACCGCCCCCTGCGCCGGCTCTTCACCGACATTCCGACTCTGCTGTTGCGCCTGAAGCCCTGCTTGATGATGAGCCCGCTGGCGGTCAGCACTTACCTGGAGTCGCCCGACATTCGCTTCGATCTCGTCATCTTCGACGAGGCGTCGCAAGTCCGGCCGCACGACGCCATTTGCGCCATTTACCGCGGCAAGCAACTCGTCGTTGCCGGCGACCAGAAGCAGCTGCCGCCGACCAACTTCTTCGAGCGCGCCCTGGCCGAGTCCGACGCTATCGACGAGGGCGACGGCTTGAGCGACTTCGAGAGCATCCTCGACGTCTGCTGCACCCTCGGCCTGCCACGCCGGCGGTTGCGCTGGCACTACCGCAGCCGCCGCGAGCTACTCATCGCCTTCGCCAATCACCACGTCTACGACAACGAGTTGGTGACCTTCCCCAGCGTCCACGACGTGAACGGCGACCGCGCCGTCGTGTTCGAGCCCGTCGCCGACGGCCGCTGGAAGGTCGGTGTCAGCGGGGGGTACAACGCCGTCGAGGCCCGTCACGTCGCGGAGTTGGTCCTGCGTCACTTCCGCGAGAATCCGAAGCAGAGCCTCGGCGTCATCGCTTTCAGCCTGCGGCAGCAGATGCGAATCCTCGACGAATTGGAGCGGTTGCGCCGCGCCGATCCGAAGCTCGAAGAGTTCTTTCAGGAAGACCGCGACGACCCGTTCTTTGTCAAGAACCTCGAGAACGTCCAGGGCGACGAGCGCGACGTCGTCTTCCTGTCGGTGGGCTACGGGCCCGATGAAACAGGCCGCGTGGCAATGCGCTTCGGCCCGCTCAACCGCAGCGGCGGCGAGCGGCGTCTGAACGTCGCGGTGACGCGAGCACGGGAACGGATGGTAGTCGTCAGTTCGATGCGGGCCCAGGACGTCGACCTGAGCCGGACGTCCGCGGTCGGCGCCCGGATGCTGCGCGACTTCCTCGACTATGCTGAGCGCGGCCCGGTCGCGCTGGGCGAGCGCATCCGGGAGGACAGCAACCGCGACTTCGAGTCGCCCTTCGAGCGCGAGGTGGCGGAGGAGCTAGAGCGCGAGGGACTGACGGTTCATCGGCAGGTCGGCTGCGGCGGGTTTCGCGTCGATCTCGCGATCGTCGACGCGGCGGCGCCGGGGCGCTACCTGCTGGGCATCGAGTGCGACGGGGCGAGCTATCACTCCTCGGCAACGGCTCGCGACCGCGACCGCCTGCGTCAGGAGGTACTGGAAAAGTTGGGCTGGCAGCTGTGCCGCGTCTGGTCGACCGACTGGGTGCGCGACCGCCGCGGCCAGGTGAAGAAGGTGAAGGCCGCCCTGGCACGCGCCCGCCGGGATCGCGACGCCGGGTCGCCCGAGGCATCGCCCATGCCCCACGAGGATCCCACCGAGAAACCACCTGAGGAGACAGTCCCGACACCCGTCGAACAACCGGCCGCGTTCGATTTCCCGACAATCGATGAGGTGCCGGAGGACACATTGCGTGAGGTCCTGCTGGGGACGCTGCGCCGCTATGGAGCGACGGAGTCTGCCGAGTTGATTGCGTCGACGGCCCGTCAGCTGGGGTTCAAGCGCACGGGACCGCGCATCCAGGCGCGGGCCGAGGAGTGTCTCGAGGAATTGCTCCGCGAGGAGAAAGTCTGCCGCACCGCCGACGGCCGCCTGCAGGCCGTCTTTGAGACTGAGAGTCTGTTCCAGAAGCCAGCACTTCGGGAGGGCGAGGCTCCTGCCGAGCCGGTTTTTCCCGCGGCTTGCGGCTCGGCAGGAGCCTCGCCCTCCCCTTCTGGAACAGAGACTGATTCCTCAAAGCGGGAGGGAGTTGTTGAGCAGCGGCCGGGAGGGTAGGATTGCCTCTACCTTGTAAGCCCGCCCTGACTTGAACTCACGGAGCTGTCATGAGTGTCAACCCTCCCTCCCTCACTCGTCGTCGATTTCTCCAGGGTACGGCCCTTGCCGGTGCTGCGGTCCTTGGCGCCCCGGCCGTCGTGTCGTGCCGATCGCCAAGCGAGAAGCTCAACGTCGTCATCATCGGCTGCGGCGGCCGCGGCGCCGGCAACATGCACGAAGTCCGCGGCGAGAACATCGTCGCCCTGTGCGACGTCAGCGAGCCGAATCTCCTCTCCGCTGCGGCCAAGGCCCCCAAGGCGAAGAAGTTCCGCGACTTCCGCAAGCTCTACGACGAGCTGAAGGACAGCGCGTTCGACGCCGTCGTCGTCAGCAGCACCGAGCACACGCACGCCTTCGCCACGCTGCCGGCTCTGCTCCGCAAGAAACACGTCTACTGCGAGAAGCCACTGACACACAGTCTGCGCGAGGCACGCCTGATCACCGAAGCAGCGAAACGGGCCGGCGTCGCCACGCAGATGGGGACGCAGATCCACGCCACCAGCAACTACCGCCGCGTTGTCGAATTGGTCCAGTCCGGTGCCATCGGGTCGGTCCGCGAGGCGCACGTCTGGGTGTCGCGCGCCTGGGGCCGGCAGAGCCGGGAGGACGCCAAGAAGCATGGCGACATCGTCTTGATCGAAGAAAGGCCGAAGGAGGCGGAGAGGGTTCCGCGCGGCCTCGACTGGGACCTGTGGCTGGGGCCGGCGCCCGAGCGTCCGTTCCATTCCGTCTACGTACCCGGACCGAAGTGGTATCGCTGGTGGGACTTCGGTGGTGGGACGATGTCCGATCTCGGCGCCCACTGGATCGACCTGCCGTTCTGGGCGCTGCAACTGGACGCGCCGCTGGTCGTCGAGGCCGGCGGTCCGCCACCGCACGCAGAGATCGCCCCGGCAAGCATGTGGGCGGCTTTCCACTACGGGCCGCGCGGCGACCTGCCGCCCGTCAAGGTCACCTGGTCGCAGGGCACCGAGAGGCCCGCGGCACTCAAGGAGAAGAAGGTCCCTTCGTGGGGCAGCGGTGTCCTCTTCATCGGCTCGAAGGGCATGCTCCTGGCCGACTACGGCAAGCATGTCCTGCTCCCGGAGAAGGATTTCGCGGGGTTCAAATATCCGACGCGGACAATCCCCGAGTCGATCGGCCACCACGCGGAATGGCTGCGGGCCTGCAAGACTGGCACACCGACCACCTGCCACTTCGGCTACAGCGGGCTGCTGACCGAGGCAAACCATCTCGGCAACATCGCCTACCGCGCCGGCAAACGCCTCGAGTGGGAGGCCAGGGCAATGCGGATTCGCAATGCACCCGAGGCGGAGCAGTTCCTCGGTCGCGACTACCGTAAGGGCTGGAAGCTCGCGTGAGCCCCACAAGTCACAGCCCACACGACGGCAGGGAGTCACGAGAGATGCCGAGTGTCTGCGGGAGGACGTCGCGCACCGCCGGATGCAGCATCAGACGCCCCTGGTCCGCGACGGGCACGGACGGGTCTGCCGGCCAGCGTGCCACTTCGGAGGGTGTGGTGGCACGCTGGGTCCGCCGGCGCAACTGGCATGTTGCCAAGCATTTACGCCGACGCAACAGGGCAGCGTGCCACTCTGCCAGCGTGTCTCGGGGTGGCGAGTTACCCTGTCCGCGCGGGGAGGGGCAACCAAGCCGAGCGCACCGGCGAGCCGCAGTTGTCGAAGCGGTCCGAGCGGATCTCTGCCGCGAGCGAGCCGGTGCGGACGTCCGGCGCCGTCTCGTTCTCGGTCAAGACCTGCCAGCCCACGCCGCCCTCCCCCCGCCGAACAGGGCGCGAAGGATTCCAACCGGCTCACACAGGTCGGCCGCGTTGGGGGCTCACGTCGCTCCTCCCGCTCTGTTCGGTGCCCATGAAAAACCTCTTCTCAGACCTCATAGATCTTCCTAACCCCCTTCTCTTCCCCCTCCAGGGTCAACTCACTCCGGTTGACGACAAGCCGCAGCTTGACTACAAGGGGGCGAGATGCTCGACAGCGAGCAGCTCCGGAAACTCAGCAAGGAGGAAGGAATGAGCGGAGTACGGGTTCTCGTGGGTACACGGAAGGGCGCGTTCATCTTGACCTCGGACGGCAAACGCGAACGATGGGAGGTCAGTGGCCCCCACTTTGGGGGCTGGGAAATCTACCATCTGAAGGGCTCGTCCGTCGACCCGAAGCGGCTGTATGCGTCGCAGTCCAGCGGCTGGTTCGGGCAGCAGATCCAGCGCTCCAACGACGGGGGCAAGACGTGGGAGCCGGTAGGGAACAAGTTCGAGTACGATGGGGCCCCAGGCCCTCACCTGTGGTACGACGGCACGCCGCATCCCTGGGAGTTCAAGCGCGTCTGGCATCTCGAACCCTCGCTGACCGATCCCGATACCGTCTACGCCGGGGTGGAGGACGCCGCCCTGTTCCGCTCGACCGACGGCGGCCAGACGTGGCAGGAACTCCCCGGACTGCGCGGCCACGGCTCAGGGCCCAAATGGCAGCCCGGCGCCGGGGGGATGGGCCTGCACACGATCCTGCTGGACCCGAGCCATCCCGAACGGATCTTCATCGCCATCTCTGCCGCAGGCGCCTTCCGGACCGACGATGCCGGCAAGACGTGGCGGCCGATCAACCGCGGTCTGCATTCGCTGTATATCCCCAACCCGACGGCGGAGGTCGGCCACTGCGTTCACTGCATCGCGATGCACGGGTCGCGACCCAACGTGCTGTTCATGCAGAAGCACTGGGACGTCTTGCGCAGCGACGACGCCGGCGAGTCGTGGCACGAGGTCAGCGGGAACTTGCCGACCGACTTCGGGTTCGTGATCGACGTTCATGCCCACGAGCCAGACACCCTCTACGTTGTCCCGATCAAAAGCGCCTCGGAGCACTATGTGCCCGAGGGAAAGTTGCGCGTCTACCGCAGCCGCACGGGCGGACACGAGTGGGAGGCGCTCACGAACGGTCTGCCGCAACGCGACTGCTACGTCAACGTGTTGCGCGACGCGATGGCCGTCGACGCTCTCGATTCGTGCGGCGTGTATTTCGGCACCACCGGCGGGCAGGTGTACGCGTCGGCCGATGCCGGAGATAGCTGGACTCCGATTGTCCGTGATCTTCCGGCGGTGCTGTCCGTGGAGGTGCAGACCCTGCCGTAGGTCAGGCTTTCGAGCCTGACTTTTCTTCGCGCGTCAGGCTGGAAAGCCTGACCTACTGCCATGATCCGAGTCGTACTCCCTCACCACCTGCGGACGCTGGCGCGCACCGGCGGCGAGGTGACGCTTGCGGTCGCGGGTCAGGCCACGCAGTGCTCGGTCCTCGACGCGCTCGAAGACCGTTATCCCGTGCTGCGCGGGACGATCCGCGACCACGTCACTGGGCAGCGCCGGCCTATGTTGCGGTTCTTCGCTTGTGAGGAGGACCTGTCCCATGAGCCGCCGGACGCCCCCCTGCCCGGCGTGGTCGCGTCGGGGGCGGAGCCCTTTTTCATCGTAGGGGCGATCGCCGGCGGCTAGCCGTTGATTTCCTGCTCGATTTCGCGCAGCACTTCGAGCAGGCGCTCGAAAGTCGGCGCTTCGCCGAAGATCATCTCCTGCATTGTTCGGTAGTCCTGTTCCAACTCCGGCAAACGGGCGTCCGGAGGCACGATACGGAGCGTGCCCGGCTTGGCGTCTGCGTACCGCGCCCCTGCCGCCGGGAAGAATACTTCCTTGTGCCGGGCGACCTTCAGCAACAGCTCGGTGTCTTTGACAGCGGCCTTTCCTAACTCGTGCTCGTGCAACCGCACCACGTCGTAGTAGTGCCGCGCCTGCCGATCCCGGAACTTCTTGTCCGCCGGGGCGTGGTGCCACATGTGCAGCACAGTTGCCTTCTCCCAGAACGTCCGCTCGGCGGCCAGGGCGAGGACCTTGCACCCCGGTTCCTTGAACACATGGGGGAAATCGGCCGCCGCGTAGGGCGTGACCGTCGCCTCGACTGCCGGCCAGTGGTCCGACCGCGCCCCAATCTCCAGTCGCACGATCGGCCGGATATAGGCCGGTTCGTCGGCCGAGCGAGACCGGAGGCCTGCCGGGTAGCGGAACAGGAGCGTCTGACCGTCCGGGTCATCTTCGGCCAGTTCCAAACCCCATGTCGTCGAGTGCGGTTCACCCAGGGCGTCCCCGAAGACGGCCGTGAGTTGGGGCAAGAGCCGCTCGCGGATGACCCGCTGGCATGTTTCGGTCAGCGCTTCGAGGCCATGCTTGCGTCGCTTTCCCGTGGCAGCGTTGAGCGGGTCGCTCTCACCACCGAAACCCAACCCGGCACGGTCGAACGACAGGTCCACATCTTCCGAGAATCGCTCGATGACCCCGAACACCTTGGACAACGAGGTGCCGCCCTTGAAGAGCAATCCTGCGGGCGGGTCGGGCAGGGGGAAGAGCCGCTTGAGGGCCCAGCAGACCCAGAAGTCCTTCTCGATCATTTCCGAGGTCAGCCCGCGACCGGTGCCGGTAACCACGAACAGGTCGGCCCGGTCGGCGGCCGGCAATCGGGCAACGTCATCCATGACTTACCCCCTCCGTTTGATCCTCGGCGATCTTCCGCACCACTTCGGCGATCCAGTCGGTCGTATAGCGGGCATCTCGCAACAACTGGGACCACTCCCTGGAAGACAGGGCCTTGCGGATGCGGCGGACGACAGTTGCATCCACCGCGTCCTTTCCGAGATGCCGCAGCGCCTGCAACACCGTCGCGCTGGTTCGGTTGCCAACCGGCAGTTCCTTGGGAGCAACATGCTTGATTACGACGACGAAGTTGCCGATCCGCACCTGGCGGCTTCGGCCGTCGGTGAGGTACACGGGCTTGGCGGGGACCTGCGTCGAAAGTCCGAGGCGGTTTGCGGCCGTTGCTCCCGACGGAACGATTCGGCTTCCGGTCTGGCGGGCCAGCGCGTCGGCAATCTCATCGACATCCGGGGGAATGGCGATCCCGAGTCGCTTGTTGAGCTTCGGGTAGTAGTAGAGGCCGCGGCCGAGCCGCTGCACCGTCTCCGCCCTGGCAAGCCGCGACAAGGCCTGATCGACCGCCTCGCGGTGTCCAAGGTCCAGAAAATCCTTCGGAGTGAACACCTTGCCCCGCCCTTGGCGGCGCAGGCGATCAACAATGGTGTCCTGAATGCTCATATCCCTCACTCGGATTCCGTCAGAAAAGTGTACCTATTTTTCTGACAGAAGACAAGGCCGAATCCAGAGATGATGGATGAAAGAGATTGCCAGCAAGTTGCTATCTAGGAATTACTTGCAGACTTCGTTTGTCGGAAAGTCGTTGTCGGTTTTCTGACAGCCGCGTCTGCCCATGCTCGACGTCCAAGGAGCAATGCGCCCTCGCACAGGATGCGTGTGAGCGATGCCGCACGCTCGGACTCCGGGCGGGTCTCGTCGAAGCGGCCGAGCTTGGCGAGAAGGCCGCCGCGCACGCACGACAAGAGATGGTAGCCCTGAAGCGACGGCTCTGAGGTCAGCGCATCGACGAGCTCGAGGCCTGCTTGGGGACCGAAGGCAATCCGCAAGACCGGCTCACCGTTCCTTGCTTGCTTCTCCAATCGCGTACAGCGACCGGAAGCCGCGCAGGTAGAGGCGGCCGTTCGAGACCGCGGGGGAGGCGGTGAAGTTGTCGTCGAGCGTGTTGGCGGCAAGCAACTCGAAGTCGCGGCCCGACTTGACGACGCTCATCGTGCCGTCGCGCGCGATCACATAGAGCCGCCCCGCCGCGAGGATCGGCGAGGCGCAGTAGCGATCGGCATGGAGACGCCGCAGGTAAATCTCCCTGCCCGTTTTCGCGTCGAGACAGTGGAGCAAGCCGGGTTCCCGGGCCAGGTAAACGAGCCCGTCGTGCAACAAGGGCGAGGGCACGTCCGGCGCTCCCTTCCGCGTGCGCCACAACTCGAACGGGCCGCCCGCCCGGATCCGTCCGCGAGCGCCCGGCTTGACGGCCACTACCGTTTCACCCTTTGCAGTGGGTACGAGAAGCATTGTCGGCGTTGCGACCGGCGACGAGATCAGCTGCAGCGTGGGGTTGTATTTCGCCTTGGGATTGAGATCGCCGAGTCGCCAGATTTCGCTGCCGTTACCAAGGCGATGCCCGGTGGCGTAATCGCAGCCGAGCACGACCAGGCTCTTCTGCTCCCCGTCGTTCCACAGACACGGCGACGAGTAGGCCTCACGGCTTACGCCGACCGCGTCGCTTTTGCGGTCGATCTTCCAAACTTCCTTGCCGGTCGCCTTGTCGACGGCGATCACCCAGTGGCCGTTGGCGTGGAGCAAAACCAGATAAAGCCGGTCTTCGTACAACAGCGGCGTGTTGTGAACGCCGTGCAGGATGTCGAACGTGCCGTAGCGCTCCTGGGCGTCGAACTTCCACACTTCGCGGCCATCGAAGCCATGGCAGGCGACGGCGCCCGAGTACACCAAGGTGTAAACGTGCTTGCCGTCGGTGCTCGGCGAGGCCAACCCTTCATTGGCCTCGTCTTTCTTGAACGTGACAGCCTTGGCAAGCGGACGTTCCCACAACAACTTGCCGTCGGTACGGATGCACAACAGGACGACGTCGTTGTTTTTGGGGCTGGTCAAAAAGAGGCGGTCGCCCCAGAGCACGGGCGTCGAACCGGCCTTGCCGGGCAGCGGCAGCTTCCAGGCGAGGTTTTTGGATTCGCTCCAGAGGATCGGCAGCTTGTCTGGTCGCGCGACGCCGTTGTTGTCCGGGCCGCGCCAATTGGGCCAGTTGTCGGCACGCAGGTCGCCCACCCCAAGAAACCCTGTCCCCACAAGCGCCCATGCGAACCGTATCATGAAGTCCCTCGGTTGAACGCCCTAGCCAATGAACGGAACACCGGACCCCTGTGTTATAGACAGGCCGTCCAGCCTGGTCCGCACACCGCCGCGCGGCAGTAACCCGAGTTCCAACGTGCCTCCAGCGCGCGGTTCCAGCCGGCGCCGAAGGCGAATGGATGGCCGGGGATCACGCCTCATGTGATAGCAGCGGTCGCCGAGCAGACGCTCTAGCGCGGTGTGGGTCCGGCGAGCCGAGCCGGACCTGCTTGTCCGGTGCCACGAGCCGAGCGGCACCTACCGCAACCCCGCTCGACACGATTGCACACCGCTCGAGCCGGCTACGGGTGGGCCAGCACGGCACAGAGGGCGGCACCAACCAGGAGGAGGACCAGGGCAACTGCCGTGCGGAAGCGTCGCCGGGGTTGCCGGGACGAGGCAGGCGACGCGGTCCGGACGGGCGACACCGGCGTGGTGTGCGACGTCGGCGTCGGGGCTCGGGAGAAGACGTGTGAGGGGACGACCGCCGCGGCTGCCTCCTGCACGGCGGCGGGCGGCACCGCCCGCTTCCCCGACAAGGGGATCTTACCCCGCGACCGCGCCGGCCGGCGACCACCGTTGACTTTCATCGCTGCCCGCGAGCCCTTCGGCGCGGACGCCACCGGCGGCAGGTTGATCAGCGGTTCGGTGCTCGGCAACAGATCGGCCGGCCGAGCGAGCAGGATCTTGCCCGAGTTGGTAAGCAGCCCCTCCAGCACAGCCGCCACCTCGGCCGGCGTCTGGAAGCGGTCCTCCGGCTTCTTGGCCATCAGCTTGTGGACCACGGCCGTCAGGCGCGGCGGCAGGTGGTTCAGCGGCGGCACTGGGTTGAGCGTGTGCTTGAGGAGTTTTTCCGTCGGCGTCCCGCCGGGGAAGGGCGGCTTGCTGGTCAGCAGGAAATGGAAGGTGCAGCCCAGGCTGTACAAGTCGGCGCGGATGTCGACCGAACTGGAGTCGCGCGCCTGCTCCGGGGCGATGAAGTCCATGGTGCCGAGGATCACGCCGAGTTGCGTCAGTGCCGGGCGGTCGGCCACCAGCGCCTGGTCGGCCTGCTCCTGCAGGCGCGCCAGACCAAGGTCGAGCAGCTTGATGACGTGGCCCTGCTCGGCGCGGAGCAAGTTGGACGGCTTGATGTCGCGGTGGATCAGCCCCTGCTCATGCGCGTGCTGCAGGGCCAGCGCCGCCTGACGGATGGAGTCACACGACTCGCCGAGCGGCAGAGCGCCCGAGGCCTGGACGAGCCGTCCCAGGTCGATGCCCTCGACATACTCCATGACGATGAACAGGCCGTCTTCCGTCTCGTCGGCATCGAAGGCGCGGATGATATTGGGGTGGTCGAGGCGGGCGGTGACCTCAATTTCGCGGCGGAAGCGGCCGACGGCGGTGGGGTTGGCAAGGAGTTCCTTGCGGATGACCTTCACGGCGACGGTGCGGCCGAGCTTCCAGTTCTTGGCCTTGAAGACGGTCCCCATCCCGCCCTCGCCGAGGCGCTCCAGCAGGACGTAGGAGCCGCCGACGAGGAGTTCGTGACCGCGCCCGTTAAACAGGCGGTTGATCTGGAAGGCGGTCAGCCAGTGACGCTTGAACAGGTCGGCAGCCAGCGCGCGCGGATCGCTGAAGCGCGGCGCGAGCGTCGCCACTTCCTCGAGCTGCGCGGTGTCGAGGGCCCGGCACTGCCGCAGCGCGCTGACCAGGGTGCTGACCGAGTCCCTCGTTGTGTCGCCCATGAGTCCAGAATCCGTCGCGGCCGCACCCGCACGCCGCGGCCAGCGAAGCCGCTCTCTCCTCCGGATCTCTTTCGCACGGAAAGCTGCCTCCCAAGTATAGGTCATCCGTGCCAGAAAGGTGATCGTCTATTGCCCCGACAACGAAGATCCGCAACACCAGGCCGACGCGCCAGCGAGGCAACCCTTAGCCCGACGCGCCAGCGAGGCAACCAGCGAACCTCGTTGGCGCGTCGGGCTAAGCTGGGCGTCAGAGCCCGTAGCGCTTCCGCTTGCGATAGAGCGTGCTCGGGTCAATGCCAAGGACGGTCGCGGCTTCGTCAATGGTCGGCACGGCGGCGAGGATACGACGGATGTGCTCGCCCTCCAGCTCCTCCAGCGTGACACGACTGCCGACCTCGACGCCAGGGCGCGGCGGCGAACCGATCTGCACGGGTAGGTCCGCCAGTCCGACACGGTCCGCCGACGCAAGGATCACGCCCCGCTCGACGGCATTGCGCAACTCGCGGACGTTGCCCGGCCAGGGATGGCGGCGGAGTGCCTCGCGGGCCTCGTCGGTGAAGCCGGCGAGCGGCTTGCCGGTCTGTCGGGCGAAGAAGCCGAGGAGGCTCTCAGCCAGGGGCAAGAGGTCTCGCGGTCGCTGCCGCAGCGGGGGCATCGTCACCTCGATGACGTTCAGCCGATAAAGCAAGTCGTCGCGAAATGTCCCCGCGGCGACGGCCGCCTCGAGATCGTGGTTGGTCGCCGCCAGAATGCGGACGTCGGCGGTGCGGGTCTCCGGCTCGCCGACGCGCTCGTAACACTTCTCCTGCAGCAGCCGCAGCAATTTCGCCTGTAACGGAGGCGGCAGATCGCCGACCTCGTCGAGGAACAGCGTCCCGCCCTCGGCGGCGGCGACCTTACCGACGGTGTCGCGGACGGCGCCGGTGAAGGCGCCGCGGACGTGGCCGAACAGCGCGCTCTCCAGCAATTCCGCCGACAGACTCGGACAGTGGACGGTGACGAACGGAGCGGCGGCGCGGCGACTGCGGACGTGGACGGCCCGCGCCAGGACGCCTTTCCCGGTGCCACTCTCGCCGCGCAGCAAGAGCGTTGCCTCGCTCTCCGCCACGCGGAAGGCGACGTCCAGCGCCTGACGCATCGCCGGCTCGGTCGTCTGCAGGTCGACCTCCGGCACGGCGGAGCGGACCTGTTCTTCCAGTTCCTCGACCTGTGACTGCAGACGCCGGACGCGGGCGATGCGGTCGAAGACAAGGCGGAGCTGGTCAGGAGTAAACGGCTTGGGCAGATAGTCGAAGGCCCCGCGCCGCATCGCCTCGACAGCGGTCTCGATGGTCGCGTAAGCGGTGATGACCACGATCGGCAACCCGGGGACCAGGCGCACCAGGGTGGGCAAGAGGTCCAGCCCCTGCTCGCGACCGAGGCGCAGGTCGAGAAAGGCGACGTCGAACAACCCGTGCCCCAGCTGCGATTGTGCCTGCTCCCCGTCGCGTGCCTCGGCGACGAAGTGACCCATCGCCTCCAGCGCGAGGCGGAGCGATTTCCGCAAACTCGCGTCGTCGTCGATCAGCAGAATGTTCATCCGCGTCCCCCATTGTCCGACCGTCCTCGTGCATTCTGCGGACTCGGGCGGGCAGATTGCAAGGGTCGTCAGGCGATGGTCGCGACTTTACTCTTCGCAACCCCTTCTTGCTGATGGCCTTGCGGCAAACAGAGTCGCTCGGCACGCTCCTTGCGATGTGGAGAGGGCAAGACACTGGTTTTCAGGACTTTGGACACCCTGAAAGGGAACGAGAAACCTCCTGGAGGGAGGAGCGATGAACCTCTTCTGGATTCCGGCCCTGGTGCTCCTGGGGCTGGCCACTTTGGGCTTGATGTTCGCCTTCGTGATTGCCTGTGACAAGGTGTAAGGAGAGCCCGTGATCCTGCTGACCGCTGTGGTGACGCTCCTGCTGTTCGTCTATCTGCTCGCAGCGCTGTTACGCCCGGAGTGGTTCTAACGGCGAAAGGCTGCCTTCCTCATGTGGACTCTGCCATTCCTGATCGTCGCCTCGACGGTGCTGCTGGCGATCCCGCTCGGCCTGTACATGACGTGGATTCTCGACGGGCGCTACCGACCCCCGGCCTGGCTGCGCTGGCTCGAGCAGCGCGCCGACACCGGGCCGCAGACCTGGAAGCAATACGCAATCGCCCTGCTGCTGTTCAACGTGGGGATCTTTGTCGTCGGGTTCGCGGTCCTGATGTTCCAGGACGTGCTTCCCCTCAACCAGCTGAAGGTGAACCCCGACGGCTCGCCGCGGCTGAACCAGGACGGCAGCGTGGTGAACGCAACGTTGTCGCCGACTACGGTCTTCCACACGGTCTGCTCCTTCCTGAGCAACACCAATCAGCAGCACTACTCGGGCGAGGTGCATCTCACCTACTTCAGCCAGCTCTTTTTCATCTGCTGGAAGCAATTCCTCACGCCGGTGATCGGCCTGTGCGCCCTGCTGGCGATCATCCGCGGCCTGCGTGGCGATGAGCACCTGGGCAACTTCTTCCTTGACCTGTGGCGCGGCGTTGTCTACCTCTTCCTGCCACTGGCCTTCGTTGTGGCCGTGTTGCTGATGGCGGCTGGATCCCCGATGACGCTGGGCCGCGCCGCCGAGGCGGCGACCGTGGAGCCGGGCGCGATGGGGACCGACGACAAGGGTGCAGCGAAGACACAGGAGATTGCCCGCGGACCCGTCGCCGCCGTGGTGGCGATCAAGCAGCTCGGCACTAACGGCGGCGGCTACTTCGGCGCCAACAGCGCGCACCCCTACGAGAACCCGAACTCCTGGAGCAATGGGCTGACGTGCTTGTGCATCTTCCTGGTGCCCGTCGCTCAGCTCGTGATGTTCGGCCGGATGCTCAGCAACTACCGGCACGCCGCGGTGATCTTCGGCGTCATGCTGGTGCTGTCGGTCCTCACCATCGTCTGGGCGGTGTCCCAGGACACGGGAGAGCCGAACCCGGCCCTGACGGCGCACGAGGAGCGGACTTACGAGATCCCGGGCCCCACTAGCGAAGGAGGCCGGCGGACCGTCAAGGTGCCGGCCGTCGCCGGACTGCCGGTGGACCAGTCGTTGGGCAACCTGGAGGGCAAGGAGCTGCGCTTCGGCCGCTCCGCCGGGCCGACGTGGGCGGCCCTGACCACGAACACGTCCAACGGCTCCGTCAACTGCATGCATGACAGTCTCAACCCGCTCGCCGGGCTGACACCACTGACGGGTATGTGGCTGAACTGCATCTGGGGCGGCGTCGGCGTCGGGCTGATCAACCTGCTGATCTACCTCGTGGTCGGCGTCTTCCTGGCCGGGCTGATGGTGGGGCGTACGCCCGAGTACCTGGGCAAGAAGGTCGAGGCGCGGGAGATGAAGCTGGCCATGCTCGCCTTGCTCATCCACCCCTTGATGATCCTGATGCCGACCGGGCTGTTCGCGGCCTACAACTGGAACACCGGGTCCGCCAACTCGACCGGCCCGCACGCATTCTCGGAGATCCTCTACGAGTTCTCCTCCGCCTCGGCGAACAACGGCTCCGGATTCGAGGGCCTGGCGGATACTTACGGGTTCAACAGCACCCCGCCGTTGGGCCCGGATGCCGCGCGGTGGGACATCGCTTGCGGATTGATCTTGCTCATCAGCCGCTTCGTGCCGATCATCGCCCCCCTGGCCATCGCAGGGAGCCTGGCGGCGAAGAAGCGAACGCCCTTCACGGTAGGGACGATGCGCACCGATACGCTCACGTTCGGCTTCGTGCTGCTGGGCACGATCCTTCTGGTCGGCGCTCTGCTGTTCCTGCCGGCGGCGGTGCTGGGTCCCGTGGCCGAACACCTGGGGCCGCGTCCCTTCGGGGGCTAAGGGCGCGTTTGAAAGCAAGTTCGGTTAACCGCGACGCGCTAGCGGAGCGCTCCGGTTCGGTTAGCCGCGACGCGCCAGCGGAGCGCTCCAGTTCGGTTAGCCGCGACGCGCTAGCGGAGCGCTCCAGTTCGGTTAGCCGCGACGCGCTAGCGGAGCGCTCCGCTGGCGCGTCGC
>JACOUH010000112.1 GCA_016177925.1 Planctomycetota bacterium | reverse complement strand
GAAGTGCTCCCTGTCTTGCTACCGCAGGCCCTCTCCTTTTACAACCTCGTTGTCGCAACAACCCGATGCGCAACGACTTCCTTCAGAGCGGGCGGCCGGTTGCGCCCGTTGGAAACTTGCCCCACGGTGGGGTAGCTTCTTGACATGGCCCCGTCATCCTGCCTGTAATGGTGCGGGAAGAGAGAGGTCGCGCCGGCCGCTCACGGAGCGAACGCCGGACACCCTGGCACGCTCTTGTTGATGAGGCACCTCGGCGATGCGACTCTGGGCGGACTGTGGGGCGTTCTTTCGCGCTTTCCGGCGCAACTTTCACACCACCGGAGCGATCCTGCCGAGCAGCCGCTTTCTCGCCCGGGCGATGACCAGCGACCTGAAGGGACCGCGCCGGCCGGCGCGCATCCTCGAAGTCGGCCCCGGCACTGGCGCCGTCACGCGCGAGATCGTCCGCCTCTTGCAGGACGGCGACCGCCTTGATGCCGTCGAGATCAACTCGTCATTTGTCGAGCACCTGCGCAAGCGATTCGAGCAGGAGGCGCTGTTCCGCAATCGCCTCGACCAGATCGAGCTGATCGAAGGGGCGGTCGAGGAACTGATCGGCACCGCCGTTTACGACTTCATCATTTCGGGTTTACCGCTCAACAACTTTGCGGTATCACAGGTCCGCACGATCTTTCGGACGTTCAACCGGCTGCTCAAGCCGGGCGGAACGCTGAGCTACTACGAGTACGCATTCGTTCGCCAGCTAAAGACGCCGTTCGTCGGCCGCGAGGAGCGACGCCGCCTGCTCAAGATCGGCCGCGTCGTGACACGCTACATCCGCAACTATCAGATTGGCCGCAAGCGCATCCTGATCAACGTCCCGCCGGCGACGGTGCGCCGCCTGCGTTTCAAACCCGCGCTCGCCGCTTCGCAGGCGGCGACGCAGGTTCCCATCCCCGAACCCGCACCCTGATTAGCCCGACGCGCCACCTTGAGCGGCGTGGCGTAAGCCCGCCGGTGAGGCGCACCGGCGGGCTTACGCCACGCCGCTCTCTCGTGCATCGTCGGGCTCATCCTGTCTGCGCAGGGCTTCCCATCTTTCTGGAACGGAGGGATTCGTTCATGCCGACCCGTGTCCCGTCTGTGCGCCGGCCGTGGTGGTGCCTGGTGGTCGCGCTCTGCCTGGTCGTGGGCAGCAAGCCGCGCGCTGAAGCCAAGCCACCGGACCTGCCGCAGCCGACCGACTACGAGTTCGCTCCCGGCGACAACGGCCAGACCAAGGCGATGCGAATGCTCGTACCCCAGGACCTGTTCGAGGAAGAACAGGTGCCCCAGGGTCTCTCGCCAGCCGACCGCTGTGCCGCGCTGCGGACGATCACTCGCTGTGTCCTGTTTGGCCTGAACCCGCTGGCACCGCTCACACGGGCCGATCGTTGCCTCGAGTACGACGACACGCCGTGTGCCCCGGTGCTCCACCTCGGCGATTACGACGTCGGCGTGGGCGGCCTCCTGCGCGACGCCTCGGTGGTGCTCTGCAGCGGGCCATTCAGCCCGTTCCATTGGCAACTCCAGACCATTGAAGCCCCAGCACAGCCGCCCGACTGCGCGGGTGAGGAGGACCAGGACGAGGACGTTGAGATCGTCCCGCTGCACGGCGGCACCATCATCGAGAAGAACGCCCCGAAGGATGGCCAGGAAGAGTCGAGCGAGCCGGCGCCGGCGTCGAGCATGGGGCCAGGTACGTCGCCCGCCGAGAAGGACTTCTGCCCGCAGACGCATCAGTGCCCCCCGGAGAAGACGTCCTCCCTGCCCGCCGCGAAGGGCCTCCCCGAGCAGCAGCGTGCCTGGGCCGTGGATCAATACCTGATGCTCGCTCAATTCTTCGCCAACGCGGGATTGTTGGGCGAGGCGTGCGAGTGCTACCAGCGCGTCTGTGCGCTATGCCCCGGAACCTGCGTCGCGCAGGAGGCGATGAAACGCATGCAGGCCCTTTGCGCCTCGATGTACCAGGGCACCGCGAAGCCGGCCGTCGGAGAAGAACAGGAAACGCCAAACGTCTGCCCCGCGGTGGAGCGAGTTGAGAAGAAAGGGGAGAACAAGACGCTCCCTCCCAACAATTTCATCGAAAACATCGAGAAGCTGGAGAAAGCGGGCCGGCTCTACGAGGAGGCCGAGGCCCTGATGCACGAGGGCAAGGTCGACGAGGCGTGCGGGCTGTACGAGCAGATCCGTTGCCTGTGCCCCGGCCACCGCTACGCCGAGATGGCCGCCGAGCGCCTGGGCGAGTTGCAGGGGCTGCGCACGAAACCCGTCGAGGGGATCGAGGAAGGACAGGAAGCTCCCAGTGCGGGCGAAGTGTTCGAGGCCATGGGCAACCTAATCTCGGACTGCGTTGACGCCTTCCTTGCTGGGTGCGGGGCTTCGCCCTGCCACCCTGATCCAGCCAGGCGGATGGAGGATTTGCTCAATCAGTCGGAGGACCTGCGACAAATCGAGGCGGAGTGGTCGCGCTTCTGGTTCACTGACCAGCCATCGCACAAGATCTACGACCGCATCCACGGCATCACGGAGGCCGGTAGCCCCACGGACAAGAAAGCCTCACTGGAGGAGCGGCTCGCCATGCCCATCTCGCTCAACTGTAAGGATGCCTCGCTGGTCAGCCTGATCGACGACCTGCGTGCCTGGCGGAGGATCAACATCGTCTTCGATCGGAAAGCCCTCGAAGACGAGGGCATCAGCCAGGACACCAAGATCAATATCCGCGTGGAGAACGTGGCGCTGAAGTCGGCGCTGAACCTCGTGCTGCGGCAGGTCGGCCTGACCTGGAAGATTCAGGATGAGGTCGTTCTCATTACGACGCCACGCGTTGCCCGTGCGCCGTTGGTCCGCAAGATCTACAGCATCTCCGACCTCGTCCGTGCTGACCGCTCCTCTCGGAAGTGCAAGAACCCAGCGACGCGTGAGGCGGAGGAGGCGGCGGCGGACGAGGTGATCGCCCTGATCGAGGACACGATCGCGCCGCCGTCGTGGGTGTCCGTGGGCGGAGACTGTGCGATCGAATACTTTTCGCTCGGCCGGGCCCTCGTCGTCACCCAGACCCCCGAGGTACACGAGCAGATCGCCGACATGCTCGCCGCTCTGCACCGTCACCTGAAGACCGATCAGCAGGACGACAGTGAGGAGGCCTCGTCCGTCGAGCCGGAACCTCGTCGATCACTCGTGAATGCGGGCTACGACATCACCGACGTCCTCTCGACGCATGACGTCAACTGGGATCGCAAGACCGATCGGACCCAGGTCAAGCCGACCACGATCCCTGCGGAAGAACTCATCGCCCTGATCCGCGACGGCGTTGCACCCGAGTCCTGGGACATCCACGGCGGCCGCGGCGCCATCAACTACAATCCGGAGCTGAAGACGCTGTTCATCGAACAGACGCCGGAGGTCCACGAGGCGATTCAGGAGTTGCTCGACGCTCGCCGCCGCGAGATCGAGCTGCACAAGAAGGAGTGCGAGCGCCAGGCGGAGGAAAACGGAAAAACAGGAGGAACCGAGCAGGAGGCGCCGGAGCAGCCGGATCGGTCTTGTTGCCCCGCATGCACGGACTGCGAGGAAGAGCAGGAAACGGCCGCCGACGCCATGAAGCCGAACGTCTGCGTCGACTTCGACCAGAACAAGGAGGGGGCCCTGCGCCTCCGCCTCCAGCTCGGCCGCTTCTGCTTCCGGCTCGACTGCAACCAGCAGGGACACGGTTGCCTGATTCTGGGCCTGGGCATCGACAGTGGCGATCCGGTGTCGGAGTTCTTCGGCACCACGCTGGAGGGCGTCTTCAAGGCCGTCGACTCTGTGATCAAACCGGACGAAAAGGATCAGAGCGAAATGGATTGATCCTCCTCCTTGCGGCGCCCGCTGGTCGTCGCCATCAGGAACTCGAGAGCGAGAATCGCAACCAGGACGATGAACCACAGGGGGCGCCAGACTTCCCGCCGCTCGTCGAGGTTGCCGCGGAGCTGCCGCGTCTCGCTGGAGGCGTCGACAAAGGTGACGTCGGCCCCTGGCAGCAGCGCGCGGACCTCCTTCTCCGTCAGCGGCTTCAGTTCGGACTCCTCTGGTGCCAGATTGACGGCAAACCCCGCCGTGACGGGCCGCCCCTGCAAGGTCCCGGCGCTGGCGCTTCGGGCTTGTGTCGGCCCGCTCCGGACCTCGACGGTGTAGTAGCCGGGCTCGGCGGTCCGGTCGTAAGCGCTGACGAGCCGACCGCCGACGCGCTCGAACGTCTGCCCCGTCGACGGACCGCGCTCGCGGCGGACATCGGCCGAAACCGGCTCCCACGAGCGCTGCACGGAGATCTCAGCGACTCCGCCGGCCGGCACCACCGAGGGGACCTCGACTTCGGCGCGGCGCTGGATGTAGCTGGCCAGGCGCAGCACCAGCGGGACGAAGTCGGGCTTCGTCGGCAGGTTGGTCCAGCGCGTGTGGGCCGGGAAGGCGGCGAGGATCACGCGGCCATCGCCGAGCCTGCTCTCCACCAGTGCCGGCGTCCTGCCGGCCTGCTCCCGACGCGGGAAGCGGGCCAGCGGCCAGGCATTGCCGTACTCTGGTCCCCGCGCTGGCGCTTGAGGCTTGTTGGGACCGATCAGCAGCGGAAAGCGCTTGTAGATACGCACCGTCGCGAAATGACGCACTTTCGGGTCGGGATTGTCGAACACCGTCAGGGCGGAGTGTGTCAGGTCGAGGTCGGCCAGCGGCAGCCACGTCTCGACCTTGTCAGGGTCGCCCTCCGGGGGACCGAGCTTCGCCCCCGTGAGGGTCTCGCCCTGGGGGCCGGGTACGGGGAAGAACTGCGTGTTGTAGAGGTCGGGGTTGACCTTGTCGCCGGGGAAGATGAGCAGCCCGCCACCCTCTGCGACGTAGGTCCGCAGCCAGGCGAACTGGTCGGCGGTCAGCCCCCCGCAGTTGGCGAGGATCACCACACTGAAGTCGCGCAGCAGTTCGGCCGTCAGCGCTGCCTGGGGCTTCTCGGTCACGTCGAGCGAGCGCTGGAGGTCCCGCGACCCGCTCTCGCGGGTGCCCCGGGGCTGTCCCGGTTTCCTCTCTTCGCCGGGACGTTCGGGGTTGGCGGTTAGGGCGGTCTTGAGGAAACGGCCGTCGTTCTCGATGGGATCATCGACCGGGTTGCCGTTGACCAAGAGGACGGGTACGCGCGGCACGACGTTGATGGTGAAGCGGAAGGCGTCGTCGTCGGGGAAGGCGTCGCGGCGGGCGGAGTTGATCTCAAAGCGGCCGCGCAGCACGCCCGGCTCAGTCGGCGTGTAGGGCGGCACGCGCGGCAGGGCCGTCTCGCCGGGCGGCAGGGTCAGGCGGAGTGGCGGATAGAGTTCCTTGTCGTTGATGAGGACGCTCAGGGTCAGGTCGGCCGTCTCGGTCTTCGAGTAGTTGATGACACGCGGCTGGAGGACGAGCGGCAGGCCGGCGACGGCGCGAGACTGCCGCGGCGCGTCGCCGCCGACGGCCTGGTTGGGCGTCTCCTTTTGCGGGCCGACGATGACGACGGTAAAGGGGACCTTTGGAGGCAGCAAGCGCTCGATGCCCTGACTGCGGACCTCGCGCCAGCCGCTGGCCTGGCAGTCGGTGATCAGGTAGACGGTGACATTGCTGCGCGGCGGGGCCTCCGGGCCGAACAGGCGGAGCAGGGCCGCGAAGATGTTGCCGCGTGCCGAGGACGCCTGCAGCCCGTCGATCCGAGCCCGCACTTCCTTGGCATCCTTGGTGAAGCGAGTGAACAGTTCCTCGGCGCGAGAGGTGACGCGGACGAGGGTGAGGCGGTCCTCGCGGCCGAGTTGGCCGACGAGAGCGTGGGCGGCCTCGCGGGCGCGCTCCATCGCGGAGCGGCCCTCGGTGACGGCATTCATGCTCGCCGAGCAGTCGACCAGCAGGAGGACGTCGCGTCCGCCGGACTCCTTGCCGCCGGCGAGCAGGGCGCTGGACTGCTGGAGGATCGGCCGGCAGACCATCAGCACCAAGAGCAGGATGAAGGCGGTGCGCAGCATGGCGAGCAGCGCCTCGAGGAAGCGCATGCGGCGGCGCTGCTGGAGGTAGCTGTCGAAGAGGAAGCGGAACGTGCTCAGCTCAACGGTCTTGAGGCGGTGCAGCGTCAGCAGGTGCAGCAGGATGGGGATGGCCGCCAGTGGCAGGAACCAGAGGAGGCCGGGGTGGAAGAAGGGCATGGCGGCTCCCGTCACACGGGGAGGGGGACACAGGGGGTGTGCGGGCATTCTACGATTGTATCCGCCGGGGTACGGGAAACAAAGCGTTTAGGCCGAAGTGAAATTCCGGCTAACTAGCTGCACACAAAGGGGAAAGTGCTTC
>JACOUH010000265.1 GCA_016177925.1 Planctomycetota bacterium | reverse complement strand
CCCTCCGGGAGGAACTCTTGACGAAAAACCATTCCTTCGCTCGTCGATCTTTGAAAAGAGGCATGCTCTCGCTCCCGACAATTCTCACTAGATGGCTCGGGCTATGCTTCGCTCTCATCGAGCCCGACCGTCGTGGGCCAAGCCTCGTCCTTGAGGGCATCCTTCAAGGCGACAGCTTTGACTTCCGCCCGCTCGCAGGCGCGCCGCAGATCGCCGAGGTCAGCCTGATCCAGCCCGATCTCCAGCCGCCGCCCGGTGACACCGTCGTAGAAATCGATGAGCAGCGTGTGGGTCACCATTAGACGCAAGACCTTCTCCCCTGCTTGATCGAAAACAGGTCGAAGGTCCGTAATGACCCGCGCCTCGCTGAGAAGGTGTTGGTGAGAGAAGAAGAGGCGTTCCGCCTTCCGTGCGACGTTCAGTGGATGGTCAGCTCCAATCGACTTGGCTGCCTCGAGGATGACACCACTGGCCGCATTCCATGTTTGCAAGATCTCTTGATTCTCTTGTTCCTTCGAGAATTCTTCGATTCGTTCCGTGAAGGCCTTGATGAGCTGACCGCCATCCAGATGCATCCGCAGCTGCGTGCGGTAGATGTTCTGGAGCGTCCCCAGTATGCGATCAACTTCCTCTCGCGCCAGCCCCAGTTGTTCTGCGACATGCTTCGCGATGTGAGAAAAGCCACTACCAACGGGGAGTTCCGATGCCGCAGCAACGATCCGAGGAAGTCGGTCCGTATGGGCGGCTAAATCAATCAGATCCCGGAGGATCGTCTCGTCAAAGGTGAGTGTAACTCTCGAAGTCGCCATTCCCCTGCATACCTCGCTCGCCGCAATCTGAACAGGTGTTCCGATGGCCGCGCAAAATCGCTTCAATCGGGCAAAGCGTACTATCAGGTTGAAGTTCCTGCAACAGAAAAAAAGCCAGGTGAACGCTGCACGAGGTTCACCCCTTCCATTATGCTAAACGGCTGAAGGACTTCAGACAACAGGCTTGGGACTCAATGCGGGCTTTCTGTTCGGTGAATCTGGCCGATTGTGTATGGAAGTTAGTCCAAACGTCGGGTAGCCTGTTCTGAGCTACTAGGGGCCACTCCTGCACAGCCCGTCCCAAAGGAACGGGTCACGGAGATCCGCTTTCATGACCCGCGCTGGGACTGGTGAGGCAGGCACGCTGGTCGGATACGTCAGCGACGAGCGCTACGTCGCGCTGACCGACGTGGCGGTGACGATCGAGAACGGCGCCGGGATGATCGCCGCCCGCTCGCTGGCCAACGGCGCCATCGTCGCCGCTGTCGAGCCGGGGCCCTGCCGCGTCACGCTGGCGAAGGACGGCTTCGGCGCCAAGCGCGTCGAGATGACGGTGACGCCGGGCAAGCCGTATCCGTTCCGCCTGCTGTCGGACCGGCTGCTCGGTTACGCCTGGCCGAAGTGGGTGACGGCGGGGCAGGAGGGCGAGTTCCGCGTCCACTCGACCGACGCCTACAAGCTGACCCTGTGGCGCTACGGCTGGGAGAAGGAGCTGATCCAGGACCTCGGCTGGTTCGACGATCACGGCCCTGGCTCGACGAAGCAGATCACGCCGGATGGCGACTACACGCAGACCGGCGTGCAGTGGAACCGGGTCGGCTACGGCAGCCGCTGGCACCACCAGCGCGTCACCGCCCCGCGGCGGACCGGCCTCTACTACTTCCACGTCAAGAATTCGCGTGGTGAATTCTTCTCGTTCCCGTGGATCGTGCAGCCGGAGCGACCCTTGGCGCCGGTAGCGGTGCTGACCTCGAATATCACCTGGAACGCGTACAACAACTTCGGCGGACGCAGCAACTACGTCAACCAGCGCGAACTGCTGCCGCAGCCGACGGTCTACGCGCGGACCGACCTGGAGCGCTACACGAAGCCAGGGACATGGCCCTTCGAGGTCCACGGCGCCCCGCTGTCGTTCGACCGGCCCGAACCAGGTAACTTCGTCCCCGAGGACGCCCGCATCACGGACAGGATCGAGGGACGACTCGCCTGCTTCAACGCGCCCGGTGAGTGGCGACTGCTCGGCTGGCTCGAGCGCGAGGGGTTCGGTTACGACCTCTATGCCGAGACGGAGCTGCACTTCGGCCGGCTGCCGCTGGATCGCTACCGCGTCCTGGTCCTGAACAACCACAACGAGTATGTCTCGAAAGAGATCTACTTTCGCATCAAGAGCTGGGTCGAGCGGGGCGGGCGGCTCATGTACCTGGCGGGCTGCGGCATGTACGCCGAGGTCGAGTTCCTCGATGAACACACCATCCTTTGTCGACAGGAAGGGCGTGAAGACCTGCGCGGCGAGCCCTCGGCTCGGTTGCTGGGGGTGGCGTACTCGCACGCGGGCTACCGCACAGGGGCGCCGTATCGCGTCCTCGCCGGGGCGCACTGGGCGTTCGAGGGGAAGGGCCTGAAGGACGGCGACACGTTCGGGCAGAAGAGCCTCAACGGCCGGACGCCGGGTGGCGCCTCGGGACTGGAGCTGGACAAGCTCTCGCCGCATGCACCGCCCAGCCTCGTCCACCTGGCGAAGGGCACCAACCCCGACGACAGCGGCGCCGACCTGGTCCTTTATGAGACGCCGAGCGGTGGGGCGGTCTTCTCCGCCGGCTCGCTCAACTGGCCGCTGGCCTTGCCCGTTGACGACGGGGTGTCACGGGTCACGGCGAATGTGCTGCGCCGGTTCCTTGCCTGAGCGAGGCTCCCCATGTCCACCGAACCGGCTGCCCGTGTGATGCTTCCCACCCGCGTTCGGTATGTGGTGCTGGTGTTGCTCGCCCTGGCGCCGATCAGCGCCTACCTGACGCGGACCCTTTCAGCGTCCAACACCACCATTGCCGCGGAATTCGATGTCTCCGATGAGGTCATGGGAGACGTACTCGCCGGCTTCGCCCTGGGCTACTTCTTCTTCCAGGTGCCCGGTGGGATGCTGGCCAGTTCGTTTGGGGTCCGGGTCGTGCTCCCCGTCCTCGGCATCGCCTGGTGCCTTTGCGCCATCTGGAGCAGCCTGGCGCTATCAGCGGCCGAGCTGCACTTCGCCCAGGTGGCGCTCGGGTTTGCCCAGGCGGGATTGGTCCCTTGCTGTGCCCGGGCCGCCGCGGACTGGTTTCCGCTCGCCCGTCGCGGCATCGTCAGCGCGGTCTTGGCCGGCAGCATGCAGGTCGGCGCCGTCACCGCCACCGCGCTGACAGCCCGGCTGCTCGACCCGCTTGGCTGGCGTATCGTGCTCCAGGCGTATGCGGCCTTCGGGATCGCCTGGGCCCTCACCTTTTTCCTCTGGTTTCGTAACTGCCCTGAGGAGCACCGCAGGGTGAACCGGGCGGAAGAAGAGCTGATCCGTGCGGGCCGGTCACTCGCTGAGACAGCGCCGCAGGCAAGCCCTCCCGCTGCCGCCGGGGACTGGTTCCGACTGACGCTGGCAGTCGGTCTCAGCAGTAGTTTTTGGGCCTACTTCCTCCAGGCCGCCTTTCGCGCGTACAGTTATGCGTTCTTCGGCACCTGGTGTCCCGCTTACCTGGAGAAGGCGTACAGGCTGAACAAGGTAGAGGCCGGCGAGCTGGCCACCTGGCCCCTTGTCGCCTTCGGCGTGGGCAGCCTCGTGGGCGGGTTCGTCGTCGACGCCATCCTGGTCCGCACCGGCAGTCGCTGGCTCAGTCGCAGCGGGTCGGCTGTCGTCGGGCTGGGAGTATGTGCCGGGTGCTTCGCCGTCGCCACGCGGTCGGACGACGTGTATCTTGTCATCGTCCTCCTGTCCCTCGGCTGTCTGTTCGCAGCCCTCGCGGGACCGGCGACATGGGCGGCCGGGATGGACCTCGGCGGTCGCCACACGGCCGTCATCTTTGGCGTGATGAACATGGCGGGGAACGTCGGCGCTTACCTCTGCCCGAAGCAGGTGGGAAGGCTGTTCGTCTACGTGGAGACATCGGGGAGGAGCTGGGGACTGGTGCTCTGGCTGTTTGTCGGCATCAACATCGCCGGCGCTGTGATGTGGGTCTTCGTCGACCCGCGCCGCCCCGTTGGAGAGGAGGGACCCAGCGTTGACAATCAACCGCGTTAATCTGCTGACCCAGGCCCCAGGCAAGGAAACGAGGGATTCCGAGGAGCACATGGTTACGAGACGCACCTTCCTGGTTGCCGGGGGTATCGGCCTGCCGGTTGTCCTTCGGCACTTTCGTGTTGCCTCGGGCCGAGCCGCCGAGAAACAGGAGCAACGAGAACTGGTATTCTCTGCAAAGACCTGGGTGGGCGACTATGCCTCGAAGGACGTGCCGGGTGGCGTCGAAACCACGCCCGTTGTCGGAGCCATCTACTCCGTGAAGGACGACGGCACCGGACTGAAGAAGGTAGTCGCGCTCGGCAAGAACACTGACAATCCAACCTTCAGCCCCGATGGGCACTCGGTCTACTTCCAATCGAACGCGAGCGGCCGTTCGCAGATCTATCGCTGCCGTGCCGAGGGTAGCGGCGTTGTCAACCTCACGCAAGGCGACAAGCTGGGCAAGAAGTGGAGGGATGCCTTCGGTTACTTTCTCTCGGCCGACGGGACGAAGCTGCTTTACACCGTCCACGACGGCAGCACCGGCCATGTGGCGCTGGCGAATGCCGACGGCTCGGAGCCGCGCCTCATCGCCCCGGAGCTGGGTTACATCTACATGGCGGCACTGAGCCCCACGAACGACCGCATCGTCTTTTCGGGCCCGGCCCGCGGTTACCGTCTCCTGCTCGTCACCCTGCCGGGCGGCAAACCGCTGGAATTGACCCCCGATCACCCCGAGTGCTTCGTTCCGCAATTCACGCCGGACGGCAAGACGATCGTGTTCATCCGGCGCGACGGAGATGTGTACCGCGTCGATGCCAACGGCAGGAACTTCCAGCGACTGACCAAGGGCAACCGCCACGTCGAGTTCAGACTCTCGGCGAAGGACCAGCACGGTTCCTCGGACGGCCCCCATGTCTCGCCGGACGGAAAGCGGATCGCCTATGTCGCAGTCAAGGACGGCATTCCGAACGTGTGCGTCATGAACGTCGACGGAC
This sequence comes from Planctomycetota bacterium, assembly GCA_016177925.1. Lineage (GTDB taxonomy): Bacteria > Planctomycetota > Planctomycetia > Gemmatales > Gemmataceae > JACOUH01. The sequence continues at coordinate 9,333 of JACOUH010000265.1, read as the reverse complement.
GCGAGCAACGACAAATCACCTTTCGCAAGACAGCCTGCGGCCGCGTGCGCTGGAGCCCGGATGGCAGACAGATAGCCTTCGTGTCGTTCGAGGGGAAGTATCCGCAGTTGTTCGTGGTAGCGGCAAACGGTGGCGTGCCTCGGCAACTCACGCGGCTGAACGCGGGTGTGTACCTGGTCAACTGGAAGCCGGAAAGGAAAGCACGATGAAGAGCCCCTTCGCGGATCGCCACGAGCTTCTGAGTATCTTGATCTTGCTGGGCCTTATCGTGTCAAGTCGCACGCCAACCTTCGGGCAGGGCGGCGCGCCTCGGCCCGGGCCCGAACGAGTCATGGTGGCGGAGGCCCGGGGCAAGGTCGTTCGGAACTCCGAGGCGTCGATGATCGAGCTGAAGGACAACCGCCTCTTTGCAGTCTGGCAGGAGTTCCAGAAGGGCGAGGGCGATTCCGACTTCTTCCCCGGCCGGCTCGTCGCCATGACCTCACACGACGGCGGCCGTACCTGGGGCGGCTACCGGGTCCTCGTCGAGAACGAGCCCGGCGACATCAACGTCTTCTCGCCGAGCCTCCTCCGCCTGCCGGACGGCCGCATCCTCTTCTGCTTCATGCGCTATCACTCCTTTGCCAAGGCGCAGAACAAGTATCCTCCGGCGTCGGCCTTCGCCTGGGTGTCGGCGGACGAGGGCAAGACCTTCAAGCCGCTGGCAACCCTGTGGAAGGAGAAGCCGGTCACGCTGTGCAGCGCGACGCTGCGGCGGCTGTCGTCGGGGCGCATCCTGTTGCCGATCAACCGCGACCTGAGCAAGAAGGGCCAGCCCGATCACTGGGAGGCGGGCATCTTTTTCAGTGACGACGGCGGCAAGTCGTGGCAGGAGGGCAGCAACTGGGTCGATCTGCCCAAGCGCGGGGCGATGGAGCCGCACGTCGAAGAGTTGCACGACCAGTGCGTGCTCATGGTCATGCGAACGCAGCTCGGAGCCGTCTACAAGGCGGTGTCGAAGGACGGCGGCAAGACCTGGTCCAAGGGCGAGTCGCTCGGCGTCGAGGCCCCCGAATCGTGTCCGGAGCTGATCAAGATCCCCTCGACGGGAGACCTGCTCCTGATCTGGAATGCAAGCAAGTACGACCCGAAATGGGCGTCACACTTCGGCAAGCGGACCCCGCTGAGTGCCGCCATCTCCAAGGACGACGGCAAGACCTGGAGCAAGCCACGGCACCTCGAGACGGACCCCGGTTGGGCCTTCTCCAACCCAGGCTGCTGTTTCACGAGCAAGGGGACTGTGGTCGTCAATTACTGGGCCTGCAAGTATCAACCGTCGGGGGCAATGTCGAACTACCCGATCCACCTCAAGGCCGCCCTCGTGAACGTCAAGTGGCTGTACGGGAAAGACTGATACCCGATTCGTTGTGGTGGAGGCAGATGGTTGCTTCTGGAGCGGTTTACGGAGATGTGTGCAGGACGAAGGGGGTGCTAGAGCGGTTTGCATTTGCTCGTAGCACAGGCGTCTCGCCTGTGCGCTGTCGCGGTTCGGCACAGGCGAGACGCCTGTGCTACGGCCGACTGCAAAACGCTCTAGACGGACCGGACGAACCGGACGAAAGCAATCGGCGCCGTGCTAGACGGACCGGCATTCGGAAGAACGCGACCGGCGCCCGTGATAAACAGACCGGCGCCGGTCGATCTACTCATCATCTCCGCGGTAACAGGTGAACCCGGCCCTCCAGTACGGTATAATCGCAGAGGTATGGAGATTGCCGTGGGAGGAGCAACCGATGAAACCTGATCAGTCAAATCAGCCTGAACCTTTCCCGCGGGAGAGGATCCCGCCCGAGATCCTAGAATGGGCGCGGCAAACGTTCGACGAAGAAGAATTCCTGGCGCAGGTCCGCGAAATCGAGGCCACGGGAGGCCTGCCGCTGGAGGACTTCATCGCCGAAGTCGAAGCGCGAGCGAGGGGCAAGTGAGCACTGCCGCGTCCGAACCCGTGCCGTATCGGGTGGCGTACTCGGAACAAGTGCGGCAGCGATTGCTGGCCCTGGCGGACGTTGCCCGGGAGCGCGGCGACGGCGAGACGTTCCTTGCGGCGTTGAAGGAGTTTCACCGGCGGCTGTGCCTCTACCCCCAATTCGGAGAGCCGCTGATCGACCTGAAGCAGGAGTCGGGCCAGGTCTGGATCGGGATCGTCCGCCCCCTTGCCATGCGCTACGGGGTCTTTGACGAACGGCGGGTGGTCATGGTGGCGGCGCTTCCCGTGCTCCTTCCGAAGTCGGATCCCCAACAGAGCGAATGACAAAAATGTACCTGCTTCCGCTGGGCCCTTGACAGCGGGCCGAGCGGCGGGTCCAATGCGAGACGATTCGCGATCCATTTCGAGGAGTGCCGCCCGCAGGCAAGAAACCGCCGACACCGTGAGAGACGGGCCGGGCGAACCGAAATGACGCAATCGGCGCCGTGCTGGACGGACCGGCATTCCGAAATAACGCGACCGGCGCCCGTGATAAGCAGACTGGCGCCGGTTGATCTTCTCACCAGTTCGGCCTTGAGTCGTGGCATTGCGACAGGTAGTTGCGCCATGAGCGAACTAACGCCGATCACGATCTACGTGAAGGGAGCATGCGTCGAAAATCCGGGACCTGGGGGATACGCCGCTGTCCTCATCTCCGGTGAGCGGCGCAAGGAGATCATCGGGGGCTGCAGGCTGACGACGAACAACCGGATGGAATTGTGGGCAGCAATCGCGGCACTGGAAGCGCTGACGTGGCCCTGCCACGTCACCGTGCGCAGCGACTCCCGGTATTTGGTCGATGGGGGCAACCAGCGGCAGTCCCAGCGGTGGCAGGTGAACCGGGACTTGTGGGACCGACTGCGGGATATTTGCGAGAAGCATGAGGTCGAGTTCGGGTGGGTGCGCGGACATGCTGGTGACCTGGAGAACGAGCGGTGCCATCTGTTAGCTCAGGCCGCAGCACGGCGAGAAGAGTTGCCAGAGGACACCGGCTACGAGACGAAGCCTGCTCAGGATTCCCAGCAACTCCTGTTGTTTGATTGAAGCATGGCCGACCCAGGCGCTGCAGCTAACCCGGCCCGCCTGTTCGTTTCCGGGAATGCGCAGCTCACCTGTGCGGGCCGGGCAGCTGAGTCGTTCGGCGGCCGAAGGCATCCGACTTTGGTACACTAAGGGTATGGACGCGCTACTCTCTCGAATCACGATCGACCCGGCGATTTGTCACGGCAAGCCGTGCGTACGCGGACTCCGCTACCCGGTGGAGACCCTCCTGGAGTTGCTCAGTTCGGGCATGACCATCGACGAGATCCTGGCCGACTATGAGGACCTGGAGCGTGACGACCTCTTGGCGGTGCTGGCCTACGCCGCCCGGCTTGCTCGAACGCGCCGCCTCCAGCCGGTGGCCCCATGAACTTCCTCGTGGATGCGCAACTTCCGCGGCGGATGGCCGCCTGGCTGGTTACTGCGGGGTGCGACGCCAGGCACACGCTCGATCTCCCTGACGGGAACCGGACAACGGACGAACAGATCAATGATGTGGCCGACCGAGAGCAACGCGTGGTAGTCAGCAAGGACGCCGACTTCGTAGACGGGCATCTCCTCCGGGGTCGCCCGGCGAAGTTGTTGCTGATCTCGACCGGGAACATCAGCAACCGGCATTTGGAGACATTGGTGGTGCCGCTTATCCCGGACATCGTCCGCGAGTTCCAGACGCACTCGTTCCTCGAACTCGGACTAGCCGGCATAGTCGTTCGCGGGTGAGGAGAGCGGCACAAGGCATGCCGAACCAGGCGCTTCTGGATTGAGGCGACAGCCTGTTTTCGACTGCCCCTTGTCAGTCACGATCGCGTCCCCGCAGGGCTCGAGGGAGCGGCGGGGAAGGGATTTGCAAGAAGCTTGGTTGGCCGCCGTGCGTCCTTACTTGTCCTCAGCGGCCGGCCGCGCCGGCAGCAGCAGGGCGGCCAGCACGATCCCCGCGATCATGAGGACCAGACAGACGGCGAAACTGATGCGGAATCCCCCCGTTGGCCCGAACTGTTTGCCGCCGTATTCCGCAATCATCCCGAACAGGACGGCCTGCAGCATGGCAGGGGCCATCAAGAGCGTGACGATCGCCATGTTCCGGCGGATGTCCCCTTTGCGCGAGGCGGACAGAATGTAATTGGGGGAGTAGGCGCCGAACAGCTCGCCGGCCCCGTAAACCAGGAAGGCGGCGTGATACCAGGGGCCGGTGACGACCAGGGCCCAGACCACCGAAGCCGTGAAGATGACCGCCGTCGCCAGGAGGCTGGCCTTGGGGTGTGTGCGGGTCAGCAGCCAGCCGAATAACAGCCCCGCCACGGCCTTGCAGGCGAAACGAAAAGTGTTGTGCAGCCCGGCGTGTTCCTCCGAAACCTCGTCGAAGGACGTACTTTCGGGGTTCAGTCCAGAGGCCGCAAGCAGAGGGCCCTGGCCAGACGGGGAGGCCAGCAATCCTGCCGTACTCGCGGCGACCACCGCTTGCTTCGGAGGCTCGTCAAACACCTTCGCATACAGGGTCATGTTCGCCGGGATGGCGTTGGCACTGTAGACGAGAATAGTGACGATCAACGCCCAGCGCAGCACGCGATCGGTGAGGAAGTTCCGGAACCCTCCGAAGATACCTTGGAGAAAGGGTTCGCGGACGGCCTCGCGCTCGGGAAGCGGGACGATGAAGAAAGCGGAGAACAGGACGGCCAAGGCCATCACCGGAGCGGCCAGGGCGTAAAGGATGGCGAAATTCCAGGGGAACTCCAGCGTGGACAACTGGAGCGTGAACAGGCGCCCGTTCAGGAGCGCGTGCGAGCCGAGCGACCCCAGGGCGGCCAGGACCGGACCGGCGCCGAACGTCAGACTCATCATCGGCCCCCGCCGTGCCTCGCTCACGCCGCGGCCAACCACCTCCCACATGAACATGACCGCCGCGGGGTTGACCACCCCCGCAACGGCCGCCTGGACGATGACCGACGCGATCTTCACGGCGTTCGGCAGCGGTAGGACGAGGAGGACGGCCACGGCAGCCTGGGACGCGGCGTTGATGGCGTAGCAGATCAACACGCCGCGCTTCAGCTGCCTCACCTGGGGGAACAGCCATGCGATCAGGACGGGAAAGGCGGTCATCCCGAGGTAGATCGAGAGGGGAAGGTTGGCCACCGTCTCCCCAGCGCCAAGGTTTTTGCACAGGGAGGCCTGGGTGACGCCGATGTAGCCGACCGGGGCCGCCAGGTAGTTGGCGCCAAAGCAGGCCGCAAAGAGCAGCAGGTTGCGCGTCTGCGTGCCGCGGTCCAGGGGGCAATCGTCGCTGAGAGTGCCGTCGGGCTTTCCCATATTCAGCTTTCCTCAAGTTTACCGCAGGGGTAGCCGCACCGCCTGTCCTGTCCGTGCCGAGATCAGGCACGCCTCGCAAATCTCGACCGCCGCCCGTCCCTCGGCGCCGCCGACCTTCGGCGGGCGCCGCTCCAGAATGCTGTCCACGAACTCCTGCACGACGCCAATGTGCGGATAGAGCCGGATCGGAGATTTTGGCTCCTTGAGGTAGTCGAACCGCTCCGGCTCGTAGACCCGCTCCCATTTGTCCCCCTTGCCCAGGTCGAGGAACTCGAAGTTTTCCAGGTCAAGGATGCCGTCGCGGCCGACGACCTGGAAGCGAACCTCGCTGCTGGGCAGGCCCGGGGACGGAAACTCGCTCGAAATCCACAGGTGCCCCATCACCCCGTTATCGAAGACGATCTGGGCCATGACGCTCTGTGCCGGAACGGGCAGGTCGCTGAAGGTGTTGACCTGGGCGAAGACCTGCACCGCGTTGGCGCCGGTCAGCCAGCGAAGGAAATCGGTGTTGTGCGTCGCCATGCCGAGGAAGAGCCCGCCGCTGTTCGGCTCGGCCATCCACGACCGGGTGGCGAACAATTCGCGCGTCAGGCCGATCGGAAAGCAGGAGACGGTGCGGACCATGCGGATCGGGCCGATCACGCCGTTGTCGATCAGTTCCTTGGCCTTCTGCGTTACCTTGCGATAGCGTTCGGTCTTCACGACGGCGAGGTTGACGGCGGCGGCGGAGCAGGCAGCCATCATGGCGTCGCACTCGGCCACGGTCGGCGCCATCGGCTTCTCGGCGAGGACATGCTTGCCGGCCGCGGCCGCCTTCCGGGTCAGCTCGAGCCGATGCTGGTCCGGGGTCGCCAGGATAACCGCGTGGACATCGCGCCGGGCCAGGACAGCATCCGCGTTCGGCTCGGCGTGTACGCCATATTCCTTCGCCAGGTCCGCCGCGCGCCTGCCCCCCGCAACGGCGACGAGCCGTGCCCCGCGAACGTGCCGGGCCAGGACCTCCGAGTAGGTCAGGCCCATGAAGCCGCTGCCGATCATGCCGATACCGATGGTGTCCATGAGCGGTCTCCTCCGGAGTTCTTTCCCCACCCAAGAAGCAATGCTGCCGTCCGGCCGTCGCCATTCTGGGTGAACACCGGCGACATTGCAATGAATTTCGGAACCCCAGGCGAATCGGGCCCTCTTTCCCCCCTCTCCCCCGAAGCGGGGGAGAGGGGAGCAGATGGCCTGGGAGCAAGAGTCGGCCTGGCCTCTTGGTGACGGATTTGCAGGCAGCGCGGTGACCGAGCAGGCCGTGCGAAGCCCCCTTTGCTTTTCGGTTTGGGGAACCTGGGGTAACAATGGAGGTAAGCTGATTCGGGCAACCACTCAGGGAGAAACTGACATGGCGGACAAAGCAAACACGCAGGCAGGGACAGCGGCTCCCAAGAAGAGGATGACCAAGATGGAGGCGGTCCGCAGGGCGATGCGTGAACTCGGCAAGGATGCTCAGCCGTCCAAGATGCAAGGCTTCATCAAGGAGCGCTTTGGCATCGACATGACCCCCAACCATATCTCCGCCTGCAAGGGCGAGATCCGCCGCAAGAAAGCTGGCAAGGCGAAGTCGGCCGGCAAGAAGACGCCGTCACCCAAGCCTCCGGCCAAGGGGAAGGGAACGGCCCAGGCCCCGGCTTCACGCGCGGCGGGGACAGCCGCGCTGAGTATCCCGGACATCGAGGCGATCAAGACACTGGTGCGACGAGTTGGCGCGGACCAACTGCGGGCACTCGTCGACCTGCTCGCCAGGTGAGCCGATCTACCCCGTCCTCGTGACCAACGCGCCGGCGAGGGTTCTCTGTGTCCGTTGCTGGCGCTTTGGGCTCGCGTGCCGTTGGCACGTCGGGCGACGAGCCGTTTCCACGCGCACGCCCGTCACTTCCCGAACAATCCCGTTTTCCCCTCTTATGCCGTCCTTGTGCTTCTCCGATTCCGTGTAGCCTCTTCGGCAAGGCGGTCGATAAGCGCAATTAGAACACACACGAGGGAGCAACCGGACGTTCGGGTCGGTGGCGTCGGGAGGATCAGGACGATCCTCCCGATGCGCCGCCGACCGAGCCAGCAAACATGAAGCATGGAGCTTTCTCGGATCTCAAGGAGGAGAAGATGGTTGCCCAGCTCGTCAGACGCAGGGCCACGCGGGCCGTGGTTCTCCTGGCGGTGTCGGCTTTGTCCGCCGCGCCGGCCGCTGCCCAGTGTCTCCAGCCCGCCCCGCCCTCCCACTGTCCCGCCCCCTACATCCCGCCCATCGTGATGCCGCGGGCGGAAACCCCGCCCACGGAGCGTCCCCCGGACCAGCGACCTCCCGAGCAGCCGATCACCATGCCTCAGACGCCTCCCACGGAAGCCCAGGCGGCCCCTGAGCAAGCCGGGGCCTTCGGCTCGGAGGTGGCCAGCATCGCCATGGTCGGCGATTCCTTCGGCAGCGGCGGCTCGCTCTCCAGCCAGATGGTCGGCCCCGGCCGCCTCAACGGCGCCACCGGGCAACTCAACTTCTTCCCCTCCACGGCCAACGGTTTGACCGGCAGTCCCGCCGTCGTCATCCACTCGCCGGGCGGATCGAGCACGATCTCGCTGACTGCTCTCGGCACCACCCTCTTCTCGATCCCCAACAATGGCTCGGTGGCGCCGCCGATCACCATCGCCCAGAGCATCCCCTCCTTGCCGCCGCCGGGCAGCTCGGTGACCTTCACGGGGAACGCGGTCACCATCGCCGCCATCAACGCGACGCTGAACAGTCCGAACGTGAAGCAGCAGTTCGTGCTCCCGGGAATCCTGAGACTGGAGCAGCAACTCGACCCGACCGTCGTTGGCATTTCCTCCGCCACGGTCAACGTCCCCGGCACCGGCACCTTCTCGGCCACGAGCAGCTCGGGCTCGACCACGACCGGGACGTTGTCGTATGACACCCTCTTTACCACGGCGGTCCTGCGCCAGGTGCTGTTGGCCTCCGCCATCAGCAACGCGGGCACAGCGTTCATCCCCAGCCCGAGCGCCGGGGGAGTCGTCGGCCGGGTCAAGACCTCCGAGGACAACAGCCCGCTGCCGCGCGACCGCGTCTTCTTCACCTACGACTACTTCAATTCCGTTCCGACGGCGGCCAACAACGACGTGCGTCGCTACACGCCCGGCTTCGAGAAGACCTTCTTCGACCGCAACGCCTCCATCGAGTTCCGCTTCCCGTTCGCCTCGACCGTGAGCAGCGACATCAACCTCGACAGCATCGCCAGCTCGACCCGGACGCAGTTCGGCAACATGGACATCACCCTCAAGGGCCTGCTGTACGGCACCGACCGGCTGTATGTGGCCTCGGGCCTGTCGCTGACCGTGCCGACCGGCGATGACGTCCGCGTGTCAATGGGCGACGGGACCAACCTGATCCGCATCAAGAACGAGGCTGTCCTCCTGACGCCCTACATCGCAGCCCTGGCGATGCCAACGGAGCGGATCTTCGCTCAGACGTGGTTCCAGATCGGCTTTGACGCCAATGGCAACGGGGTGTCGGCCAACCTGGCCGGGACGGGGTTGCAGGGCGTGGGCCGGTTGAACGAGCAGCAGTTGCTGCAAGTGGACACGCAGCTTGGCTACTTCCTGTACCGGGCAAGCGATCCGGGGGCGTGGGTGCGCAGCATCGCCCCGTACGTCGAGTTGCACTACAACTCGACGCTGGGCGGCCCCGACAAGATCGCGCTGGGCGGCTTCTTCCTCGGCGACACGCGCGGCAGCTACAGCGAGCTGAACCTGACCAGCGGCTTCATCAGCCAGGTGCGGGACAACTTCACGATGAGCTTCGGCGTGGTGGCCCCCCTGCGTAGCAGCGACAATCGCTCCTTCGACTACCAGATCGGGCTGCGCGCGAATTACTTCTTCGGCCCGACGTCGCGGTCGCGCAACGAGGCCACCTCGTTGTCGTCCTTCTGAGCCCCCGTTCGGAAACCCCTTCTGTT
>JACOUH010000264.1 GCA_016177925.1 Planctomycetota bacterium | reverse complement strand
TGGTACGCGCGCACCGGCGAGGGCTATGGCGCACCGTCGATTCAGGACGGCAAGCTCTACCTGTTCGATCGCGTTGAAGACCAGGCCCGCCTCCGCTGCCTCGACAGCACGACCGGCAAGTTTCACTGGAAGTTCGAGTACGAAACCCACTACGAGGATCGGTATAGTTACAGCAATGGCCCACGCTGTTGTCCCGTCGTCGACGGCGACCGCGTCTATCTTCACGGCTCGGAGGGCATGCTGTACTGCCTGCGCACCTCCGACGGCAAGCCGCTCTGGAAGGTCGACACGAAGAAGGACTATGGCATCGTGCAAAACTTCTTCGGCGTCGGCAGCGCTCCTGTCGTCGAGGGCGACCTGCTGATCGTGCAGGTCGGCGGCAGTCCGCCCGGCAGCGACGAGGTCGACTTCGCCAGGCTCAAGGGCAACGGCACGGGCGTCGTCGCCTTCGACAAGCGCACCGGCAAGGAAAAGTGGCGCGTCTCTCGCGAGCTGGCCAGCTACGCCAGTCCCGTGCTGGCGATGATCGGCAAAAAGCGGCAGTGCTTCGTGTTCGCCCGCGGCGGGCTGGTTGCCGTCGATCCGTCCACCGGCAAGGAGAAGTTCCACTTCCCCTGGCGCGCTCGCGCTATCGAGAGCGTCAACGCCAGCAACCCCGTCGTGGTCGGCGACAAGGTTTTCATCTCCGAAACCTACGGTCCCGGCGCCGCGCTACTGAAGGTCAAGCCGGGCGGCTGCGAGGTGGTCTGGAGCGACAAGGACAAGCAGCGCGACGACAAGAGCATGTCGTGTCACTGGATGACGCCGATCTACCAGGACGGGTATTTGTACGGCTGTAGCGGCCGGCACGAGAGCAACGCCGAGCTGCGCTGCATCGAGTTCGACACCGGCAAGGTGATCTGGAGCCAGGAGGACTTGATGCGGACTTCCCTGTTGATGGTCGATGGGCATTTCCTCTGCCTGGGCGAGAACGGCGTGTTGCGGCTGCTGAAGGTCAATCCGAAGAAGTTCGACGAGGTCGCGAAGATGGAGATCGTCCCGCCGGACAAGGGCGTGCGACCGCAGGCATGGACGACGGCGGTGGGGCGTCACCCTTTCTGGGCGGCGCCAATCCTGTCGCACGGGCTGCTCTACGTGCGCGGGGGGAAATACCTGATCTGTTACGAGTTGATCCCGCCGAAGAAGTGAGGGGCTGGCGAGCGGGGGGCGTGAGCCCCCTGATTCGTTAGCGCCATCAGGAGGCTTACGCCCCCCGCTCGCTGTGGTGACGAACAGGAACGCCATGAAACCGCCGAACCGTTGGGCCGCCTGTCTGGGGCTGGTCTTTCTCCTCGCGGTCGTCTCCCCGGCCCGGGCGGCCGAGCAGGCTCCGTCTCCCCCGGTCGAGCCGGGACCGCGCATGCTCCACGCGTACTTGCTCGCCGAGTGCCAGATGCACTTCGACGCCCGCCGCCAGGCCATCGCAGCACTCAAGACGCCCGCCGATGTCCGCCGCCGCCAGAAGAAACTGCGCGAGCGATTCGTTGAGGCGCTGGGCGGCTTCCCGCCGCGGGCCCCGCTCAACGGGTGGACTGTTGGCACGCTCAAGGGCGACGGTTTCCGCATCGAGCGCGTCATCTACGAGAGCCGGCCGGATCATCACGTCACGGCATTGTTCTACCTGCCGGAGGGCCAGGCTCCGTTTCCCGGTGTGCTGATGCCGTGCGGTCATAGTGCCAACGGCAAGGCGGCCGAGGCCTACCAGCGGGCGTGTATCCTGATGGCGAAGAACGGCCTGGCGGTCCTCTGCTACGACCCCATTGGTCAAGGGGAGCGCATCCAGCTGCTCGACCGTCAGGGCAAGCCGGCCATCGCCGGCAGCACGTCGGAGCACACGATGGCCGGCGTCGGGGCACTGCTCGTCGGCGGCAGCACCGCGACCTACCGCATCTGGGACGGCCTCCGCAGCCTCGACTACCTCGCCTCGCGCCCCGAGGTTGATCCGAAACGCCTCGGCTGCACCGGCAACTCCGGCGGCGGGACGCTGACGGCATACCTCATGGCGCTGGACGACCGCATCGTCGCCGCGGCGCCGTCGTGCTACATCACCTCTCTCGAAAGGCTGTTCGCCACCATCGGCCCGCAGGATGCCGAGCAGAACATCACCGGCCAGGTCGCCTTCGGCATGGAGCACGCCGACTACCTCACCATGCGGGCACCGCGGCCGACGCTCGTCTGCGTCGGCACCCAGGATTTTTTCGACATCCAGGGCGCCTGGACCAGCTTCCGCGAGGCGAAGTTGCTGTACGGCCTGCTCGGCCACGGGGAGCGCATCGACCTGTTCGAGTACAACGACAAGCACGGCTTCTCGAAGCCGCGCCGCGAAGCAGCCATGCGCTGGATGCGGCGCTGGCTGCTGCATCAGGACGATGCCCCCAGTGAGGGCGACTTCCCCATCTTCAAGGATGCGCAGGTGCAAGTGACGCGCACGGGACAGGTGCTGGAAGACTTCAAGGGCAAGTCGGTCTTCGACCTCAACGCCCAGCGCGAGCGGGAACTCGCCCCGAAGCGGGCGAAGTTCCTCGCAGCTAGCGGCGTCGAGGGACTGCGGAAGGAAGTGCGGCGACTGATCGCCCTGCCAGCCGAGGTGCCGGCGGCGCGACCGCTCTCGGTCAGCGGGCGAGACACCGTCTTCGAGACGGAGCCGGGCATCGTGGTCCCCGGGCTCCTGCTGCGGTCGACAACGGAAGAGAGTAAGAAGAAACCTATTATCCTCTATCTGCACGGCGAGGGCAAGAACGTGGCCGCCCGCTGGGACGGGCCGATCCCCCGCCTGCGCGACGCGGGATACACGGTCCTTTGTCTCGACCTGCGCGGCATGGGAACGACGGCGCCCGGCAAGTTGGCGTCCAAGCGGCCCAACTACTTCGGCGTCGACAGCCGCGAGGCCTTCCTGTCGTTGCACCTGAACCGGCCACTGCTGGGTCAGCGCGTGCGCGACGTCCTCGCCGTCATCAACTACCTGGCTCGGGCGGAGGAGTTCCCCGGCATCCACCTGGTGGCCGTCGGGTTGGCGGCCCCCGTCGGGCTCCACGCCGCCGCTCTCGACGACCGCATCAAGCGGCTGACCCTCGAGCAGTCCGTCGTGTCGTGGTCGGCGGTAGTCCGCACTCCGATCAGCCACAACCAGCTGACCAACGTTGTGCCGGGCGTCCTTGCCTTTTACGACCTGCCCGACCTGGCGGCGTCACTGGCGCCGCGGCCACTGACCCTCGCCTCCACTCGCGACCCCGCCGGCAAGCCGATCGCGCGGGAGGAGGTGGAAAAAGCCTGGGCGTCCTGCCGCAAGACGTACAAAACGCGCGGTGCCGAACGGGTGTTCGTTGTTGAGGAGTGATTCCTCGTCAATCCGCACAGTTGCCGGCGTTTGCCGCTTGCGGCTTTGCACCGGATGAAAAGCCGCAAGCGGCAAACCGGCCGGCGCCGTATAACAGTGGCAGGCGGGAAAGGATCGTCCCGCGTGGGCTGCGCACGTCTCAGGAGGAAGTGCATGGGATGCCGGCTGACCTCGCTTCACGGAGGTGCATGCATGTTGGTCCTCAGCAGGAAACCGGGCGAGAAGATCCTCATCGGTAACGACGTGACCCTCACCGTGGTCGCGGTCCACGGCGGTCGCATCACCCTGGGCATCGAGGCACCCCTCAGCGTGCGCGTCGTGCGCGGGGAACTGCCGGACAGGGCCGACGACCCGCTCATCATCTGGCCCCCGCCCCCGCCCGACGAGGGACCGCGCGACCGCCCCCACCGCTGACCCCCCCCGAGAGAAACCCGCCTTTTAGCCACTTTGCGGAGAGGAGACAACGTGAATAAGCAGCTTGCGAAGGGCCTGCTCGCCGTCCTCGGGACGGCGGCCCTGCTCCACCCCAGCACGGCGCGTGCCGCTGCCCCGGCCTTTCCCGACAAGAACCTCGAGGCCGCCGTCAAGGAGGCCCTCAAGGAAACCAAGCCGCTGACCGACGAGGGCCTGGCGCGGTTGTTCATCCTCGAGGCATCGGGCAAGGGCATCAAGGATCTGACCGGGCTGGAGAAGTGCAAGAACCTGGCACAACTCAAGCTGACGAAGAACCAGATCGTCGACCTCAAGCCGCTCAAGGACCTGAGCGAGCTGCAATCGCTCGACCTGGCCGAGAACAAGGTCGCCGACCTGGCGCCCCTCGCCGGCCTGGCCAAGTTGCAGTACCTCGAACTGACGAACAACCAGGTGGCCAAGCTCGACCAGCTTGCCAAGCTGAACAAGCTGTTCGCCCTCTATCTCACGAACAACAAGGTCAGCGACCTGACGCCGCTGGCCGGCCTGACGAGCCTGTCGTCGCTGGCGCTGGGCAACAACCAGGTCAAGGACCTGGGCCCGCTCGCCAAGGTGACGCGGCTGAACACGCTGGAGCTGAAGGACAACCAGCTTACCGACCTCAAAGCGCTCAAGGGCCAGACGGATCTGCGTATCTTGCAGTTGCAGCGGAACAAGATCGCGGACCTGACTCCGCTGGTCGAGGCGGTGCAGGCCGATGCCAAAGGTGATCGGCGGTGGGCGCCGTATCTGCGTCTCTTCCTGGCGGGCAACCCGCTCTCCGACGACGCGAAGACGAAGCAACTCGCGGCCCTGAAGGAGGCCGGCGTCCGCCTCGAAGAAGAGAAGAAGTGATCGGAGCTTAGCCCGACGCGCGAGCGAGGTTCGCTGGTTGCCTCGCTGGCGCGTCGGGCTAATCAGACACGGAAAAAACGCCGCGGCCGTACCGGCCGGGGGGGCAGGGAAATGAGCAACGAACAGGACACGACCGAAGTGGACCGGCGCCGACTGCTGGCGGCGGGGGCGGTCGCCGTGGGTGGCCTGGCGCTGGTCGACGCCGTCGCCGCCGACGCGCCGGGCAAGCAGGTCGAGGATCGCGGCGCTGGGCTGAAGATCACACGCCTGCGCGCCATGCCCGCCGGCCCGAAGGCGTATGTCAAGATCGAGACCAGCCACAAGCTCACTGGCTGGGGCGAGGTCACCGGCCTGGAGCCGCACGTCGCCTGCGCTCTCGCCGAGTCGCTGTTCGAGCTGCTCGACGGCGAGAACCCGACCCGGGTCGAGTACCTGTGGCAGAAGGTCTACCGCGCCCATCGCGACATGCGCGGCGGGCCGTTCATGACGCACACCCTCTCGGCCATCGACATGGCCCTGTGGGACATCACCGGCAAGGCCTGGGGTGTGCCCGTCTACCGCCTCCTCGGCGGGCCCTGTCGCGACAAGGTCCGCATGTATCCCAGCCCGAAGGCAACCAAGCTCGGCACGGGCGGGCCGCACCCGTTCTCCGGCAACCCCAAGGACGTCCTTGGCCTGGCGAAGATGGTCGAGGACACGCGCAAGCGCATGGGCCCCGACTACACCATCATGTTCGACGCCCACTGCGCTGTCCCGCCGCCGATGCTGATTCAACTCGCCAGTGCCATCGCTCCTTACGACATCCTCTTTCTCGAAGAGCCGGCGGTGCCGGGCAACATTGAGGTGTTCAGGCGGCTCAAGCAGCAGATCCGCATCCCGATGGCGACAGGCGAGCGCGACCGCACCATCTGGGACGTTATCGGCTACCTGCAGAACGGCTGCATCGACATCCTGCAGCCCGACGTCGGGCACACGGGCGGCATCAGCCAGATGCGGAAGATCGCCGCCCTGTGCGAGGCCTATCACGTCCCGCTGGCGCCGCACAACACCTGCTCGGAACTGGGCCTCAGCGCCAGCGTCCACGTCTCGGCGTCGGTGCCGCTGTTCTTGATTCAGGAGGGCTACCTCGACGGCCACATCATGCCGCCGGGCGTCGCTAGAAAGAGTTTCGAGGTCGACAAGGAGGGCTACGCCTCACTGCCGCAGGGGCCGGGCCTCAGCGTCGAGATGAACGAAGACGCCATCGCCAAGGTACACGCCGACCCGAAGCGCAAGTTCAAGTGGCCGCACCCTCAGTATGCCGACGGCTCGGTGCGCGACTACTGAATCGAGCGATGAAACCACGTAGACGTTGCGCCAGCGCGGGGACACCCAAGCCCCAAGCGCCGGCGCGGGGACGTCCCGTCGCTGGGGCTTGGGTCCCGTCTCTGGCGCTCCGGGCTTGGGTCCCGTCGCTACACCCGCCGGCAAACGGCTCGAACGGATCAGGTCCGGACCGTGTCGACCAGGCAGCGCGTCGGGGCGCCCGGCTGCGTCGCTCGCCGCAGCAGGTTGTCACATAGTCGCTGCGCCACCTGCCGGATGAGGGCCTCGCCCTCGGGCGGGCGCTGATCGGGGTTGTCCTCTAGCGCTCGCTGTGCCTCGGCGAGGATGCGCTCATCGAGGGGCGAAGAGCCGGCGCCTTGGCGCAGTGCCCGCCGCACCAGGCGGACCATCTGCGGTGCGAGTAGCTGATGCAGGCGGTTGGCCGCCTCCCGTTCCCCTTGGCGGACGCGGGCGGCCAGGTTATCCAGGTGAGAGAAATCGTTCATCACGTTCGTCCTCTGTAGGTTGAGGGTCGGTCCAGAAAAACCGGGCCCGTCGTTAGATGAACCACGCGACCATGGCGGAATCGACGTTCCACCAATCGGTGACCTGGCAGTCGACCTCGCCGGTCTGGCTGCCCAGGTTCACCGTCAGGCTGAAGGTTCCGTCGGCGTTGACGGTGGTCGTAGCGGTGAACAGTCCCGAGAAGCGGACGACCAGCCCGGCGGCCGCCTCGTCGACCACGCGGCCGGTGAACTGCCAGAGGCCTGAGCCCAGGTCGGTGCCGGTGAAATCCTGGATCACCGGAGCACTGTTGGTCAGGGTGACCGAGGCGGCCTGGGCCGCCTGACTCCACTGGTCCGAGACGTTGGCGTTGAGCGTGCCCAGTTGCGTGGCGGTCAGGTTGGTCGAGAAGTCCCCGTTGGAGTCGGTGGTCGTGTTCCCGGAGGCAGCCCCCGAGAAGGTGACCGTCAGGCCGCTGTTGAACTCGTCGGTGACGTGGCCGCTCACATGCACGACCTGGTTCGCCTGCCAGGTGTACGTCAGCGTGATCGCCGGCACGGCGCTGGAGAAGGTCGCGGTGGCCGTGTTGGAAGTCAGGCCCTCGTTGTCGAGCCCGGTGGCGGTGATCGTCCCCAGTCCGGTCGCCGTGGAGGTGAAGGAGTAGTCGCCGTTGCTATTGGGAACGGTCAGCCCGCCCGCGTGGTCGCCGAAGCTGACGACGACCGTCGTGGGGCTCTCATCGGTGACGTGCCCGCTCAGCTGAACCTGGTGGTTCGCCAGTTCCTGGAGGCCAGTAAGCGTTACCACCGGGGCAGCCGGGCAGTAGCGGGACTCGAGTTCTTCGACGCCCAGTCGGGCAGTCGGGGCGAGACGACGGGTTGGACGTTTTCGGGTGCGAGTCAACCACGCAAGCATTGGATCCACCTTTCGTGAAACTAGAGAAGCAGCGCCGTGTCCAAGGCGCAGGATCATTCCGCGGCAGCCGTGCCGGCGAGCCAAACGGGCGGGGGGAAGGGGGTGATGAGGGCGAGCCAAGCGTACCAACTATATCAATCGCGATTTCCGGCCGGAGGTGGACACGAATTTTCGGATTTTTCCTAAAGTTTTTTCGAGCGCTTTCCTTCGCCGGAAGGGCCCTGCGTCGCGCGGCCGAAAGGGGAAAGGAGCCGCTGCCTTCGGGGCCTCCAAGGAACCATTGCAAAACCCCTCCCCCCAGCCCCCTCCCCGAAGCGGAGAGGGGGAGAGGAGGGGTTTTCCCCTCTCCGTCTCGGGGAGGGGGCTGGGGGAGGGGTTTTGAAAGAGCCCTCCAAACCACCTGGTGAATTTGCTTGCCTGTGAAACAGGGAACGGTCATACTCTGGGTAATCAGTCCGAGAGCCCGGTTGCTTATGCGGGAGGAAAAGCGTCTCATGGACAACTCGCAGGAGGAGTTCCTGGATCTCATGCGGCGGGTTCAAGAAGGCGACGAGCAGGCCGCCGAGGAGCTCTACGAGAGCTACCGCGCGAACATCCTTCGCGTCGTCCGCCGCCGCCTCCATCATCCGCTTCGCAACCGCTTCGACTCGTGCGACTTCGTACAATCCGTCTGGATGTCGTTCTACGGGCGCGGCCTTGAGAAGACCCCGTTCGAGAGCCCCAAGGAACTCGCCGCGTTTTTGCAGAAGATGGCCCTGTTCAAGGTGGTGCAGGCCTGCCGCAAGGGCATGCAGACCACCCGCTATGACTGCAGCAACGAGCGCTCGCTCCAGGAGGTGCCCTCCGGAGGGATCGAGGGGGCGCCCGAGGCCTATCTTGCCGGGGCAACGCCGACGCCCAGCCAGGAAGCAGTTGCCAACGAGCGCTGGGAGGACTTGATGCGCGGTCGCTCGGCACTCGACCGGCAGATCCTTCTCCTTCGCCGCGAGGGCCGCACCTACGAGGAGATCGGCCAGCGGCTGAACCTCAGCCCCAAACGCGTCCAGCGGCTGCTTCGCCGCCTCAAACCGAAATCCGCCTCATGAGCGAACATCAAGCGGACATCGTCGGACGGAACGGGTCGGCCCTGTCCGACCTCCTCGACGCACCGCGACTCGCCGGCGCGGGTGCCCCGGAGACGCCGCGGGACGAGTCGACGGACGGGCCAGACGTCGTCGACGACGTGTTCGACGAGTTCCTGATGCGCTGCCAGGCGGGCGAGGACCTCGACCCCGACCGCTTCTGCGACGAGCATCCCTCGATCAAGAGCTCTCTGCGGAAGGTCCTCGCTGCGCAGCTGGCGTGCGCCGCT
>JACOUH010000263.1 GCA_016177925.1 Planctomycetota bacterium | reverse complement strand
TGGGCCAACGCCACCAAACTCATGTGGTGGTGCCAGCCCGCCCACGAGCGACACTCGTACTGGCTCATGCCCAGGAAACTCTTGCCGTCCTCCAGGTACTCCTCGACACGCACCCGACAGCCGCTCACCAAGGCCAGCACCTCCAACGGTGTCTCCGCCACCGCGTTGGACAGGTAGTACTTGACCTCCCCCTCCCCGGACACCGGCCGGCGGATCAGCAGCCACACACAGGGTCCCGGGCCTCCGTCACGCACCGCCCACACGCGGACGGCTGCGAACTGGAAGGCCACCGGCTCGCCCGACCCCTCGCGAAGGCACAGCACGCGCCAGGCCTCCGCCGGCAGCAACGCCGCCACCGCCTCCACGCGCTGAACACGGTCCCGGACCGGCCGCACCGGCCGCCGACCTCGGCCCGCATTCCGGCGGCCCCTGGGTGGCTGGGTCCTCGGTCCACACGGTCGTCGAAAGGGGCACCTCGCCCACGTACTTCTGCCCGCGCCTCTCCAGCTCGCCCAGGAAGTGCCCGTCGCGACCGTAGGTCTCGTCGAAGGTCAGCCAGTCGAAGCGAACCTGCCCCGCCTGATGGACGCGGGCGTGCAGATCCAGGCCCAACTGCGGTTTGGTCCGGAAGGTGATGCGGCGGGGGACGCCCGTTTCCAGACGGCGTTCCTTGTCGAGCACCCAGTCCTCGGGCAGATAGAGTTGGTGATCCAACAGGGCACAGCCTTGGGGCGTCACGCCGACCAAGAAGACGCCGACCTGGCAGTTGTCCTTCTTGCCCAGGCGGCCGCACCACCGACGCTGCACGCCGACGGAATGGTCGCCCTTCTTGGGGAAACCCGACTCGTCGAGCACGCCGACGGTACCGATCTCCCCGTGGCGGGTGGAGGGAACCAACTCGTGGGCGAAGACGGCCTGGAGTTCCTGTTGAACGGGCTGTAGTCCCAGGGGGAGGCAGCCAGGAACTGCTGCAAGGCGCGGACGTGGTCGTCGCCCACGTCCAGGGCGATGGCCTCGGCGTTCTTCTTGCCCTCGTGCCACCGCAGGCCGCGCAGGTAGGTCAGGGCGTGTCCCTGGGCCTGGGCGTAGCCGAACAGCGGCGCGAAACGCGGGTGCAGGCGGGGCAGTTCCTCGGCAGCGGCGCGAACCTCGTCCGGGGTCATGAGCATGTCCTCCGGACGGGGGTGCAACAACATCCTGACGGACGAGCCGGCTCGCATCAACGGCTATCCTTATTGCAAATAGCGGTCAATTTGGGAAGATCAAAACGGGCGCTGTAGAATTAAGGAGATGCGAGCGATGAGAGGACGAGAAGTACGACAGGCACTCCACGCGGGCAGACGGGTCTATGCGACTGCAGTAACGGCGCCGTCGCCGCGGTTTCCGGAGCTGCTGCGCAAGGCGGGGGCCGATTTCGTGTTCATCGACACCGAGCATACCCCGCTGGGGCGCGAGACGCTGTCGTGGATGTGCCAGGCCTTCGCAGGGCTGGGCATTCCGCCGGTCGTCCGGGTCCCGAGTCCGGACCCGTTTGAAGCCACGAAGGTGCTCGACGGCGGCGCCGGCGGGGTCATCGGTCCCTACGTCGAGACGGCGGACCAGGCTCGCGCCCTGGCCGGCGCCGCGCGCTGGCGGCCGCTGAAGGGACGCCGCTTGCAAGAGGCCCTGCGCGACCCCGGCACTCTGCAACCCGAGCTGCGGAGCTACCTCGAGGCCCGCAACGAGGACACGATCCTCATCCTCAACATCGAGAGCGTGCCCGCGATCGAGAACCTGGACAACGTCCTCTCGGTGCCGGGGATCGACAGCGTGTTGATCGGCCCGCACGATCTCTCGTGCAGCCTGGGCATTCCGGAACAGTATCGCCACCCTCGGTTCGACGAGGCCGTGCGAACGATCTTCAAGAAGGCGCGAGCCCATAACGTGGGCGCGGGCATCCACTTCTGGGAAGGGATCGAGCAGGAAGTCACCTGGTCCCGCGCCGGCGCCAACCTGATCATGCACAGCTCGGACCTGTCGCTGCTCGGACAGCACTGGAAGCAAGACCTCGACCAGCTACGATCAGCGCTGGGCGACGCGCGCAAACCGGCCGGCGGTCCGGGGGATGAGATCGTCTGAGGCGAGCGACTCGGAAGACGTGTCCCCAGTAGTCCGACTGGAGGCCGGGTTGCAATCAACAGGCCTTTTCCGGGTGAAGGCCCGCTGCGTATAATCCAAACCATGACGAGGACAAGGCCCACCTCCAATAGTCGCACTCGTTGACGGGAGACGCCCGTTCGAGGGAGGTTTGATCGTGCAAACCGTGTTCATTCGGTTCCTGACCCAGGAAGATCGCGTGCGCGGCTTCTACGAGCTGGCGACCCGGGCCCATGTCAGCAGCTTTCCCGGTGAGATTTACCAGGTTCCGATCGAGGCGCTCCGCCTGCTCGAGGCGCAGCACATCGCCTACCGCCGGGCCACGGACGCCGAGGTGAAGGCAGCCCATGATCAGGTTCGAAATCCTGCTCCCGCTGTTCTATAACGACGGCCGGCCGGTCGAGCGGGAGAAGTTCCTGCAGACGGATGACGAGCTGGTGCAACTATTCGGTGCCACCAGCACCGACACCGTTGCCGTTCGTGGGCGCTGGCTGTATCAGAGCACGCTCTACCAGGACCAGCTGATTCGCGTCCGCCTCGACGTCGAGGACAAACCTGAGAATTGGCAAGCGGTGCGCACCTTCAAGGAGACCCTGAAGACGCGCTTCGATCAGCTCGACATCTGGATTACCGCTCACCGGATCGAAGTGGTTTAGGTGGTGCGGGCGATCTAACTAACGCCGTGTGCAACTTTTCGCCCTGTCCGCCATCACGCGCCTGTCAGGCGAGCAGCTCGCGGATCGGTTTGGAGCCCTCGGGCGTCAGCCAGACCGGCCGCGTGCCGACATAGTGGCGGTGGCGCGGGTTGATGCCCAGCGCCTGGTAGATGGTCGCGAACAGGTCGCCCTCGGAGATCGGCCGATCCTTGACCTCCTTGCCGTCGGCATCGGTGCTGCCGATCACCTGGCCGCCCTTGATGCCGCCGCCGGCCAGCACAATCGTCCAGGCGCGGACATAGTGGTCGCGGCCGGCGCGGTTGTTGATTTGCGGCGTCCGCCCGACCTCGCCCATCCACACCACCAGCGTGTCCTGCAACAACCCGCGCTCTTCGAGATCCAGCAGCAAGGTCGACCAGGCGGGATCGAGGACCTGCATGTTTGCCTTGTGGCAGACGAAGTTGTCGGCATGACTGTCGTAGTTTTCCTGGCCGATCTCGACGAACGGTACGCCGGCCTCGACGAGTTGGCGCGCGAGCAGACAGCCGCGGCCGAAGTCGGAGTCGCCGTAGCGGTCGCGGTACTTCGGCCATTCCTTGCTGATGTCGAAGGTCGCCTTCGCCCGCAGCAGTCGCCACGCCTTCTCCTTGGCCAGACGATGACTGGCGAACGGCACCGCCTTGTGCTCCCGGGCGTACACGTCCTCCAGGAAGCGCAGCAGGTCGGCGCGGCGCTGGTCGGCCTGGGCGTCGACGTAGGGGGCGGTGAAGTACGGCAGCCGGCCAGTGTGGTCGAGGCCGAATGGCTCGTACTGCGGGCCGAGGTAGCCGGAGCCGCCGTTGCCGGTCGACCCCATGCGCACGAAGCTCGGCAGGTTGGCCTCGGGCTGGCCGAGATACTTGGCGATCACCGCGCCGATCTCGGGGTGGGGCGTCCGCTCCGACATCTTGTAGCAAGTGTGCATGTGATAGATGCCATCGGGGTGGTCCGGTGACTGCGTGCGCATGCCGCGGAGGACCGCCAGCCGATCGGCGACTTTCGCGAGCTGCGGCAGGTACTCACACACTTGCAAACCCGTGACGTTACTGGCGATGGGGCGGAACAGTCCGCCGGTGGGGCGGCCTGGCTTCATATCGAAGGTGTCGAGCTGACTCGCCCCCCCGTTCATCCACAGCTGGATGCAGCGCTTGCTGCGTTTCTTCGTTTCCGCGGCGATGGTCTGCGAGTTGACCAGCCCGCCCCAGTTCGGAATTGCCAGTCCGCTCACCGTCACCAGCGTTCCCTTGAGGAAGGCGCGCCGGCTGACGTGCTCGTGTCTTGGACAAAGTGGTCTCATGCCCCGATCCCCCTCGAGCTGCCGGCGCCCGTTCGCGGCGTGCGGGAAGTTCGCGCTCCCTGCTCGCCGGGGCTGTCATCCAGCACGTTCAGCTTACCCGCCCGCGCGCCGAACTTCCACAAGCGAGCGCACACAAGCCCGAAGCGCCAGCGCGGGGACGCAGCAAAGCCCTCGCTTGCGCTTCGGGCTTGTCCCCTCGCTTGCGCTTCGGGCTTGTGTGCGGTCGCTCAGGTCCGGCAAAGAGGATGGCGGAGCGACTTCCAGGCGCCATCCTCCTTGGAGGAGGCGACGCACTGCGCGATGAAGTTCATGCCGTCGACGCCGTCGGCGACGTTGGGATAGAGACTGTTGGCCGCGTCCACCTTCTGACCGCTGGCACGCCTGGCCATGTCGTCGTAGGCGGCGGTGTAGATGTTGGCGAAGGCCTCGAGGAAGGCCTCCGGATGACCGCTGGGGAGGCGCGTGCTGGCGGCCGCGGTGGCGCCGAGGTACGGCCCGCCGGCGCGCGTGTAGAGCCTGTGCGGCTGGCCGTTGACGCGGACCAGCATCTTGTTCGGCTCCTCCTGGTGCCACTCGATCGCCGCCTTGGTCCCATCGATCTCGATCCACAGGTCGTTCTCACGCCCGTGCGAGATCTGCGAAGCCGTCACCGTGCCCAGGGCGCCATTCTGGTAGCGGACGGCGGCGGAGCCATAGTCGTCGAGCGGGCGGCCCGACTCGAAGGTCTTCAAAAGGCAGGAAACCTTGTCGGGCAAGAGGCCGGTGATGAAGCGACTGAGGTTGTAGGCATGGGTGCCAATGTCGCCGAAGCAGCCGGCGGCACCGGAGCGTTTCGGGTCGGTGCGCCAGCTCGCCTGTTTCTGGGCTTGCGTCTCCAGGCGGGTACGGAGCCAGCCCTGCAGGTAGGAGGCGCGGAGGGCGTTGATCTCACCCAGTTCGCCGGCGTGGACCATGTCGCGGGCCTGGCGCACCAGCGGGTAGCCGGTGTAGTTGTGGGTCACGGCGAAGACGACGCCGGTCTTCTGCACGACCTTGGCCAGTTCCTCGGCCTGGGCGAGATCGAAGGTCATCGGCTTGTCGCACACGACGTTGAAGCCGGCCTCACAGAACGCCTTAACGATCTCGAAATGCATGTGATTGGGTGTGGCGACGGAGGCGAAGTCGATGCGCGCTTCCGGTGATCGCTTCGACTCCTTCTCGACCATTTCCTGGTAGGAGCCATAGGCGCGCTCGGGCGGGATGTCGTAGTCGGGGGCGGATGCCTTGGCCCTGGCCGGGTCGGAGGAGAGGGCGCCGGCGATAAGGCTGGCGCGGTTGTCGAGGATGGCGGCGATCGAATGGACGCGGCCAATGAAGGCGCCCTGGCCTCCGCCGATCAGGCCCATGCGCAGTTTGCGGTTGAGGGGTGCGTTGACGGCCATGTTGTAGTCTCCTTGGGACACGCTCGCGGAAGGCGCGACAAGGAAGACAATAGCAACGCCAACGGGGAGAGGCACCCACTTTTCCGGCGCGGGCAATTCACGTCCCTGCATAGAGGCTGTTGACGGTCAACTCGACCTCCTCGCGATCACCGAGGAAGTTCGCGCTAAAGAATTGCAGAGAACTGGCGAAGCCGAGCAGAGGACGGGCCAAGGGGGTGGCGGTGAACCCGACCCAGGCGGGCCACTCGCGAAACGCTTTGCCGTACGTCGAAGGCTGACCAGGGCGTACCGAACCGGAACGACGGCCCCGCCCCCGCCCATGCCCTCTCCGGCGGGCGCGACACGGAGGTCAATCCCGATCTGGGCGGCAAACCATTCGCGAGATCGTAAGCCGAGAGGGGCATCGGGACAACAAGATTCCGCCTGCCGAGTGCTCCTCGGACATCGCGGACGAGGAGGCGCACCTTGCACGCCTCTGCCGGCGCTCGCCGCTCCGGGAATGGATGCCGAAGCGTGAACAAAGAAAAACCCCTCGCCCGGGAGACGATTCCCGCGCGAGGGGCCTCTGTTCCGGCCTGTTGGTGCCGGTTCAGCTGGAAGTCGTGTTGACCTTGTTGCCGACGTAGG
>JACOUH010000237.1 GCA_016177925.1 Planctomycetota bacterium | reverse complement strand
CAGGCTTTCCAGCCTGACGTTGAGGCCGCGTCAGGCTGGAAAGCCTGACCTACTTTCGTGCGGGATCGTTACGGTAGGAAGCGGACACGCCGTTCAGCGTGCGGAGGAGAGTCAGGTAAAACCGGGGAGGAGGTCGGCGGGAGCGAAGGCAACGCGGACCGTGTGGCTCGGACAGAGAGGCAGAGGGTCACACGATCGGTGGGTCATGAAGCGTCCCTTCGCGTTGGGTTGATGGTACGGGACGTTTCGACGATTTGTCAAGCAGAAAAGTGGCCGCGACGGTCGGCGAACCCTGGCGCCCGCCCCTCCCTTTCCCTTTTGCGGGCGGCGATGTAGAAAACGACGAACAGGGAAGAGCGAGCAGGTGGTTCAACCCGTAAGGATTCTTCGGAGGAGCAACCGTGCGCAACACCAGCCTGGTCGGAGAGGTTTCGCGGACCCAGGTGATGGCCGCGCTGGCACTGAGGGGCAAACGCATCCTCGTGCCTCTCGGGGATTTCCAGCGATACGATCTCGTGTTCGAGGAGGAGGATGGACAGTTCTACCGGGTTCAGGCCAAGACCGGGCGGCTCGCGAAGGGCGCTGTGCTTTTCTGGACCTGTAGCACTGATTCCCGCAGTCAGCCGGGCCACTGCATTCGCAAACCGTACACCCATGATGTGGAGTTCTTTGGTGTGTATTGTCCGGAAAACAACAAGGTCTATCTTGTCCCGGTGGCCGAGGCCACGAATACCGCCTGTGTCCTGCGCATCGATCCGCCACGGAACGGCCAGAAGACCAGGATTCGCTGGGCTCGTGATTTCGAGATCGGGGAGGGGGTCACCGAGGGAACCTGGGTGTCCGAAACGACCGTGGGGCCGACACCAGGATGACCAGTGTTGGCCCCACGAATTCGACGTAAGTCTATGGAGCCGACGGGGATCGAACCCGTAACCTCCAGAATGCCATTCTGGCGCGCTCCCAATTGCGCTACGGCCCCAACTATCAAACCACCTTAGCGGACGGCGCGGAGACTGTCAACGCCTCGTCCAGTCGTTTTTTGCCTCGCCTGCCGGGGCCTCGTCGGTCCGATTCGGGGCGAGAGGTCACGGGCAGCGGTTGTAGTAGCGGCAGCGTTGCCGGGGCGGGCAGTCCTCCCACCCGGAGGGCGCGGCGGTTGGCACGGCGGGCGGGTAGATGGCAGAATCGAATAGTCGATCCATCTCACTTGCCCGTCAGGCGGAGGGGAACCACCGTGAACAGCATCGCCGAGTGTACCGTGCCCGAGAAGATCCTCCTGGCCGCCTACGCCCTCGAGGAAACGGGCGAGTCGCCCTTCACGGCCGAGGCCCTTGTCGTGAGTGCCTGGAAGAAGTATCCCGTTACGTTCGGTCTCAAGCAATTTGCCGAGCAGTATCCCGACTCGAACAAGGTGCTGGCGAGCATCATGGGCGAGCGCGGCCTGGCCCGCCGTGGCTGGCTCTCCAAGGTGGGGCAGAAGCTCTACGCCCTAACGCGGGAGGGACGTCAGGCGGTCCGCCGCCTGCTCCGCGCCGACGAGACCCCAGTCCCCGAAGCCTCCGCCCAACTCGTCAAGCTGACCCGCGAGCAGGAGCGTTTCCTCCAGGGGCTGCTGGGGAGCACCGCCCTGTCGAAGTACCGCGAAGGGCACGAGCGCGAACTGACCTTCGCCGACGCCTGCCGCTTCTGGAGCATCACCGAGAACCTGTATGGCGAAGCCCTGAACGGGCGACTCGCGGAGGTGCGGGCGGCACTGGCCGAGCTCGACCGCAATCTCGGCATGGGGCGCTGTGTGCTGACCGGCGGGCGCAGCGTCTCGGGCGAGGACATCAGCCTGCTCGGCGAAGTTCACGCCCACCTCGAGCAGCGCTTTAGCCGCCATCTCAACCTGCTTCGCAACCGCGTGGCCAAGACGTGAGCCCTTAGCCCGACGCACAAGCGAGGAACACAGCGAACCTCGCTGGCTTCCGTAGGGCGGATTTCCAATCCGTCCGGGCGCGACGCCCGGACGGATTGGAAATCCGTCCTACAACCGCGAGGGACGGAGCGAACCTCGCTGGCGCGTCGGGCTAAGGACTGGCGCGTTGGGCTGGAATCGCTTCCTGGCGCTCGGCGAAACGCAGCCGCGAACCCTGGACGTAGTCGGCGTTGATCTCCACGCTGACCCAATAGCGCTGCAGCTGCTCGGCGACGTGGCCGGTCACGTTGCTGCCGGCAAACGGATCGACAATCAGTTGACGCGGCTCGGTCAGGAAGCGGATGAAGAACTCCGGCAGGGCAGGCGGAAAGCGCGCCGGGTGGATCGGCAGGCCGGCGGCCCGGCAGCGACGGAAGTACTCGTCGTTGGAGCGCGTGTTCGGGATGGTCAGCAGATTCGGCGGGATGGCGCCGCCGTTGTCGCGGCGGAAGTGCGGCGAGATTTCATGCTGCGAGGGTCGTTGGCCGGGCTGATAGCCCTCGCGCAGCAGACGCCGCATCGACCGGCTGTAGGGACGCAGCACGCGGCGGTTGTCGGCCTGCGGCGAGGTCGTCTTGGCGAACCACCAGAGCGTGTTGACCGCGTCCTTGACACGTGTGCGGCGGATCGTCACCCACTCGGCCGGCGTCGGCAACTTCGACGGGTTGTACCAGTAGAACTCCTGTGCCAGATGGAAAAGCCGGCACAGCCGGAGCACCAGTTCGTACTGAAACAGCGAGCGCGTCCCGGTGCCGGGGTTCCAGGCGCCGCCGAGGTCGAGGACGAAACTGCCGTCGGGCCGCAGTACGCGATGGATCTGCTCGGCAAACGGCCACAGCCATTCGACGTACTCCGACGCGTCAACGTTCCCGTAGGCCTTGCGCCGCCGCAGGGCGAACGGCGGCGACGTCAGCACCAGGGCAACGCTGTCGCCCGGCATCTCGCGCAGCGCCTCCCGTGCGTCGGCGTGATACGCGCTTCCCCATCCCGTCGTGTAAGCCGGCTCGCGCACGATCTGTCCTCCTGACCTCAGCCTGACGCGCGAGCAGGGGGGTGTTGTAGGACGGATTTCCAATCCGTCCCGGCTTCATGCCCGGACGGATTGGAAATCCGTCCTACAACCCCGCCGCGCCCTCGCTCGCGCGTCATACTCATTACCAGCGCTCGATGGGACCGGAGGGTACAGGGATCGACAGTTCCGGGCCGTGCCATTCCCTGTCGTCGCGGTGGGCCTCGGTGTCGCGCAGACCACTGGCGATGCTATCGAACTCGGCGACGCTCTCCAGGCGGATCAGCCGCTGCTGGACGTCGCGGCCGGGACGCAGCACGCGGCAGTACCAGTTCGCTACCTTGCGGAAACTCAGACATCCAAAGCGCTCGCCGCGGTGCTCCACCAGCAGATGGAAGTGCCGCACCATGAAGGCGAGGCGCTCGGCATAGGTGGCGGAAGGGCCGGGGTCGCCCGTCCGTTCCCAGCGCTCCAGTTGATGGAAGATCCACGGATTGAGCAGGGCGCCACGGCCGATGGCGACGCCGTGACAGCCGGTCAGCGCCCGCATGCGGGCGGCATCGTCGATGGTGCGGATGTCGCCGTTGCCGATAACGGGGATGCGCCGCACCGCCTCGACCGTCCGCCGGATGCCGTCGAGGTTGACGGTCCCGCCGAAGCCCTGGGACCGGGTCCGGCCGTGCAGGGTGATCGCCGCAACGCCCACTTCCTCGAAGGCCCGCGCGAAGAGTGGGGCCGTGATCGAGGCATCGTCCCAGCCCAGCCGCATCTTGACCGTCACCGGGATGCGCACTGCCTCGACGATGCCGCGCACGAGGTCAACCGTTTTGTCGCGGTCGCACAGCATCGCCGAGCCGCCGCCGCCGCGCGTCACCTTGTGGACGGGGCAGCCCATGTTGATGTCGACCGACGTGATGCCGTAGTCCTCCAGCCAGCGGGCCGCGTCGCGCATCTCGTCGGCGCTGTTGCCATAGAGCTGCACGGCGACGGGCCGGTCTGCCGGACAGGTCTGGATCAGTTCCATCGTCCTGCGCGACCGCAGCAGCAGGGCGCGGGCGTTGACCAGGTCGGTCGTCGCCAGGCCGAGGCCGCCCAGCTCGCGCACGGCAAGGCGGAACGCCAGCGTGGTATAGCCGGCCAGCGGCGCCAGCCGGGGCACCCGCGCGAGCGGGTCGCGGCTCGCCAGCGGGACGCTGCCCCAACGAAGCGGAGCGGTGTCGAGGGAGGTCGGCAGTGATTCGATCATACGGCGGGCGCTCGTCCTCGTCGTAGTGGCAGGCGCTCGTCCTCGTCGTAGTGGCAGGCGGCTCGCCTGCCATCCGCACGACAGGCGAGCCGCCTGTCGCTACGGTAGACGGTAGCAGGCGGGCCGGCACTGGACAACGCCAGTGCCAGCCCCGGCCGAATCCCTACAGGCAGCGCAGGAAGGCGAGCAGGTCCTTCTTCTCGGCCTCGGTCAGCTTGGTGCCAAGCACGACGTTGAAGAACTCGATGGTGTCCTCCAGCGTCAGCAGCCGGCCGTCGTGCAGGTACGGCGGGCTCTCCTTGATGCCTCGCAACGGAAACGTCTTGATCGGGCCGTCCTTCGAGGCCAGGCGGCCGTTGATCTCCTTGGGCTCGAAGAAACGCTCTGTCTTCAGGTTGTGCATCAGTCCATCGGTGTAGTATGGCGGCGTGTGGCAGATGGAGCACTTGCCCTTGCCAAAGAAGACCTCCTGCCCGTGCAGCTCGCTCTCGCTGGCCTTGTCGGGATCGAGCTTGCCAAAGAGGTCAAGCTTGGGCGCGGGCGGGAAGTCGAACAGTGCCTGGACCTCGGCCATGAAGTGGACCTGACTGCCGCGTTCGAGGATATTGACGCCCTTCTTGGTAGCAGTCACCGGGTCGCCGTCGAAGTAGGCGGCGCGCTGCTCGAACTCGGTGAAGTCCTCGACCGACTTCAGCGCCCGCTGCGAGCCGAATAGTCGCTGGATGTTGACGCCGCGCAACGACGGCGTGTCGATGCGGTGGCGGAAGGGCTGCGGGCGAATGTCTCCCACAAGGTGCGTCGCGGCGTTGGTATGGCCGTTGGCGTGGCAGTCGAAGCAGGCAACGCCGCGGTGTGGCTTGACCGAGCGGCGGTCCTCGGTGATGTTGAACTGCTGCTGCGGGAACGTCGACACGAGGAGGCGCAGGCCCTCGAGCTGCTTGGGGTTGAGCACGCCGTTGAACAGCTCGTAGAAGTTGTCGATGGTGACGAGCTGCCCCTTGGAGACGTCACCGAGGTCGGGCCGCGTCGTCAGGTAGATCGCCGGCGGGAACTCCGGCAGGAAGTGCTCCGGCAGGTCGAAGTCGAGATCGAAGCGCGTCAGGTCGCGATTTTCTTGCTTTTTGATCTCGTCAATGTGGAACTTGGGGAACACCATGCCGCCCTCCGGATGGTTGGGGTGCGGCAAGGGGTAGAAGCCCTCCGGCCAGAGCTTTTTCTGGCGAATCTCGTCGGGGCTCATCGACGCCAGCCTGTCCCAGGTGACGTCCTCGGGCAACTTGACCCGCACGCCCTCCTGCGCCGATTTCTTGCGGCCTATCTTCACGCCGTTCGCCTTCCGGTCGGCCAGGTCGTAGCGCTTCTCGAGCAGGTCCCTCTGCCGCTGCATCACCTTCGGCTTATCGCCCTCCATGCGCTTGCGGATGGTCTCGAAGCGCTCCGTGATGACGACCGGCGCGTAGCTGGTGGCAGGCACGTCCTTGTCGGCGGCGGCCCGGGGCGCGTCCGCTTTCTTCCTGGCGTCCTCGGCGTACGACACGCCAAGGAGGATGGCCAGGACGGCCACCACTCCCCCCGCGGCAAGTCGGCGAGCGGCGAGTGCTCTTCTCATCGGTGTCCTCCTCGTCGGGCGAAGGAAAGTGCGGAATGCCGCTCCGTGGCGGGAGGCCCGAGAATCATTCTCAAGTGAGAATGATTATCACCAATTGCAGGGAACAATCAAGGAGGAATCAGCGGATTGCAGATTTTCGATTTGCGATTGCAGATTTGAAGAAGTGCTTTTCTTCCAATCTGCAATCTGAAATCTGCAATCGCAAATGGGTTGCCCCGTTTGACAATCGCTCTGGCCGGCCTATGCTTTTGCAGCCAGGGACGCGCGACCCGCTCGCGCGGGTGCCCCGCCCGTCAGTCGGCGCGCGTCGTGCCAGTTTATCCCGTCCGCCCTGATGGAACTGCTCCCGGGACTGCCAGCGGCGACCGGCCGTTGCCGATCCCGATAGCCTGCCCACGACCCGCTGACGCGGGTGCCCCGGTTGTTGCGCCTGCTTTCCCCCTCGACGGCGCCGTCGTCCGGCCGCCCGAGTCGGTCCCTGGACCGTCGGGCCGAGGAAGTGTACGCGTTCCCGAAAGGACGAGCCATGCCGCAGCCCCTCACGACCGACCAGCTCGTCGCCCTTATCCGCAAGAGCAACCTGCTCGATCTGGAACGGTTCGACGCATTCCTGCGCGAGTTAACGGAGGAGGGCGAGGAACTGCCTGCGCCCGCCGACCTCGCCCGGCTCCTGGTCGACGAGGGGCTCTTGAGCAACTTCCAGTCGGAGCAGCTGCTCCAGGGCAAGTGGCGCGGCTTCACCATCGGCAAGTACCGCGTGCTCGAGCGGCTCGGCTCGGGCGGCATGGGCAGCGTCTACCTGTGCGAACACGTGCAGATGCACCGCCGTGTCGCCGTCAAGGTGCTGCCGATTGCCAAGGCCCAGGACCCCGCCGCCCTGGGCCGTTTCTACCGCGAGGCGCGCGCTGCCGGGCTGCTCGATCATCCCAACCTCGTCCGCGCCCACGACATCGACCAGGATGGCGAGTTGCACTACCTCGTCATGGACTACGTCGACGGCGTCAACCTGCAGCGGCTGATTAGCCGGAAGAGCAGCCCGCTGCCGGTCGCTCGCGCCTGCCACTTCGTCCACCAGGCCCTCCAGGGGCTCGACCACGCCTGGCACTCGGGCCTGGTCCACCGCGACCTGAAACCGGCCAATATCCTCCTTGACCGCTCGGGGACGATCCGAATCCTCGATCTCGGCCTCGCTCGCTTTTATGAGGATAACAAGGACCTGCTGACGCTTAAATATGACGACAACAACGTCCTTGGCACCGCCGACTACGTCTCGCCCGAGCAGGCGCGCGACAGTCACGACGTCGACATCCGCACCGACATTTACAGCCTCGGCGCGACGTTCTACTTCCTGCTGACGGGGCAGACGTTGTTCCCGGAGGGGAAGGTGGCGCAGAAGCTGATCTGGCACCAGACGCGCCAGCCCAAGCCAGTGCGTGTCCTGCGACCCGAAGTACCCGAGGAAGTCGACGCCATCGTCGGGAAGATGCTGGCCAAGAAGCGCGAGGAGCGCTACCAGACGCCGGCGGAGGCGCTGGCAGCGCTGGAGCCGTGGGTGCAGGAACCGATCGCCCCGCCCAGCGAAGAAGAAATCCCGCAGCTGAGCCTGGTGGCTCGGGCAACGCCGGCCGAGGTCGCGGCCCGCACGCCCGCGCCGCTGTCGATGCGCAGAAGCCGTCCGACGCCTTCTCCGGAACCCCGGCAACGCGTGGACGGGCGGCCGAGGCGGTCGGGCTCCGGGGGGCCCGCGGTCGTCCCCGCGCCTGCGGGCCGGGGCCCCGAGGGCGGGGGCGGCATCGACCACACCACCCCCCGCGTCCTGGCCGGAGACACCCCGACCGAGCGAACCCCGCCTGGAAGCCGCCCGGGAACAGCCGAAGGAAGCAAACCGGGGCACCCGCAAGAGCGGGTCATCCGAAAAGAAGACAGGCGATTCGGATTTCGGATTTCGGATGACCCGCTCGCGCGGGTGCCCCGATTTTCTTCTTTCCGACGCCTGGGCGTGTTGGTCCTCGCCCTGGCGGTGGGCTCCAGCGCGGGCATCGCCCTGCGGCTGTCGCGGATCGGTGCCGGCTCGCCCGACGAAAATCGGCAAGAGAATGGTGTCCTGGTTGTCGACGCTTCGGGCGCTGAGGGGACCTTCCCGACCCTGCTCGCCGCCCTCCAGAAGGCCAAACCAGGGGATCGCGTCGAGGTGCGCGAGACGACCTGGGAGGAGTGTCTGCGGCTGGACAGCGGCGGGTCGCTGGGCCGCGGGGTCACGATCGAGGGCGTGTCCGCGAACGGCCCTGTCGTCTGGAGTGTCCCCGCCGGCTACAGAGAGGGACAGTCGCTGCTGCACCTGTCGGCGGTGTCGGGACTGCGGGTGCGCAACTTCACCCTTGACGGCAAGGAACAGGCCCGGCACCTGGTGACGCTGTCCGGTCCCTGTCCCGGGCTGACGTTCGAGGACGTCCGCCTGCAGGGCTTCCGCGCCAGCGCCGTCCACTTGACCAACTGCACAGGAGACGAGGGCTCACCCGTTCGACTGAACGGGCTGCACGTGGCGCCGGACCGCGAGGCTGCCGCCGGGCTATTGTTCGAGGCGTTTCCGGACCAGGCCTGCCGTCAGGTGCGCGTGTCCGGCTGCCGGTTCGAGGGGCCATGCCAGGCCGGCATCGTGGTCAACGGGCCGGTCGCCAACGTCGAACTGAACGGTAATCGCTTTGAAAACCTGACCGACGGCGTCCTGTTCCGCCGCACCGTGCCGCAGCCCCCCGTCCAGTTGTCGGTACTCGGCAACAAGTTCCGCGACGTCCAGCGGGCAGCGCTGCACTTTGAGACGACCTTCCCGGTCGAGGGAAGCCGGCTCGTCCTCGAGGGCAACCGCTTCCTCCGAACACACTCGCTCGGCCTGACCGACGGTTTCCGGCCGGAGCCGCCCGACCTCGCCGCCCGCTGGATCTGGTCGACCGGGTCGCCGCAGAAGGTCTTCTTCCGCCGGACGTTCACGCTGTCCGACACGCCGACCCGTGGCGTCCTGAGCCTCACGAGTACCGGCAGTTACACGGTCTGGCTGAACGGGGAGCGTGTCGGGCAGGGCGCCTTGGACGCGTCCAGGCGCCGCGTGCAGGCCTTCGACGTTGCCCGTTACTTGCGCCAGGGCGAGAACGTTCTGGCCGTCGAGGCCGGGGCACCCGCGTCAGCGAGTCGGGCCGGGGCCGCGAGGGCGGGGAAGGCTGAGGCAGCCCTGCTGAGCGAACTGAGCGACAACAGTTCTGTCGTCTATGTCCGCACGCTCGTCAGCGACGGGATGTGGAAGGCGTCCGCCCGGCCGGAGCCGGACTGGCAGGGACAGACCTTCGACGACAGCGCCTGGCAACCCGTCCGTGTGATCGCGGAGTATGGCAAGGGCGAACCGGGTTGGCAGGACCTTGTCTGGGACGCCGTCCTTCAGGAGCACTTCAAGGACCAGGCCGGCCGCGTCTTCCCGACGCCGTCAGGCAACCAGCGCGACGACCACTCGCACGAGGGGTTCCCCTCGTTTAACGCCGCGGTCGTGCCGGCGGCACGGCTCTCAGCGGAACGATGAACGATGAATGATGAATGATGAACGGAAGAAAGACTCTTCTTGTCATCATTCATCATTCATCGTTCATCGTTCATCGTTCTTCCGAAGCAGACGGATGAACTGCTTGAGTAGTTCCGTGTTCTCGTGCCAGGTACGGGCGCTGACCAGGTTGCCGTTGAGGACGCATGGCCGGTCGACGTACTCGCCGCCGACCTGTGTGATGTCGAGCGCGCACTTCGCCACGGTCGTGAGGGCCCGTCCTTTCAGCACGCCCGCGGCCGCGGCAATTTCCACGCCGTGACAGACGATCGCCACCGGCTTGTTCTTCTCGAAAAAGTGACGCGTGATGCGCAGCAGGTCCTGGTTGTAGCGCAAGTATTCCGGCGCCCGCCCACCGCTGAGGAAGAGGCCGGCGTAATCGGCCGGGTTGACATCACGGAAGGCGGCTGTCGCCCGGATGTGGTAGGCCGGCTGCTCGCGCGTGATGTCCCAGGGAATCTTTTCGTCCGGCGGGATCTCGTGCAGGACGCCGTGATACCAGCGTGCCTCCGGCCCGGCAACCACCACCTCGAAGCCGTCCTCCGGCAGGCGGAAAAACGGATAGAGTGTATCCAGGACTTCCGTCGCATCTCCGATCGGCATCAGCACCTTCGGCATGATGGGTTCCTCGCTGGCGCCTTAGCCCGATGCGCCAGCGAGGAAAGCAGCGAACCTCGCTGGCGCGTCGGGCTAAGGCGTTTCCTCGCTGGCGCATCGGGTTAAAAGCAAAAACCCCGCTGAACTCCCCAGAAGGTCGAACAGCGGGGCCGGAACAGAGAAGAGGCCGAAGACGGGTTAGATATTACAATTTCTCCGGAGGAAGTCAATCAGAAAATTGAGGGAAAAGTAGAAACGTGGGAAAGCGAAACTCTCATGGACTGGTGTACAGTTTGAAGGCGTGCTTTTATGCTGTGTGGAGAGCCATCAGCCGATGGGGACCGTCTCTTCGCGGGCAGGGACATCGACATCGGCGAATCCCGCGTCGGAAAGGGTATCGGCCAGTGCCCAGGCCTGTCCGGGCTCGCCGTGGACAAGGCGTACCTTGCCGGTCCGTTCGGCCAGGGGACCGAGGTAGGCGAGGAAGTCGTCGCGGTCGGCGTGCCCGGAGAAGCCGTTGACCTCGACGACCTCGATCCACTTGTTCCAGTTTCGGCCGTGGAAGCGGATGGTCGGCTTGCGTTCCAGCATCTTGCGGCCCAGGCTGTCGGGCGCCTGGTAGCTGACCAGGACGAGGCTGGCGCGCGGGTCGTCGACGTGGCGGCGGAGGTGCTTGACGATGCGTCCGCCGTCGCACATGCCGCCCGAGGCCACAATCACGCACGGTCCGGACTGCTCGGCTAGGTCATCGCTCTCCTGCGGCGAGCGGACATAGCGAGAGGTGAGGTGGTGAGGTGGTGAGGTGGTGGAGAGAGGCGACACCCCCACCACCTCACCACCCCTCCCCCTCACCACCCCATCGGGGAAACTCTCCGGATAGCGGGCGTATACGTCGGCAATGCCGGCGGCCAGTGGGCTGTCGACGAAGATGGGCAGGCGCGGGAGCCGCCCGCACTCCATCCAGCGCTCCAGATAGTGGACGACCAGCTGGGTCCGCCCCAGCGAGAAGGCGGGGATCAGCACGACGCCGCCCTCGGTGGCGCTGCGCTCGATGACGCGCGCGAGGATGTCGGCCATCGCGTCGACGTCCTGGTGGAGGCGTCCGCCGTAGGTGCTCTCGCACAGGATGAGGTCGGCGGCCGGGACCGCGTCGGCCTGGTGGAGGAACGGCAGGCCGCGCCGGCCAAGGTCGCCGGTAAAAGTGAGGGTGACGTCGCCGCGGGGGCCGGCGAGCGTGAGGGCCACCATCGCCGAGCCCAGGATGTGTCCCGCGTCGAGCAGGCGCAACTCCGCATGCGGCGTGACCTGCACGGACTCGTTATAGGGCACGACGATGCACTGGCTGAGCGTCTGCTCGACCCAGTGCCGCGCCGACACGGACGGCAGGCCATCGTCGGGCTCCCCGCTGACGATACCGTGAACGCGGGCATCTTCCTCCTGGATGCGGGCCGAGTCGCCGAGCATCAGGGCGATGAGGTCGCGGGTGGCGGGCGTGCAGTAAATGGGGCCGGCGAAGCCCTGGCGGACCAGGTGGGGCAGGTTGCCGCAGTGGTCGCTGTGGGCGTGGCTGAGGACGACCGCGTCGATGGCGGCGGGCTCGAAAGGGAAGCTGGCGGCGCGAGCGCGGGATGGGCCGCGCTCGCTCCGGACCGAGCCGCAGTCCAGGAGGATGCGATCGCCGCTGACCTCGACAAGATGCATGGAGCCGGTGACGGACTGAGCGGCTCCCCAGAACGTCACGGCGGGGTTCTGGGTGCCGCGGAAGGAAGGCATTGTCATGCTCTCATTGTACCACAACAGAGCAAGAGGGAAGACGTGGTTTTCGCGCCGGACACGAGGCGATGCCGGGTTGCGGACCGTCGCCGGAGCGTCCCGAGCGTTGTCCCGGTCGTCGACCACCGGATTTCGCGTGAAAGCGGCATCGAGGCGGGGCCGCCGACACCTGCTCCCGGGTGATTCTCTGTCTGCACAGGGCGGCGCCTGGCACGCCGTTTGCCGTGTTTCGGGGTTACCGCCTACTCCGGCGTTGCACGATCAACCGAGCCTCTGATCCCGGTCGCGTCATGATTGTCTTCTCCTGCCCTCACTGCGGCGCGCAACTCAAAGTGGACGAGAGCGTGGCCAGGATAACGGGACCGTGCCCGGGGTGCAACCGGGTCGTGCAGGCCCCGGCAGCCGGCACTTCCTCCTCGCCCGGCTCCTCCACCGCGGCCGGGCAGACGAGCGCCGGGCGGGCTTCCAGCCACCGCACCCTCCGTCTGTCCGCCTCTGCGGAGGACACGGCGCCCTCCCTCCCCGAACTGGCCGCTCACCCGGACTACCCCTTCCTGGCGCCGCCCCAGGGGGCGGACGAACTGGGCCGCCTTGGCCCCTACGGCATCCTGAAGGTCCTGGGGACCGGCGCCATGGGGGTCGTCTTCCTGGCGGAAGACCCCCACCTGAAGCGCCTGGTGGCCCTCAAGGTGATGCGGCCGTCGCTGGCGGCCAGCGCCGAGTTCCACCGGCGCTTCCTGCGGGAGGCCCGGCTGGCCGCGGCCATCGAGCACGAGCACATCGTCCCCATCTACCAGGCGGGGGAGGACCGCGGCGTCCCCTTCCTGGCGATGAAACTGCTCCGGGGCGAGACTCTCGAAGACCGGCTGCGCCGGACCGGAGGCCGGCTGCCACTGCCCGAGGTGCTGCGTATCGGCCGGGAGGTCGCCGAGGGGCTCGCCGCGGCACACGCCCAGGGGCTGATCCACCGCGATGTCAAGCCGGCCAACGTCGGGCTGGAGGCGGGCCGGGACCGGGTCAAGATCGTCGGCTTTGGCCTGGCCCGCGGGACCGGGAGCGATGCCCACTTCACCCAGGCGGGGGCCGTGATCGGCACCCCCGCCTACATGGCTCCCGAGCAGGCCAACGCCGAGGACGTCGATGCCCGCTGCGACCTGTTCAGTCTGGGGGCCGTGCTGTACCGGGCCGGCACGGGCACGCTGCCGTTCGGAGGCAAGGACACGCTGTCCGTGCTGAGCGCGCTGGCGACGCAGACGCCGGCGCCGCCGCACCGGCTCGTCCCTTCTCTGCCGCGGGCGTTCTCCGGCCTGGTGATGCGCTTACTGGCCAAGGACCCCGCCGACCGGCCGCAATCGGCCCAGGAGGTGGTGGAGGCCATCGAGGCGATCGAGCGCGGCGAGTCGCCCGAGGAGGGGACAGCCCCCCCCGACGAAGCCCCGGCCATGCGGGGGCGAAAGAGGGATCAAGCCGCTTCACCCCCTGCCACCACGGAGGAGGACCAGGAGAGGGCAGCGGCGGAGGTGAAACGAAAGGGCCCGAAGAAAGCGCGCCCCTCCGGCTCACGGAGGAAGAAGCGGCCCGAGGCCGAAAGGGACTGGGGCCGGCTGGTGCTGGTGGTGTCGCTGGTGCTGCTCGGCGTGGCCCTCCTGGTGCTCCTCTTCGCCGCCATCCGCCACGTTTCCCGGGCACGGGCAGCTGCCTCCGAAGACCCGACCACGACCTGGGCTCGCGCCTCGCTGAGTTCCAGCCGAGGCACCACCTCGACGACGCGGAGCTTGCCGCCGTGTAGGTCTGCGACCCCGCCGTGCTGACGGACCTGCGCCTCTGCCGCCGACCCGGGGCAGCCCTGCCCGAGCGGAGCGTTGGGGAGGACGTGACGGAGATCGCGAAGCGGTTCGGGGTCGATGAACGCCCCGACCCCAGGAATGCAAGCGAGCGGATCAGAACCCGTTTGAAAGGTGGCTCGTGACCCACAGGCGAGATTCTCTCGCTGTCGCATCCGGACGCGGGCCGAGGTGGCCGAGCGGATGGAGATCGACCCGCCGGCTCTGTCCCGCTTGGAAACGGGCAAGATGCTGAACCCCACGCTCGCGACGCTGCACAAGTGGGCGGAAGCACTCGGACAGAAACTGGACGTTGATTGATCCTCCGCATGACCGGCGATGCTGCGTCAGTCGAGACGGTCGTGCTCCGGCGGCGCCTCGTCCGGCACGGCCGCCAGATACTTCTCGAAGTCTTCGCGGCGTCCGGCAGCCGCTTCGCGGCGCAGGTAGTCCAACGTCAACACGACCGCCAGCTTCTCGCCGGCGGCGCTGGCAAGGAACTGGCTGACCGAGTAGCCTTCCTTGGCGGCGAGGGCTTCGATGCTCTTCTTCAACGACTCGGGCAGTTCGATCGTCAGGGTGCTCATGGCTTCCTCCCGGGTGTCCCCAGGCCATTGGCTTCGACTGCCGTGGCTCCTATTGGGCGAGAGCGAAGGCCAGATTAGACGGTCCAATTCTCGACGCGCAAATCCGTAAGAGCTTCAAAATCCCGATCGGTTGTCAGAATGGTGAGCTTATGCTGTCGCGCAAGGGCCGCCAGCACCATGTCTACCTGCGACAAGACACGGCCCTGGCGGGGCAACTCGATGTAGACCGCACCGTAGAGCCGGGTGGTGTCGGCATCCAGGGGCCACAATCGAACATGGCGCAGCAACTGCGCCAACCGGCGACGACTTTCTTCCGGCTTCGGGGTCTGCTGAATCCCAACTTCCAACTCGCAGAGCACAGGGTAGCAGGAAATGAAACGATGCCCGGCCCTGCGTCCCTGGTGAATTCGCTCCCGCACCGGCGACACCTTGCGCAGCGCTGCGGACAGATGGTTGCAGTCGAGCAGGTAGTCGGGCATTACGCGAGCCCCATGTGCCGACGAACCTGCTCCTTGGCCTGGCGGCGCGCTTCTTGCAAGGCTCGCTCCAACTGCTCCTCGTCCGCCGGTTCGCTGGTCTCACACAGAGTCGCCAGAACGGCAAAATCGCGGTCGATCTCCTCAAGCGGGGTTTCGCCATCGTCCGCCTTTTCGACGCGCAACTGTTGGCCTTCTTGCCAATCGGCCGGCAACGGTTCGAGCGGACGGATTTCACCACGACTCACGACGGCCTTCACCATGGGCTTGTCCTCCGGGAAATCGGAGCTGCGACGTATTATTCTACCGTAAGCGGCAATGGTTGCCCAGGCTTTGCCCCACGACGCAGTTGGCGTAAGCGCTATTGAACCGAGCGCATGTGGGCGGCCACCGGCTTCCACGGCCGCTGCACCGGGTGTCATGACAGGGCAACCCAGATTGTGAAACGGTCCGCGACACCCTTTTTCCCCTGAGCGTTCCCCACTATAAGCAAGAGCACGGCGCTTCTGGCACGGCTACCTGTGTCCGCATGGTGCTCGCTTAGTACGGCCGCACTCATTCCGAGGACGAACTCAGGCAACTGCTGGGAACCGGGCCGCGCGGGACTCCGGCTCGGAATGTTAAGCACCTCGCCGCGCTCGGGTTGGATGTGGAGGTCAAGTTCTCGAATGCCGCGGAACTTACGGCCGCCCTCTTGGTCGGTACGCCTCCGCTCGTCTACCTGGACACGGGTTCGCAGACGCCCCAGACCTCCTCACTATCCGACCATTTCCAGAAAACGCTGCATGCGCGGGTCGTCCAGGCCGGCGAGTGTTTGCCACTCGGCTTGAATCCAGGCCACGTCCAGATGGTCGCGGTTGGCGGCCACCAGGTTTTCAATGTCCAGCTGATCCTGGGTGCGAAAAGCCAACAGCTTGAGCAGGATGAGTCCCTCCGCCGAGGCTACGCGAATCCGGTGCGCCAGCCAGGTTTCCTCCGTCGCGCGCTCCAGAACATGCTGATAGGCAGGAATCACCGGCTTGAGCCAGTCGATGCGAATGCCATGATACGAGAGCACGGTCATGTGCTCCTGGGTCCACTCGCGAATGGCCACCATGTCATCGAAGGTGAAGCCGCGCCGGGCCAGGTCTTCCAACAAGGAGGGAAGCGTGAGTTGCGGGATGGCCAGAAGGAAGTCCACGTCGCGCGTAAAGCGGGCATGGGTGCGATAACCCGCGGCCAAACCGCCGATCAGTGCATACTTGAGCCGAAACTGGTTCAGGGCGTCCGCCAACTCCAACGCGCCATCCAACAATTCGCGCGCTACCCCAGCCGAATCATTGGCCATGACGTCGGATTAGCTCCTTTTGAAGACTTTGCCAGGCGGCCTCCCGCTCGAGGAAGATCCGGTCAATGGCTTCTCGCCGCGGCGACACCCTGAGCAAAAACATGCCCGTTTCGATGGTGTCGAGCATGGCCGCAAGACGCTCTGCCACCGACAACCGCTGGAACTCCCGCGCCCGGCGGTAAGCCTCTTCGCGGGGATCGGGAAAATGGTAGGGCAGGTTCATGCGACGCCTCCAACGATTATTCTACCAACGCCAACGCGCCTTTACCAATGTCGCCGACGACGACCGGCCTGCAGCGCGTCAGCAGATCGGCCCAGCTGCGGGCGGTCACTTGTCCTTTTTCGCGTCCCAGTCGATCTTGCACTTGGGCAGGGCTTTTTGCAGTTCGGCGACGCCGGCGGCTGTGGCCTTGGTG
>JACOUH010000236.1 GCA_016177925.1 Planctomycetota bacterium | reverse complement strand
CCACGTGCTGCACGACGGCCGACTTGGTCATCGGCCGGGTCTTGCCCTCGGTCTTGTTCTCCGTCTTGTTCTTGGCCATGGACTCCCCCCGCAACAAAGGCACCAGGGAAAAAGGACTCCAGAAAACACGACACGCCACGGAGAGTAGAGTGGTGCGAGCGGATTGTCAACCGTATCTTTCCCCGAAAACCCGATTTTTTCAGGAAATTATGGAGACAGGCCGGCTCCGGGCCGGAAAAACCAGCCCGTGAGGGCCCCGAGATGCCTCCGGAACCCCTCCTTGCGGTGAAAAGGGGACTGCGAGGATAGGTCTCTGCCGCTCATCCCTGATCCGCTCCGGGGCCCCGTCCCTGTTGGCTTTAGCCGCGAACTCCTGGCGAGCGCGGCTCCCGCACTCCCCGGAGGGTCGCGGCTAAACGCAGACCACGAGCGCAAGTTCGGGTTTGCATCTCGTCTAGGAAGAGGAAGATGCTTGGCATACAACCAACCGTGAAGGCCGAGTCACGTCGAGGCCCTGCCAGATCGCAATTCAAGAGGGTCGAATCATGCGAGGCAAGCGGAAAGCGGGAGCGCTGGGCGTCGTGGTCCTTCTCGTCGCCGTCGCCGGCGCCTGGTTCAGGGCAGCCAACAAGGCACAAGAGCAGCCCCGCGATCGTGCCCTCAAGGCCTACAACGACGGCAACTACAAGGACGCTTACCAGATCCTGAGTAAGCTCGCTCTCGATCCTAAGGCCGACCCGATACAGGTTGGCAAGGACCTCGACCTTGCTGTCGATTGCCAGCGTCGGCTCGGCAACAGCGATGAGATCGATGACTTCCGTGAGGCGGTCATCGCCGCCCACGCCAAGAACTGGCGTCTCCTACAGGCGGCGGCCCTCGGCTACGTCGACGATGCGGTTCGGCCGGCTGACGACCGCGTCCAGAAACGCGGCGAGGGACGCCGGGTCAACACCTTCGAGCGCGGCCGCACCCGCGCCCTGCAGCTGATGCAGCAGGCCCTACCGCTGGCCGAGAAGGACGGCGACAAGAAAGCAGTCGCCGACTTCCACCTGCACTTCGCCCACCTGCTGAACAGGGCCGGCTGGCACGAACCGTGGAGGTTGCAATCCCTCACTGACCTCAGCACGCTGCCCGATTACGAAGAAGGTGATCGCGACTACTACAGCCAGAGCAGCCGCGGCGCCCCCGTCGACGAGAACGGCAACCCTGTCTATCACCACAAGCCCAGGAGCTACGCCGCGGCCAAGTCCGATGGCGAACGCTGGCGCTGGATGCTCGCTCGCGCCGCCGAACTCGATCCCAATCGCGCCAGCGAAGTCGATATGATCTTCGCCAATTTCCTGCACTCGCAGTTTGGCGTCGCGTCGCTGGCGGAAGGGGGCTTTGGCTTCCGCACCAAAGAGGATGACCGCAAGAACGACAGCGGCACCTTCGCCCTGCACACGCTCAAAGATGACGAGACCATCGCCCGCCTGGCGACCGGGCTCAAGCGTTTCAAGGTGCCCGACGAGTTCAACTTCCTCTAGGTCTGCCAGCGCGTCGCCAGCCGCGGCAAGAGCGAGTCCGGCGCCCAGGCGCGCGACCTCATTGCCCGCGAGTACGAGGACCGCCGCCAGTATCCCCGGGCCGCGTTGGCCTGGAAGAAAGGCATCGAGGAGTATGGTCCCGGCGATCATGCCCACCGGCAGAAGCGCCTCGATCAGATCGTTGGCAACTGGGGCCGCTTCGAGCCGCTGACCGCCCAGCTCGCCGGCACCAGGGCCACGGTCGATTTCCGCTTCCGTAATGGCAAGAAGGTGTCCTTCGAGGCCTTTGCCATCAAGGTCCCGCAACTGCTCGCTGACACCAAGGCGTACCTCAAGACCAACCCCGGCCGACTCGACTCGCGGAAGATCAACATCGGTGATATCGGCTATCGTCTCGTCGAGCAGAACGGGCAGCAGTACCTCGGCGACAAGGTCGCCGCATGGGACCTGAAGCTCAAGCCACGGCCCGAGCACGTCGATGACCGCATCACCGTCACCACGCCGCTGCTGAAGCCGGGCGCCTACCTGCTCCGCGCCCGGATGGAGAACGGCAATCTCAGCCGCATCATCGTTTGGCTCAATGACACGATCATTGTCAAAAAGCAGCTTGAAGGGCAGGTGCTCTACTACGTGGCCGACGCCATCACCGGGCATCCCGTTACCCGGACGAACGTCGAGTTCTTCGGCTATCGTTCCACCTCCATGCCCTCGAACGACTGGCAAATCGACACGCTCAACTTCAGCGAGACCACTGACGCGGCCGGCCAGGTCATCCTGGGCGAGAACAAGCTGCCCGGGGATTACTTGTGGGTGGCAATCGCTCGCAAGGCGAAGGATGGTCAGGATGGGGCTGATCGCCTCGCGCACCTGGGCTTCAGCCAGGTCTGGTACTCTGGCGTCCACGATGCCGAATACAACAAGATCAAGGTCTTCACCATCACCGACCGGCCCGTCTATCATCCACAGCATACGGTCCAGTTCAAGGTGTGGATACGTCATGCCAGGTTCGATCAGCCCGACACGTCCGACTTCGCCAACAAAACCTTCACTGTCCGCATCCACAATCCCAAGGACGAGAAGGTCTACGAGAAGAACCTGACCACCGACGCCTACGGTGGGTTAGCCGGCGAGTTCCCCGTGCCCCGTGAAGCCGCTCTTGGCACCTACGAATTGTCGGTCCACCAGGGCAAGCGGTTCCTGGAAAGAAGCCATTTCCGCGTCGAGGAGTACAAGAAACCGGAGTTCGAGGTGCTCGTCGAGGCACCCAAGGAGCCGGTGCAGCTGGGCGAGACGATCCAGGCCACGGTCAAGGCCAAGTATTACTTCGGCGCTCCCGTGACGAGCGCCAAGGTGAAGTACAAGGTGCTGCGCAGCAAGCATGAGGCCACCTGGTATCCGCGCGGCGCCTGGGACTGGTTCTACGGTCCCGGCTACTGGTGGTTCGCTTCCGATTACGTGTGGTTCCCCGGCTGGCAGGAGTGGGGCTGCAAGCGGCCGATTCCGTCGTGGGGAGAGCAGCACGAGGAGCCGCCGGAGATTGTGCTTGAGAACGAGGTGCCGATCGGGCCAGACGGGACCGTGAGTATCGCCATCGACACGGCGCCGGTCAAGGCGCTGCACGGTGACCAGGACCACAAGTATTCGATCACTGCCGAGGTCGTCGATGAGTCGCGGCGCACCATCGTCGGCACCGGCGAGGTTTTCGCCGCCCGCAAGCCGTTCAAGGTCTATGCCTGGGTCGATCGGGGTCACTACCGCGCCGGTGACACCATCAAGTCCTCGTTCCGTGCCCAGACGCTCGACGGCAAGCCGGTCC
Source organism: Planctomycetota bacterium (assembly GCA_016177925.1). Classification (GTDB taxonomy): domain Bacteria; phylum Planctomycetota; class Planctomycetia; order Gemmatales; family Gemmataceae; genus JACOUH01. The sequence continues at coordinate 11,121 of JACOUH010000236.1, read as the reverse complement.
AGGGCGAGGGCCAGTTAACCCTGTTCAAGCTCAGCTACGATGAGAAGAACCAGCCTGTCGAGACGGCCGTGCAGAAGTGGGGCCTGGACACCGACATCGAGGGGTACGCCCGCCAGCAGATGATGGCTGCCAAGGCCGGGCAGTATCGGCTGTCGTATCGGCTGACCGACGCCAAGAAGCACACCATCGAGGGCGGGTATCTGTTCGTGGTGCGTGGTGAGGCCTTCACCGCCAAGGACTATCGCTTCAACGACCTCGAGCTGGTCACCGACCGCCGCGAATATGCGCCCAATGACAAGGTCAAGCTGCTGATTAACACCAATCAAAACGATGGCGTGGTACTGCTGTTCGCCCGGCCGGCCGGCGTCCATCAGCCGCCCAAGCTGATCCGCCTGAAAGGCAAGTGTACCGAGCAGGACATTACCGTCTCGAAGAAAGACATGCCCAACTTCTTCGTCGAGGCGCTGACCATCCACGATGGCCGCGTCCACACAGAGGTGCGCGAGATCATCGTACCACCGGAGAAGCGCGTGCTGAATGTGGAAGTTCTACCCTCGCAAAAAGAGTACAAGCCCGGCGCGAAGGCGTCCGTCAAGGTGAAGGTGACGGACTTCTTCGGCAAACCGTTCGTCGGCGCGCTGGTGCTGAGCATGTACGACCGTAGCGTGGAGTACATCGCGGGCGGGTCGAACGTGCCGGAGATCCGCGAGTTCTTCTGGAAATGGCGGCGGCAGCCTCCTCAGACCGAGGCGAGCGTCGGACAGTTGTTCCATAACGTGCGGCGCCACACCGAGATCGACATGTCCGATCTCGGTGGCTTCCGCGGCGGCGGCTTCGGCGGCTTCGGCGGTGGCGGCGGCTTCGGCGGCGGTGGCTTCGGTGGCGGCGGTGGCATTGGGGGCGGCGGCATAGGCGCCGCTCCAGGTGGAGTCGGCAAGCAGCCGGGTGCTCAGCCGCCTCTGTCCCTGCCCCGTGGACACGAGCCAATCGTGCGCAAGAACTTCGCTGACACCGCTTACTGGAACCCGACGCTCGTCACCGACAAGGGCGGCGTTGCCGAGGTCGGCCTGACCATGCCGGAAAACCTGACCGGCTGGAAGGTCAAGGCCTGGGCCATGGGCCACGGCACCAAGGTCGGCGAAGGGTCCGCCGAAGTGGTCACCAAGAAGGACCTGATCGTCCGCCTCCAGGCGCCGCGCTTCTTTGTGCAGAAGGACGAGGTCCTCCTCTCCGCCAACGTCCACAACTACCTCAAGAAGGAGAAGACCGCGACCGTCACGCTCGAGCTGTCGGGCGGCACGCTGGCGGTGCTGGGCGAGTCGACCGTGAAGGTGAAGGTCCCGGCCGGCGGTGAGAAGCGCGTGGACTGGCGCGTGGCGGTCAAGGCGGAGGGCGAGGCAACGGTGCGCATGAAGGCGATCACCAACGAGGAGTCGGACGCGATGGAGATGCGCTTCCCCTGCCTCGTTCACGGCATGCTCAAGACGGATTCCTTCTCGGGCGTGGTGCGGCCGGAGCAGGAGAAGGCATCGGTGACGCTGACGGTGCCCAAGGAGCGGCGCATCAACGAATCGCGCCTGGAAGTGCGCTACTCGCCGACGTTGGCCGGCGCGATGGTGGACGCGCTGCCGTACATGGTCGAGTATCCCTACGGCTGCACCGAGCAGACGCTGAACCGCTTCCTCCCGACGGTCATCACCCAGCGCATCTTGCAGGACATGAAGCTGGACCTCAAGGCGATCGAAAAGAAGCGGACCAACCTGAACAGTCAGGAGATCGGCGACGCCCAGGCGCGAGCGAAGGGGTGGAAGCGCTTCCCGCGCAATCCAGGCTTCGACGTCGACGAGGTGAAGCAAATCTCCGAGGCCGGCGTCAAGGCCCTCGTGTCCATGCAGTGCTCGGACGGCGGTTGGGGCTGGTTCTCCGGCTATGGCGAGCACTCCTGGCCGCACACGACCGCCGTCGTCGTCCACGGTTTGCAGATTGCCCGCGCCAACGGCGTGGTGCTGCCGCCGAACGTGCTGGAGAGTGGCGTCAACTGGCTGACGACGTACCAGGGCGAGCAGATCCGCAAGCTGATGAATGCCCCCTCGAAGACGCAGCCGTACAAGGAACACGCCGACAACGTGGATGCCCTGGTCTACATGGTGCTGATGGATTCCGGGGTGGCGGTCAAGGAAATGCGCGAGTTCCTCTACCGCGACCGGACCAAACTGTCGGTGTACGCCAAGGCCATGTACGGCCTGGCGCTGCATAAGGAGCAGCAGGGCGACAAGCTGGCGATGATCCTGAAGAACATCGAGCAGTTCGTCGTTCACGACGACGAGAACCAGACGTCATATCTGAAGCTGCCAGGCGATAGTCCGTGGTGGTACTGGTACGGCAGCGAGATCGAGGCCGACGCCTACTATCTGAAACTGCTGAGCCGGACCGACCCCAAGGGCAAGACGGCGCCGGGGCTGGTGAAGTACCTCTTGAACAACCGCAAGCACGCGACCTACTGGAACAGCACGCGCGACACGGCCATCTGCATCGAGGCGATGGCCGAGTACCTGCGGGCCAGTGGCGAGGACCGTCCCGACCTGACGGTCGAAATCTGGCTGGACGGCAAGAAGCAGAAAGAGGCGAAGATCAACGCCGACAACCTGTTCACCTTCGACGGCACCTTCGTGTTGTTCGGCGATGCGGTCGAGGACGGCAAGCACACGCTGGAGGTCCGCAAGAAGGGGACGGGGCCGGTCTACTTCAATGCCTACCTGACCAACTTCACGCTGGAGGACGACATCAAGCGAGCGGGGTTGGAAGTAAAGGTGAACCGCAAGTATTACAAGCTGACACGCGTGGACAAGAGCGTCAAGGTGCCGGGCTCGCGCGGCCAGCCGGCCGACCAGAAGGTCGAGAAGTACAAGCCGACGGAGCTGGAGAACCTGGCGTCGCTGAAGAGTGGCGACCTGGTCGAGGTCGAGCTGGAGATCGACAGCAAGAACGACTACGAGTACCTGATCTTCGAGGACCCCAAGGCCGCGGGCTTCGAGGCGATGCTGGTGCGCAGCGGCTACAACGGCAACGACCTGGGCGCCTACATGGAGCTGCGTGACGAGCGCGTGTGCTTCTTCGTGCGGGCCTTGGCGCGGGGCAAGCACAGCGTAGCCTACCGCCTGCGGGCGGAGATCCCTGGCAAGTTCAGCGCCTTGCCGGCGCGAGCAGAGGCGATGTACGCCCCCGAGCTGCGCGGTAACTCCGACGAGATCAAGCTGGTTATCACGGACTGATCGACTGCTGACGATCAGCAAACCGGCGGCCCGTGGTGCTTTGCGCCGCGGGCCGCGCTTTTCTGCCTGCACTCGGCGAATGGTCTCGCGGTGGACAAAGCGAGCCGCGGGGGCTTGTCCCGGCGCGACCGCTGCGCGGTGCCGGGCACTGCGCAGCGGTCGCGCCAGTTCGCAAACCCAGTCGCAACCCTCTCTATTCCTTGAGGTTGAGCAGGGTCTTGATGCTCCTCCAGGCTTCCTCGCGGGCCTTGTGAAAGCGGGTCACGTGCTCCTTGTCGTTGGTCTTCCAGTACTCCTGCAGTTGCTGCGTCTGCGTGCGGAGCTGGCCAAGGATTTGCCGGGCCTGTTCGATCGACTTCCGGTCGTCCTCCTTGATACCCTCGCCGGCGAGGCGGTCGAACTGCTTCTCGACGGTCGCCAGTAGCCCCGCGATGGTGCGGAGCAAGTCCTTCGCCTCCGGGACCTCGTACACCCCTTCCTCCACGGCATCGGCGAGAAGGCCGATGTTGAGGTGCGCCTGGTAGAGCTGGGCGGCGCTCAGGACGCCGAGCACCTCGAGGGCGGAGTCCGAGAGGGAGGGCGCCGCCGGGGCGGGCGGAGGAGTGACCGGAGGCTTCTGCACCGGCGGGGACTTGGGGGGCTCTTTCTTCTCGTTGTGTGTGACGGGGGCGGGTGGGGCGAGGGGCGTGTCGCCCTTGCCGATGCCCGGCGGGGGCGGGTCGTTCTGTCCCGCGACCGGCCCTTGCTCCTGCGGCCTGTTGCCGGCGGGCGGTTCCGTGGGCGGGGCGACCTTGTTCACGAAGAAGTAACCGAGGCTAAGACCAAGGACGAGGAAGCCGAAGCAATACAGCGCGAGGACCAACGGCAGACGCCGGGGCGGGGCGGTGGACGCGGCGGGCGGAGCGAGTACGACCGCCTTTGGCGCCGGAGCGACGCTCTGCGGCGATCGAAACGGAAGGCCACGCGGGTAGTTCTGCTGCTTGGACATGGCTGGCCGCCTAAGCGAAGGAAACCGGCGGGCGGGGCTCACGCCGCCACCCGCCGGAAGTTGGAACGGGGGATTACTTGCCGCGTCGCCCGTGGGCCTTGTGGCCGACCATTCCGCCGGCGCGGCCGCCGCCGGGGCCCCTCTGCTGGCCGCCTTGCTTCCCCATCCCTACCCCGCCACGGGGAGCGCCGCCCTTGCCGACGCCCCCCAGCTGCCCGCCACCCTGGGGCCCCTTCTTGCCGGCGGCTCCGCCCCTGGCCCCTTTGTTGCCGCCGCCCAGCGGGCCAGCCACCGGATTGCGCTGTCCACCGCGCGCAGGCTTCGCGCCGCCAGCCGCCGGCCCGTGCTTCCCGGCTGCTGGCTTCATCCCGTTCTTGGGGCCGCCCTTGGCGCCGCCCTGGCCGCCGCCCACCGGGCCACCCTTGCCGCCCTGGCGGCCGCCCCTCTGGCCGCCCTTGCCACCAACCCGGCCGCCGGCGCCCTGACCGCCCTTGCCACCAACCCTGCCGCCGGCGCCCTGACCGCCACCCTTCTGGCCACCCTGGCCGCCGACGCCCTGGCCGCCTTTGCCACCAACCCGGCCGGCGGCGCCCTGGCCGCCCTTGCGACCAACCCGGTGGCCGGCGCCCTGGCCGCCACCCACCTGGCCACCCTTGCCGCCTGCCTGGCCTCCCTGGCCGCCACCCTTCTGGCCGCCCTGGCCGCCGGCGCCTTGGCCGGCCTGGCCGCCGGCGCCTTGGCCGGCCTGGCCACCCTGGCCGCCTGCCTGGCCTCCCTGGCCATCACCCTTCTGGCCACCCTGGCCGCCACACGCCTGGGCACCCTGGCCGCCGCCTCCGGCCGCTCCGTTGCCTCCGTCACCCCCGCCAAACTGGTCGCCCACCTGCATCGCGCCCGCGCCGAAACCGCGGTGGTGATGATGGCCGCCCTGGCCACCCTGGCCGCCGGCGCCTTGGCCACCCTGGCCGCCGGCGCCTTGGCCGCCTTGGCCACCCTGGCCGCCGCTTCCGGCCGCCCCGTCACCCCCGTCACACCCGGAGAACTGGTCGCCCACCTGCATCACACCCCCGCCGAAACCGCGGTGGTGATGGTGCCTGTGATGGTGGTGATGGGTCAGCACGCGCACGAGCTGTTCGAGGGCATTGTCGAGGCCGCGCATCGGCAGGCCCCGTTCCTGCGCCCGGAGGAGCAGGCCCAGAATGTCGTCGATGGCGGTGACAAGCCCGCGGTCGAAGCCTTGGCCCTGGCCCTGTCCCTCGGCTCGCGCTCCCGCTGGGCCGCCGACGAGGATGCCCAGTGCCAGCAAGGGGGCCAGCCCAAACAGCCACGGGCCCGATCGTTCTTGTCTCATGGTCCCCTCCCCTGCCATTGCAGATTGCAGATTTTAGATTGCAGATTGGAAGAAAAGCACTTTTTCAAATCTGCAATCTGCAATCTGCAATCGAAGTCGATCCCGTTTGGAACGCCCCAGGTAACGAGTGGCCGCCCGTCGCGTTGGCGCGGCGCTCAAGTTTTCTCTTCCCGCCGACCGGGGGCTGTGAGATGATCAATGGAGGTTTCGCGCCAACGTCACCCCGACCATTTTCGTTTCCCCTGGCGTCCTCAGTGAGGGCCGTGTGAGCCACGAGGAGGAACAGCTCTGGATTCGCCGCTCCCAGGCGGGCGACCACTCCGCGTTCGCCTCGCTGGTGAACAGCTATTGGCCGTGCATCCAGCGCTGGCTGCAGGGGCTGACGCAGGACCCGCAGGCGGCGGAGGACCTCACGCAGGAGGCCTTCTTCAAGGCCTGGTCGGCGCTGGCGAGCTTCACCCCGGGGACCAACTTCCGGGCCTGGCTGTTCTGCATCGCCCGCCACTGCCTGATCGATAGTCGCCGCTGCGCCCGCCCCGTCAGCACCCGCCCCCTGCCCGACGCCTGCGCCGACCGCGAGCCCGGCCCCGTCCGCACGCTCATCGGTCGTGAGACGCAGACGCTGGTGCAAGAGGCGGTGGCGCGCTTGCCCGTGGTGTTCCGAGCCCCGTTCCTGCTGCGGACGCAAGAAGAGTTGTCGTATCAAGAGATCGCCCGTGTCCTTGATCTCACGGAGGAGACCGTCCGCTGGCGGGTCTTCAAGGCCCGCAAACTGCTGCTGAAAGCCCTGGGAAATGCCCTCGATCCGGATCCGTCATGAAGTGTCGAGCCGTCCGCGCCTGGATGCTGACCGACGAGACGCCCCAGCGGCCGCCGCCCCGGCTGCGGCGCCACCTCCAACGCTGCCCCCGCTGCCGAAAACGCTACGGCCGACTCGTCCGGCTGATCCACGAGGTGCAGGAGGTTCCCCTCCCGTCGACCGACTGTCCCGCCCGCATGCAGCTTCTCGAACGCCTCGCCGCCGTTCCTTCTTCCGCGCCGCCTCCGGTCATCCTGCGACCGCCGCGCCGGGTCGCGTTCGTGGGTCGCTGGGTCGCCGCTGCGGTGCTCCTGCTGACCATCGGGACGGGACTGCTCGTCTTGAACCGCAAGAGAAACGATCCGCCGCAGCCCTGGCCAAGCCCGGCGCCCACGGCGACCGCCCCGGCGGAGCGGCCGCTGGAAGACCGCGTCTTGCAGCAGCACCTGCGGCTTGCCGAAGCCGACGGGCCGACCGAGCAACTCGACGCGCTGGCCAGCATGGCGGCCGACCTTCGCACCGAGTCGCTGCGGGCCGCCCGGCGCGGGGCGGACAAGGACGTCGCCTATCTCGCCTGGCTGCATGCGCGTGTCGTCGAGGAGGGAATCGTGCCCTCCGCCGTCGGGTTGTCCGCGGAAGGAAAGGACTCGCTGCCGCGCGTACTGGCTCAGCTGCGACGCACCGAGGCGGAGGTGCGGGAAGCACGCAAGGCATCCCCGAAGGCGTCGGGCCCTCTGGAGGTGCTGGAAGAGACGGCTCGCGAGGCGATTCGGGCCCTGGAGGGCGATCCGGCGGTCCGGCGACCCGCACGGCCAAGCGAGAAGCCGCCCGTCGAGCTGGCCTCGCGCGACCTGCTCCGCGTGTTGGTCGCGGAGAGCCTGTTGGTCGTCGGCGAGGACGACCCGGCGCGGCGGGCCGGCCACTCCAGCCGCGTCGCCGATTCGCTGGCCCGGGCGCTGGTCGCGAAGGGCGAGGCGGCCGACCCCAAGGAAGCGGCCCGTCTCGGCGAGAACCTGAGCGACGTCGTCAACCGCGGCGTGATGAGCAATCTCGAACAGGTCGATCCGGAAGACGCCGATGAGGAGCAGAAAGAAGAGGCCGCGCAGGCTCGCAAGCGTGCCGGCGAGGCGGTCGCCGCAGTCAAGCGGAACTTGCTCCAACTGCCCGAGGCGGCACGGCACGGCCTGGAGCGGGCCCTGGAGAACAAGCGTCCCGACAAGCCGCGCGAACACGGCAAGGGCAAAGGCAAGGGGCCGAGGAAAGAGAAGCCGAGGAAACCTCCCGGCCGGCCCCACGGGCAGGGCCACTGAGAAGCGAAGGAGAAAATGGGCCACGGGCCGGAGCACCCGCGCCAGCGGGTGCTCCGGCCCGTGGCCCATTTCTTCGTCTGCCGCTGAAACAGGGTTGATCCCGGTGCGCCGCCGGCGAACGGGGATTGTGTTCGGAACAGCGATCCTCTATCCTCGCGTCTATTCTCCCATTGACCCGCGGGGAACAATCATGCCCTCTCGCAACCTCGTCGAACTGCACCGCCTCCAGGCCGAGCGCCTCGGTCCACGTAGTGCCCTGCGTTTCAAGCGACACGGCCTGTATCACGACCTGCCGTGGTCGCAGTACCGTGCCGATGCGCTCGCTTGTGCGGCAGCCCTCGCCGATGTCGGCGTCCGGCCCGGCGATCGCATCGGACTATTCGCCGAGAACCGGGTCGAGTGGCTGGTCGCCGACATCGGGGCCCTGACCGCCGGCGCCGTCAACGTCACCCCGCACGCTCCGCTGACTGCCCGGCAGGTACAGTACGAGTTGGCCGACTCCGGCGCCAGCTGGCTGTTCGTCTCGACACGCGAACAACTGGCAAAGATCGAACAGGTCCGCGCCAAACTGCCCGAGGTTCGCGGCATCGTCACCTTTGACGGGCTGACCCCCTCACCCTTACCCTCTCCCCCGGGGGGAGAGGGTAAGGGTGAGGGGGACGTCTGCTCGTGGCGGTCGTTCCTGCAGCGGGGGCGGCGCCGCCTTGCGGCGCTCGCCGGCGAGCTGGCCCGGCGCGAAGCGAATCTGGGCCCCGAGTCGCTGGCAACGATTATGTACACCTCCGGCACGACCGGCCCGCCCAAGGGGGTGATGCTGACACACGGCAACCTGGTCAGCAACGTCGAGGCCGTCCTGGCGTCGTCCCCGAGCCGGCCGGAGGACATCCGCCTGAGCTGGCTGCCGTACAGTCACATCTATGCCCGCACGGTCGACCACTACCACAGCATCGCCTGCGGCGTCGTGCTCTGCCTGGCCGAGTCGGTTGACTCATTACTCTTCAACCTGGCAGAGATCCACCCGACCCACATGAACTCGGTGCCGCGCTTCTACGAGAAGGTCTATGCCCACGCGGCAAGCGACGACCCAGCCCAGACGACCAAACGGCTGCGCGACTTCTTCGGACCGCGTATCGACTTCCTCTGCTCGGGCGGGGCCCCTTTGCCGCCGCCGGTGGCGAAAGCCTACGACGACGCGGGCCTGCTCGTCTTGCAGGGCTACGGTCTGACCGAGAGTTCGCCGGTCATCAGCTTCAACACGAAGGAGCACTACAAGCTGGATACGGTCGGCCAGCCGCTGCCGGGCGTCGAGGTGAGGATCGCTTCCGATGGCGAGGTGCTGACGCGCGGGCCGCACGTGATGAAGGGCTACTGGAAGAAGCCCGAGGCGACAGCCGAGGCGCTGCGCGACGGTTGGCTATACACCGGCGACCTCGGCGAGTTGGACGCGGACGGCTTCTTGAAGATTACCGGACGCAAAAAGGAGCTGATGGTCCTGTCCAGCGGCAAGAAGGTGGTGCCGCCGCAACTGGAGGGGCTGCTGCTCGCCGACCCGTGCATCGACCAGGCGGTGATTTGCGGCGAGGGTCGCAACTTCCTGACCGCCCTCGTCGTGCCGAACTGGGGCAATCTGCGCGATGCGCTGACCGCTGAGGATGTCCATGTCAACGGGGACGAGGAGGCCCTGGCTCGCGATCCGGCGGTGCGAGTCTTGCTGCAACGGCGCATCGACGAGGCGCTGAAAGACGTGTCGAGCTGGGAGCGGGTGAAGAAGTTCGTGGTGCTGCCGCGATCGTTCTCGGTCGAGAACGACGAGATGACGGTCAGCCTCAAGCTGCGTCGCAACGTCATCTTCGCCCACTACAACAAGCAGCTTGAGGAACTGTACAAGAAGGATTGATACCGATTTCTCACGGCGGGAAATGACCTCGAGCGTTTTGCCGTCGGCCGTAGCACAGGCGTCTCGCCGGTGCCGAACCGCGACAGCGCACAGGCGAGACGCCTGTGCTACGAGCAAATGCAAACCGCTCTAACCCTTCCCCTGCGCGGCCATCATCACCTGGGCCGGATTGATTGCCCTGTACTTGCCCTTGTTCGCGGTGATCGCGAAGGCCTCGGGGACTGCTTCGATCCCGGACAGGACATGCGTGATGGTCGCTTTGAGGCGGACACGGCCGGTGGCGACCAGCCGCACCGTGTGCTCGAGGTGTGCCTGGGTGCTGATGTCCGGGAACAGATAACGCAGGCTGCGCTCGCGCCAGAGATCGATGTTCAGCGAGACAGGCCCGCCGAAAAAGGAAACGCCGATGACCTTCCCCCCCGAACGCACCGCGTCGAGGGCCTGGAGGAGCGTCTGGTGCCCGGCCAGCCCTTGCTTCGGAGATCCGCCCGCGCACTCGAAGACGACATCCGCGCCGTTTCCCCCTGTCAGATCGCGGATCTCCGAAATCACGTCGCCCGTGCGCGCGTTCAAGGCGTGGTCGGCTCCGAGTTCGCGCGAGACCTGGCAGGCCTCGTTGCGCACGTCCACGGTGATGACCACGCCCGCGCCGCTGAGCCGCGCGACTTGCAGACACTCCAGCCCCATGCTGCCCTGGCCGAGGATCACCACCGCGTCGCCCATCCGCAGTTGGGCCGTCTCCACCGCGGCCACGCTATCGCTCAGGGACTGCAGACATGCCGCTTCGCTGTCGGAGATCCGATCGTCCACCTTCACGAGAGCAATTTCCGGCAAGATCGCGACTTCGGCGAAGCAACCCGGCAGGTCGAAACCGATGACCGGCCCCTTGCGACAGAGGTCGCTCCGTTCCGAACGGCAGAGGGGGCACTCCCCGCAAGGCAGCTTGGCTCGCGCCGCGACACGTTCCCCGGGACGGAACCGGCTGACGCCCCGTCCGGTTTCGACGATGCGGGCACAGAACTCGTGCCCGAAGAGTTGCAGCGGCGCCTCGGTCTCCAGGCGGCGCTTGATGCGGTCGAAGGCGAGCGTCGGGATTCCCTGGGCGAGTTGTGCTTCCGTGACGCTCGGTTGCACGCAGAGCGGCTCGACCAGCACGTGTCCCGGGGGACAAGCAGGCTCGGCAACGTCGTCGAGCCGCATGTCGTTGAAGCCGTGGAAACGCCACGCTTTCATCGTTCGGTCCTCTATGACTTCGGCAGGTCCGTCAGGGGAAGGCGTCCCTCGCAGTAACCCGGATCGACAAGGATGCGGTCCGGCTCGTCGCCCGCGTAAACCCAGATCATGGCCATCGGCCGGTCCGAGCGGTTCAGAAATCGATGCGGCCGTCCCTGCGGAATGCACGCGGTGTCGCAGTTCGAGACCTCGTACTCCCGCCCGGCAACCTGGCAAATCGCGGCCCCGGCGACGATGGTGATCGACTCGTCGAAGTCGTGATAATGGCATG
>JACOUH010000235.1 GCA_016177925.1 Planctomycetota bacterium | reverse complement strand
AACCGGACCTTGAACTGCGTGTTGGCCAGCGCGGCCGTCACCTTACCCTGAACAAGAAACGATTCTTCTTTCGCCATAAACGATCCTTGAACCTGCGTCGGAGCCGCTGACCGCCCTGTGCAGCCCGACTTCATCGACAGTCCCGGGGATCGGGGCCCGTTGCCCCGATCCTCCCGGCGGCGCCACCCGTGCCGGCGGCCGGGTTTCAATCCGGGTTGTTCTGGATTCGGCTCCTCAACGGCGGCGCCGTGGACTGTCTCTGTTATTGTAGACGAGCAGGACGTCCCAAAAGAGGAACGCGTTTCTGGGGGGGAGCGTTGGGAGGGAAACGGGTGCTCGCCAAAAAACAGTGTGTGTAGTGTACACGGTTCGACCCCATTCGACCACCCCACTCGAGAACCGGCGAGCGGGGGGTGTGAACCCCCCCGGTACGACTTGACCGGGGGGGTTCACACCCCCCGCTCGCCAAAATCCAGCCGAACGATTTGCCCTGCCAAAGCGTATAGGCGGGAAGTGGCGGGTCCCGTTGCGATCAACCGTTCGCCGGCCGCGGCGGCGGGGAGGGCGAGGCATGGGCGGGCAAGTTGTCATCGAGACGCGCAAGCTGACCAAGGTCTACCGCGACTTCTGGGGCCGCCAGAAGAAGGTCGCCCTCAATGCTCTCAACCTGGAGATCTACCAGGGCGAAGTGTTCGGCCTGCTCGGGCCCAACGGCTCCGGCAAAACCACCACCATCAAGCTCCTGCTGGGCCTCCTCTTCCCCACCGACGGCGACGCCTTCGTCTTCGGCAAGCCCGCTGCCGACGTCAAGAAGAACGAACGCATCGGCTACCTGCCCGAGGAGTCGTACCTGTACCGCTTCCTCAACGCCGAGGAGACGCTGGACTTCTACGGCCGCCTGTTCGACATGCCCGCCGACCAGCGCAACCAACGAGCCCAGCAGCTCATCGAGACGGTCGGCCTCAAGCGCGACCGCAAACGCGTGCTCAAGGAGTATTCCAAGGGCATGCGCCAGCGCATCGGCCTGGCCCAGGCGCTGATCAACGACCCTGAACTGGTCATCCTCGATGAGCCGACTTCCGGCCTCGATCCGCTCGGCGCTCGCTGGATGAAGGACCTCATCATCGAGCTGCGCAAGAACAACAAGACCGTCATCATGTGCAGCCATCGGCTGGAGGATGTGCAGGACGTCTGCGACCGCATCGCCATCCTCAACGAGGGCCAGCTGCAGGCCCTGGGCAAGGTCAGCACGCTGCTGGAGGACATCAACCGCCTCGAGCTGCACGCCAGCGGTGTGCAGCTCAACGAGGAGCTGCGCTTCCTCCGCATCGTCGAGGAGAGCAAAGCCCACCCGGGCCGGCGCTACCTCCCCGAGCGCGACGCCGTGGTCCCCGGCGATCGCGCCGCGGCCCCCGCAGCCCGGGATGGCGACAAGGCCGAGGCGTCGCCGCACATCAAGGAACTACCGAAGAAATAACCCACGTCGTTTAGCCGCGAGCCTCTGGCGAGCGCGACGCCCACGCTCGCCAGAGGCTCGCGGCTAAACGACGCACCAACTGACGAGCAACGATGTTCGCAACGCTCAATCTCGAACGCGACCCGCTCAAGCTGGCCGAGGTGCCGCGCGAGCTTGGCAGCTGGGTCCAGGACGCCGGCGGCTTCTGCCTCGTGCTGCTGTTGGTCATGATGATCTGGGCGAGGGCGCGGTGGCCGGGCGGGCTGTCGAACTGGTTGTGGGGGGCGCCCGACCCCGAGCGGCCCCGTTCCTGGGCTCCCGCCCTGTTCAAGCTGTGCTTGGTGGCCGCCGTGGTGGGCTACGTCGTCGCTGGCCTGATGCGTCTCCTGGACCACATTTTGTCCGAGTCCCCCGATGTGCCGACGGCCCCCTCGGTGGCCAAAGGCCCCACCGTCCTGGTGCGCGGCTCCGGCTGGGTCCTCACCTTCGCCGCTGCCTGTGCCCTCCTCGCCGTCTGTCTGCCCTTCTTTGTCAGCCTCCTCTCCCTCCGCTGGCGGCGCATCTGGGGCATCGCCCGACTCAGCTTCAAGGAGGCCGTCCGCCGCAAGGTCCTCTGGGTCTTCGCCTCCGTCCTGCTGATCTTCCTCTTCCTCAGCTGGTTCGTGCCCGCCAAGCGCGAGAACCAGCTGCAGACCTATGTGACGGTTGTCTTTCTCTACTTGACGCCGGTCTTGCTGGTCTCCTCCGCCCTGATCGCCGCCTTCGGCATCCCCACGGACATCAAGCAGCAGACCATCCACACCGTCGTTACCAAGCCGGTCGAGCGCTTTGAACTCGTCCTGGGGCGGTTCCTTGGCTACACGCTGCTGATGAGTGCCGTGCTGCTGGTGCTGACGACGCTGTGCCTGGGTTACGTGCTGCGTGGCATCAACCCCGACGCCGCCGCGGAGAGCCTCAAGGCGCGCGACCCGCTCTACGGCGAACTGCACTTCCAGAAGATCGCCGGCGCCTACACCGACCGCGAGGCCATCGAGGAGGTGAAACGCGAAGACCGCGAGTTGAATGTCGGCCGCGAGTGGGATTACCACAAGTACGTCCCCGGCGTGAACCTCGAGAAGGAAACCGGCCCGATCCTGCAGGCGGTCTGGCACTTCGACGAGGTGCCCGGTGTTCTGGCCCGCCGCCCGCGCGTCCGCTGCGAGTACAAGTTCGACATCTACCGCCAGACCAAGGGCAAGGAGGGAGAGGCGGTCCGCTGTTCCTTCTTCTTGCACACGCGCTACTTCAACCCGGCTGGCAACGACCGTACGGACTACTACAACGCCCGCAAGACACTGCTCAACCTCCAGCGCCCCGGCGATGACCCCCAGCGGAGGGCGCAAGCGAAGGAAGTCATCAAGGTGCTGCCGGGCGCGTCGGACGAGGCGGTGAGCCGGCTGTCCGCCGGCGAGGGGAAGCCCAACGAGATCGATGGGTCGTCGACTACCACACGCTGTACGTCGACCTGCCCGGCGGGTTGTTCCGCAACGCTCGGAATGGTCCGCCCGGCGGGGGCACGCCACAGGCGGGCGCCCCGCTGCTGACGGCGCGCGTCCGCTGCGACAGTCCGTCACAGTTCATCGGCATGGCCCGTTACGACGTCTACTTCCGCCAGGACGATCCCGGTGAGAGTGACTCCGACAAGTTGGCATTCGCGCTGAACTTCTACAAGGGAGCGCTGGGCCTGTGGATGGTCATGTGCCTGATCATCGGCCTGTGCGTCTGCCTGAGCACGGAGTTGTCGGGCATCATCGCCTTTTTGTGCGTGATGTTCCTTTACCTGGGCGGCTGGGCACGGGGTTTCATTCAGGACCTGGCGGAGAACAAGAACGTCGGCGGCGGGCCGCTGGAGGCCTCGTACCGCCTGTTTACGCGAAAGAACCTGGCGATACGTCTGGACGAGGACACGACGCTGACCAAGATTGTCACGGGTTCGGACGAGGTGTTCCGCTGGTTCGTCCGTCGCTTCCTCAACGTCCTGCCCGACGTGGATCGCTACAGTTTCACCGATCAGGTCGCCAACGGCTTCGACATCGGCCTGATCGGTCAGGACCTGCTGCCGACGCTGCTCTTGCTGCTGGGCTACCTGCTCCCCTGGGCCCTGCTGGCGTTCTACCTGATCAAGTCCCGCGAGATCGCGGGGGCGCATTGAGGCGAGCGGGGGGTGTGAACCCCCCGGTACAACTTGACCGGGGGCGGACCCGCTGGCGCGGGTACCCCCAGCCCCCGCTCGCCGGACCGCGAGGTTTTCCCATGGCCAGTCCCGCTCAACAGCAGGCATTCCAGCGCAAGCTCATCTACCTGGGGGCGGTCGTCGTGCTGCTGCTCAGCTCGCTGCTGTGGCGGCGCCACGTCGTCGAGGCCAGGGCGGAGGATCTGGCCCTGCTCGAGCAGAACCGCGGGGACGTCGAGGTCGTCGGCACGGCTATCCGCCTCGGCCTGTCCGGCTCGCGCGGCCTGGTTATTTGCGGGTTGTGGATGACGGCCATCGACAAGCAGAAGAAGAACCAATGGAACGAGCTGGAGCTGTACGTGCGGACGCTGACCAAGCTGCAACCGCATTTCATCACCCCGTGGAAATTCCAGAGCTGGAACCTCGCCTACAACGTCTCCGTCGAGTCCGACCGTCCCAGCGACAAGTACTTCTACATCTCGCGCGGCATCCAGTTGCTGGCCGAGGGGGAACGCCAGAACCGCTACAACCCCGAGCTGCGCCGCGACATGGGCTTCTTCCACCAGCACAAGATCTGCCAGTCCGATGAGACCAACATCCTGCGCTCGATCTTCCAGCTCAGCTGCATCCCGCCGGTCGATCGCGAGCCGGAGCGGTTCGGCTACGTCGAGGGCAAGCCCGACTGGGAGAGGGAGATCAAGTGGGACGAGTTCGCCAAGTTCTGTGTCGACCATCCGCACCTGGTGCGACGTCTGCACACGCCGCCCTTGCCGTACGACCCGCGCCGCGAGCACTACAAGTTCCGCTGCAAGGACGCTCGCGAGGTGATTGCCTTCCTCGCCGAGCACCGCAACCTGCCGTCCCTCTACGTCGACAAGGAAGAGGACCTCAAGAACTACGAACAGAGGAACTTCAAGCCGAATGAGCTGGAACGCTTTCCTTTGCTTCCGCCGGTCCGGTCGAACATGTTCGACCCCGACGAGTGGGCCCAGGATCCTGTCGGCCTGCTTTTTCACGGGGAGCGGAGGCCGTCCGTCGACCCTGCCTTTGACCCCTACACGGTTGCTCGGGCCTGGTCCAGCTACGCCCAGGAGGCGCTGCCACCACCGGGCGACCTGCCCGGCTCGAACGCGCCGATCAAGGATCGGCTCCGCGAGCGCGTGCCGACCAACATGCGGTCGATCATCTTCCGCAGCGCCCCGGCACTGGCACAGACCCACATCGCCGAGCGCCTTCAGGAGGAGGGCTGGTACGACGGCGAGCCGTTCGTTCTCCAGGACTGGTTCAAGAATAAAGACGGTTACAAGGGAGAGCCGGTGAAGGTCGGCGGAAAGCTCGAGGGATGGTCCCAGCTAGCCTGGGCGAAGGCATACAAGGCGTGGTACGACTTCGGGACCGCGAACCACATCCGCGTCGATCCCCTCGAGATGCACCGCCTCGAGGCCGTGGCGGAGAAGTTTCAGAAGGACTTCCACGTGCGCGAGGGAGAAATCCCTGACAACCTGGACCCGGAGGCCCTCAACGAGGAACAGAAACAAGGGCTGTTCGCGGTGCGCTTCCTTCAGACGTACGATTCGGCTCGCCACGACTGCAATTTCGACGACCACCTCGTCCGCACCAACATGGAGCGCGACGCGAAGACGGTCCTGGCGCGGAAGCTGTTCTACGAAGCAGAACAGGCGCGCCTGGCCCGGCAGGCTCGCCTGGAGGCCCTGGAGAAGTACGAGCAGCCCGAGGCACTGCAGGCCTGGCGCGAAATCCTGGAGCAGAACAAGGGCTTCCGCGATTTACCAACCATCCAGGAGGAGACGTTCGAGACCGAGCTGAAGTACCTGCGTGCCTATCGCTTCGTCCATGGAGCCAACCTGACGAGCGACCTGGCCCTGGGGGCGTTCCTCGGCCAGGCCGCCGCGCCAGCCCCGCTGGCGGCAGACTGGACGCTGCTGGGCCTCTACAGCCGCCACCAGCTCCTGCCCGAGCCGACCCTCCTGGGGCCCTTCGACGGGAACGATTCCCAGGGCCAGCCGCTGATCTACGCGGAGGTCAAGCAGCAGGTCAAGGGACGGCGCGGCCTTCTCAAGCACCCCCCGACCGACAAACCGCCCCAGATGGCCCCCCCCAGCCCCCGCCCGCCGCAGTAGCCGCCCAGAGCGAGGTGGTGAGGTGGTGAGGTGGTGGAGCGGTGCCGTCTTCCACCACCCCACCACCTCACCACCTCACCAGCAAGAGCTTCCGGAGGGAGCGCGTATGGCGAAGGTTGTCCTGAGTGTCCTGGCTCACCCCGACGACGCGGAGTTCCTCTGTGCCGGCACGCTGCTCCGGCTGGTGCGCGAGCACGGCTGGCAGGCCCACCTCGCCACCATGACGCCCGGCGACTGCGGCGCCGCCGACCGACCGCCCGAGGAGATCAGTGCTATTCGCCGCCGCGAGGGCGCTGCTGCCGCCGCCCTGATCGGCGCCACCTACCACTGCCTGGAGGAACGCGACCTCCTCGTCTTCTACAACGAACGGGCGCTGGAGCGCGTCACCCGCCTGCTTCGCGCCGTCCGTCCGGATGTCGTGCTGACACACAGTCCCGCCGACTACATGCTCGACCACGAAATGACGAGTACCGTCGTGCGGGCGGCCGCCTTCGGGGCCCCGGTCCCGAACTTCCTCCTCGGCAGCGGCCATGCCGCGCCCTTGGACCATATCCCGCACCTCTATTATTGCGATCCCATCGAGGGGAAGGATTCCCTGGGCCGCGACGTCGAGCCGTCCTTTTGCGTCGACATCAGTGCCGTCATCGAGGACAAGGCGGCGATGCTCGCTCGCCACGCCAGCCAGCGCGAGTGGCTGCTGAAGCACCACGGCATGGATCAGTACCTCCAGGCGATGCGCGACTGGGGGGCCCAGCGCGGCCGCCGCCTTGGCGTCGCCTTCGCGGAGGGCTTCCGTCAGCATCTCGGCCACAGCTATCCGCAGGACAACCTGCTCGGTCAACTCCTCAGCGGCCGCTGATCGTGCTTGACGCCGCCACGGGCGGCGTGTTAGAAGCATCACCATCAAGGACTGCGCGGTCAGGACGGACCGCAGCTCAACCCAGGGATGGGGCCGCCATGATTCCCAGTCGAAGCCAACTCCTCGCTGGCTGTTTCTTCCTGTCGGACCTGCTGGTGACCGCCACCGCCTGGCTGGGGGCCTACTTCCTCCGCTTCGACTCAGGCTGGCTGCCGCTGTACAAGCCAGCCGTCGACTTCCACCTGTGCTGGCGGACGCTGCCCCTGGTGCTACTGCTGTGCTCGGTCGCTTATCGCCTCGCGGGACAGTACCAGGTCCACCGCCTGCGTCGCTTCCGCGAGGAAGTAGTCGCGGTCCTCAAGGGCACCTCGCTGCTGACGCTGCTGGTGCTCGCCACGTTGTTCCTGCTGCACGATCCCTACGAGTCGCGGGGCACGCTATTTCTGTTCGCGGTGCTGACGGTCACCGGCATCCTGCTGGGGCGGCGTGTCGCCTGGTCGCTGGTGCGGTACTTGCGCAGCCACGGCTTCAACCAGAACTTCGCCGTTATCGTCGGCACCGGCCGCGTCGCCCGCAAGACGGCACGGGCACTGCGACATGCCAGCTGGATGGGCATCAAGAACGTCGGCTTCGTCGAGGAGCGGTCCGACCGCTGGACGAGCGACCTTGACGTCCTGGGGCGCTTTGGCGACCTGCCCGCCATCATCGACAAATACCGGGTCCGTCATGTCTTTATCGCCCTGCCGCTGAGCCGTTACGACGATGCCCGCCGCGTCTTCGACGTCCTGTCGCAGTCGCTGGTCGAGGTGCGCCTGGTGGCCGACGTGCCGAACCTGGCGGGGCTGTCAATGACGACGACCAACCTGGACGGTCTGCCGGTACTCGGCCTGCGCGAGAGCCCGCACTTCGGGCTGAATGTCGTCGTCAAGCGGGCGATGGACATCGTGCTGTCCCTGGCCGCGCTGTTCCTCTTGTCGCCGGTCTTCCTGGTGATCGCGGCGGCGATCAAGCTGACCAGTCGCGGGCCGGTGTTCTTCTGGCAGGAGCGCTGCGGGCTCAACGGCAAGACGTTCCACATGCTGAAGTTCCGCAGCATGCGCACCGATGCCGAGATTCAGAGTGGAGCGGTCTGGGCCGCTAAGGACGACCCGCGGCGGACCTGGCTGGGCACGTTCCTGCGCCGCACCTCGCTGGACGAGTTGCCGCAGCTGATCAACGTACTCAAGGGCGACATGAGCCTGGTCGGGCCGCGTCCGGAGCGGCCGGTGTTCATCCAGAAATTCGCGCGGACGATCCCCAGCTACATGGCCCGGCACCGCGTTAAGGCGGGCATCACCGGCTGGGCCCAGGTCAACGGCTGGCGCGGCAACACGTCGTTGCGCAAGCGTATCCAGTACGATCTCTACTACATCACGCATTGGACGCCGTGGCTCGACCTGCGCATCCTCTGGCTGACCGTCTTTCGCGGTTTCGTCCACAAGAACGCCTACTGAGACCGGGAATCGCTCCGGCTTGCTCGAGGAGGGGGCTCAGGACATCAGCAGGGTGTCGCAGGCGGCAGCGTAGGCTTCCTCGAGGTTGACGGGCACGCTGCGTTCCGCGCTGATCCAGAGCGGCATCACGGGCAGCGCGACACCGAGGACGAGCGACTCGAGCCAGACGTCCAGCCGTCCTCCCTGCCCGGCGTCCGCGGTCCGGTACGAGGCGGTATACAGATCGCCGGGTGACGCCGTCGGCGTGTCGGGGATGAATTCCAGCAATCGCAACAGTTCGTCGTGCAGGTTTCCCGAGCGGCTAGTGACGGCGTCAACGATCAGGACACCGACCCCCTGGGCCAGGTAGCTGGCGCACTTGACGACAAATGCCCGGCGGTGACTGGCACGGTCCTTGTTGGCGGGGCTGACCAGCTCGATCGCAGCGACCAGGCGCGGGGTGTCTTCCTCGTCGAAGATTCGCACCTCGAACAGGTCGAGGTCGGTGAAGTCGACGGGGCCGGAGAGTGTCGGCTTTGGCGGCGCCCACACCGCGGTTGCCGTGCTTCCCTCTGCCGAGGCGGCCGCTGCGTCGCCGCTCGCGGCTCGCTCCTCGTCGAGGTTGGCAACGTCGATCTCCAGCCGGTTCCCGAGGCTCACGTTCGGGATGGCGAAATGGTGCGGGGGGAGCCAGCCATGATTGAGCCGCTGGGCAAGGGTGCTGGCCCAGGTGCTGTGAAATCCCTCCCACGGACGAAGCGTTTTCCAGGGACGGTGAAAATGGTCCAGCAGTGGCACGTCAACCTCTCCTGTACTGGCGACCGGAGCCGGGCCTTGTGGGGAAAAGGTTCCTCGCCGTTCGCGAAGTCATTGTAACAGAGCCAGCGGAGCGAAAGCAGTCTCTCGTGGACGCGGACACGGTCGCGCTGGACCGACTCCCAGCTACTCCCCCAACGCCTTGTCGCTGGGCCGCAGCTTGAGAACCTCGCGCAGGGTCTGTCGTCCCTGCTCCGCCTGCCCGCCCTGGAACTGCGCCTCGGCTAGTGCCTGCAAGATGTCGGCGTCCTTGCGCCCGCTCAGGCCGGCCGCCTTGTGCAGGTCGGGCAGGGTGCCCGCGGCGGCACGCTCCAGCCGAACGCGGCCACGGACGTACCAGCCACTCGCCTCCTCCGGGCTCAGCACAATGGCTCGCTCCGCCTCGACCAGGGCCTGAGTCAGCCGCCCCCGCTCCAGCAGCAGCACCGCCCGCAGTCCACGCACCGATCCCAGGTCGCGGCCCTCGGCCTCCGCCTTGGCCAACAACCACTCCACCCGCGCCGGATTCCCCTCGCGCCGTGCCTCTTCCGCACAAACAAGGTACTCGATAGCGGTTATCCACCTGTTCCTGTCGCTCGCCTTTGGAACCGACTGCTTCAGCAGCGTTTCGCGACGGGTGACCAGCGTCCGCACTCGCTCCAGCGATGCCTTGAGATCGGCAGGTACCGTCACCAGCAGGTCGCCGCGCTTCGCCTCGCGCTCAGCCGCCGTCAGGTTGCCGAGCGCAAGCTGGGTCTGAATCCGTTTGAGCAGTACCGGCGCCGTCGCGTCGGCTCGCTCCAGATGGAAGGCCGCCTTGTCGTACTCGCCGCGGCGCAGGGCAACCAGCCCGAGGATGCGCTGCACCCCCTCGTGGAAGCGCAGGTCGCGCGCCCGGAGCGCCAGGTCGTAGGCCTCGTCGAGGCGGCCCAACCGCAGCGCGAAGTCCGCCGACCGCAGCAGACCGTCAAAGTCGTCATTCACGAGCACGATGTAGCGGCGCAAGTAGGAGGCCCCCTGCGTCACGTCCTTCCGCGCCAGCGACACCTCGATCAGGGCAATCAGCGCATCGGCTGCTTTCGGATCGGTTTTGTGGGCTTTCTCGTACGCCCGCACCGCGTCGCCGTACTTCTTCAGTTTCTCGCAGACGCGGCCGCGCAGCATCTCAACGGCAAGCGTATGGTCCTTGCTGTCGGTGTACTGTTCCGCCTCGTCAAGATGCTTCAGCGCCTGCTCAGCGTGGCCCTGCCGGAAGGCGGCGCGGGCCAGGTGATACGAGGCGAGAGCGCGCGCCGCTGGCGATGTCTCCACGATCAGCCGCAGCAGCGGCTCGCCGAGGTTGTACTTGTCGCGGTCGATCAGCATAGCCGCCAGTGTGATCGCCTGCGTCGGGTCGTTCGGGAAGCGACGGACGATCTCGCGCTGCAGGCGCTCCGCCTCGTCGCGGTTGCCCGCTGCCTTTACGGACAACTCCCACAGGGCGACGTCATCGGGCCGATAGACGCGGGCCCGGCGCAGCACCCGACGGGCGTCCTCGCCGAGACCGTGGTGCAGGTAGAGCCGCGCCAGTGTTGCCGACGATGCCGAGTCACTTGGAACCGCCCACAGGATCGCCTCCAACTCCGCCGCGTGGCTCAACTTGTACACCGTCTCCAGCGTCAGCCACGCTCGGTAGCAGTCGGCCACGTCGCGGTGGAAGGCGCGGAAGGTCTCGAAGTCCGCCGGCTCGACACGCATCTTCTCCAGCCGCAACTGAAAGTCGACCTGTACCGTCCGGAAACCGTTGTCGACGAACTGCGTCGCACGGGTGAAGGTGCCCCACTTCGAGCGCACCGTCTTCGCCTTGGGTTTGCCGTCGAACTCGCTGCCCGCCGGGGCGCGGACGATGAAGCGGTGTCGTGCGTCGAGCGGAGTGTGCAGTTCCATCGGCACGTGGCGGTCGTAGTCGAGGTTGTACGCCAGCAAGTGCGACCACACTTCCGAATCGCTAAAGCTGCCATCGCGGTCCTTGCCGGCGAACTGCCCCGGGATGGTGAACGTCGTGCGAACGCGGACCGGCTCATCGAAGTGGCGCAGGGCGCTCTCGTCAAGATCAAGGCGGTTGAGCCGCGTCTGGCTATTGCTGTCGAGTAACCGCGCCGCGGCCAGGCGACGCTGCTCGCCGGCCGGCACCTCAAGCCAGCGGTCGCGCTGCGTCGTCGCCGACAAGCCGCGGTAGACCGACGTTCGCCGCGACAGCGACGAGCCGTCCGCCGCGATCGTCACCTCCGTCGTCTGCTCGATGCCGTTGTCATCGGGAGTCAGTCGGGGAGTGCGCTTCAGATAGATGCGTTTATTATCGAGTACATAGCAAAGTCGATCGCGGCTCGAGCGTGGCAGGAAGTCCCAGCCCGACAGCGTCGCCGTGGTGTCGACCCAGTGCTCCTTGCCCTCGATCGTGAGCAGCAGGATGCCGTGCGTACCCCAGGGCGAGGGCACCGCCTCCAGCACCTGCCCGTCGTCGCGCGTCCCCAGCGTCACCAGTGACGCCTCGAGGCCCGCGTGCTTCAGCATTACCGCCAGGAGCTGGCTCGTGTCCTTGCAGTCGCCGAGCCGATTCGCCAGCACCTCCGCCGGCCGGTGCGGCGTATACAGGTGCTTCTCGCCCGTTGACAAGTAGCGGACGTTGCGGCGCACCCAGTACGTCAGCGCGCGGGCCTTCTCCGCAGGGCCCTTGAGCCCCTTCGTCACCTCCTCGACGACTTGCTTGATCTCCTTGGTGCATTCCCAGCAGTTGGCGCGGAGGCGGCGTTTCCAGGCCGCCACCTCGTCCCACGAGGCGAACGTCGAGCAGGCGACGCGGAGCCGGGACTCTTCCACGGACGGCCGGTCCTCGTCCTTGCTCAGCTGCCGGAAGTTGTCGCCCCCCCAGCGGTACAGCCGGAAGCCGTCGCGCTCGCTCACCTGCGGCTCGACTCGGCCGCCGACCACCGCGTGGCGAAACGTCCTGCTCACGGGGAGGCGGACGCGGAACTCGTCGCGGACCACGGGGTACTCGTCGGCGCCGAAGGCGTAGCGCGTGCAGAAGTGGCCGAAGTACTCGGGATTGCGGCCGCGCACGCTCCACTTCACCTCGATGACATCGCCGACC
>JACOUH010000234.1 GCA_016177925.1 Planctomycetota bacterium | reverse complement strand
TAAAACGCCAGGGCCCACGAGGCCAGGTAATGGCGGTCGGAGGCCTGCCGATCCTGCGCGTGCGCTACCTGGAACCGGCGGGGACTGGCCTCGAGCAGCGTCGCCAGGGGGAGGAGGTCGTTCTTGCGCAGAGCGGTCCGGACCCGAGCCAGCCGCTCCGGGTCGGCATGTCCAACCCGTAGTTCTCCCCCCTCGAAGAGTGCGGTCGCGAAGATCTGAGCGAGTCCCTCATCAAGCCACGGCGGAACCACCAGTTTGCGATCCGCGAAGACCGAGCCACTGAGGTAGGCGTGGAAGGACTCGTGAAACAGCGGTTGCAGCAGCAGCCGGGTGTGCGACCTCTGGCAGACCTCGTCGTTCTTGCGATCCACTTGCGGGATCTTGAGCAACGCCTCGTCGATCGGTCGCAGCAGCTCGGGCGGCACCTGGCGGTTGTAGATGCGCATCAGGTCGGCCCGCCGCGTTTTCAGATCGGTGCGCAGCCGCTCATGCTGCTCCTTAACCCGCTCCAGCTCCTGGCCGAGCCGCTCCAGGTCGCTGCCGCAAACGACCTGGTTCCTGGCCGGGTCGAAGAAGGCAGGGTTGAGCAGGTTGTAGCCGCGCTCCTTGACCAGGGTACTGTACTCGGCCAGCGACCGCGTCAGCAGAATGGTCGTCGGCCGCGCCTCCTTGACGCGCGGCGGCAGGCAGCGGACGTAGGCAGTGAAGACCTGTTCGAGGTGGATCGCCGTCAGCTGGACGAGGTCCTCGCGAGCGTCGGAGAGCAGGTGGAAGTAGGTCGACGTGTAGCCCAGTGCCTTGCCCTTGCCATCCTTGCCCCAGGGCACGGCTTTCAGCACGGGCGCTTCTTCCGGCGGCAACTCGAGGCGCCCGCTCGGCCGCAGCCGCAACTGGGCCGCCAGGACGGCACGCTCGCGCTGCAGGGCCTTTAGCCGCGTGACGAGTTGCTCGCGCTCCTTCGGGCCGAGCATCTCGACGCGGGCGACGTCGCTCAGCGGGACATGATCGGAGTAGACAACGGTCGGCTTGCCGGGGTTGTGGTAGACACGCGTAAAGCGGAGCGTGGTCGCGGACTGCTCGACGACGAGGCAGGGAATCGGCTCACGGCCGCGGGTGCGGTAGATGACGTCGAATTTCCACTCCTCGGTGAGCAGCGGCGGAACCGTCTGCGCCCGGCCGGAGAAAGGGAGAACCGCCAGGACGCAGAGTCCTGCGAGGGAACACCACGCACCCGCCCGCCGCCGGCCGCCCGCCGCCTGTCGCCTATCCATTGTGATACCTGACCGTGGCCTGTCCCAGGGGTCTACTCCCGCGCTCGTGTATTTTGGCGCGGCGGGACGGCCGGGTCAAGGGCCGGCTCAAGCCGGCTCGGTGCTGGGCAGCTTGCGGTCGAGCTTCTGCTTGAGGCCGAGCATCACGATCACTCCGAAGACGAGCACACCGATCCAGCCCCCGAGGAACAGGAACACCAGGATAGTCCGCACGGCCACCCCCGGAGTCGTGGCTATCATGACCAGGAAGGTCAGCGCCAGCGTGCCCAGCATGATACTCGGGGTCAGCAGCACGAGTAGTTGGGCATTGGCTCCCAGCCTGGCCTGTCTGAGGTTCAGGCACATCGCCCGCAGCAGCAGTGCCATCAACGTCAGCCGCGTCACCTCGAAGAAGAAGAAAAAACCGGAGGCGGCAAGGGACGCCGCCTCCCTGCCCCTTCGGTCTAAGGCGGGTACGATACCAGCGGTGCGCCCTCCGGGGTCCAAGTCGCCCACGAGGAGCAAGCGGCCAACCTGCGCCAGCTGCAGAAGAATCAGGGTGTTCATCAGCAGCACGCCTACAGAAAGCCCGCGGGCACTGCGGCGGGAAGGGGTGCCCAATAAGAAGCAGCCAGCTACCGAGTTGAGAATCCAGCCCGTCAGCAGCGCCAGCCCGGCAAGCAGCGTCAAGATCATCTCGAAGGTGCCGATATCGGCTCCGCTACCACGACGCGAGGACTCGACAGCGAGTGCAATCAAGAAGAGCAGGAGCAAGAGGCTGAGTCCCCCCGCCAGAGCGGCGTGGGCGACCACCTGCACCTTCAGCCCCGTCCGCACGCCGAACCAGGCGGACACATCGGCAGTCGGGATGTCGACTTCGGGCTCACGGGGAAACGCCAAGTCACCTTCCTGTTCCTCGACTGGCGGGCGCGCCGACACCGGCCCGACGGGCGC
>JACOUH010000284.1 GCA_016177925.1 Planctomycetota bacterium | reverse complement strand
TCGGCGTCGCCACTCCCGGTACGATGGACATCCCCGCCGGCGTCATCCTCGATCCGCCCAACCTCAGACCGTGGCAGAATGTGCCCGTCCGCCGGCACGTCGAGCAGGCGTTCGGTCTGCCGACTGCCTTCCAGAACGACGCCAACGCGGCGGCGCTGGGCGAATTCTGGGCCGGCGCCGGCCGCGGCGTCCATAGCATGGTGCTGTTCACCCTCGGCACGGGTGTCGGCGGAGGCATCGTCCTGGGCGGGCACGTCCTGACGGGCCAACACAGTCACGGGGCCGAACTGGGTCACATGAAGATCGAGATGACCAATCCGCGTCAGTGTGGCTGCGGTCGCTGGGGTTGCCTGGAGGCCTACGCCAGCGCCACCGCCGTCGTCAAGCGGGCCGCCGAGGCCCTGCAGCGCGATGGCGGACGGTCGTTGCTGCACCGGCTCGAGGAGGCCCTGACCGCCCGCGACGTCTTCGAGGCCGCGGCCGCGGGCGACGCCCTGGCGCAGGCCCTCGTCAAGGAGACGGCGTTCTACCTGGCCGTCGGTGCCGTCAACACCATGCACACCCTCGATCCCGACATGGTCGTCTTCGGCGGCGGCATGACCGCAGCGGGCGAGGACTTCTTGGAGCGCATCCGCCTCCACATCCGTGAGCTGGCTTTCCCCGTCTGTGCCGAGCGAACGCAGGTGCGCTACGCAGAACTGGGCAGTGATGCCGGCTTCATCGGGGCCGCCGCCTGTGGCCGGCAGCTGGTCACCCCGGTCCCCCTCACCCCCAACCCCTCTCCCTCCCCGTAGGTGCCGCGAGCCGAGCGGCACCGGTCCGGCTCGGCTCGCCGGACCTACGGAGGAAGAGGGGAGAGGGGTTGGGGGTGAGGGGGGACCGAGCGAGTCGCCTTGATTTCGCCGGATTGCTCTCCTACGATCAAGAAAAGGTCTGGGCCAATCTCCCCTCACCACTCACCGACCGATGCCCTCGCCGGGCGATCTCTGCTCGTGGTGTCATCCGCCCGACCGAACGCCAGCACCGTTTTCCCGTCACCCGCGCCGCCAGGATGAACGACGCGGCCCATACAATGAATCAGTCGGCGCTGCCCCCGGCGTCCCCCGACCGTCTGCGGGCACCGCGCGCCGCACTATTGACGAGGACGGCATGGCCAAGCGGAGCCGTACCCCCACGCCTGAACCCCTCGCCGTTACCAAGGACCGCGCCATTCGCCTGTGTCGGTTGCTTCGTCTGCTCGGCACCGGCAAGCAGACGCGCACCGCCCTGTTGCGGAGCCTGCCTGTGGACGTGCGCGGCTTCTACCGGGACCTGGCGACCCTCCGAACGCACGGCATCGTCGTGGAGCTGAAGGAGGGCCACTACATCCTGAAGGGAAAAGTCGACGCGGCGATCAACCACGTGCCGCTGCCTGATCCGCATCTGACCCTGGGCGAGGCCGTGCAGCTGAGCAAGGGCCGCAGCGGCGCCCACCGCAAACTCAGGGCTCTGCTCGACGAGGTCCTTCCGGCGGAAAGTCGGCCCGCGCGGCGCAAAGGCGATTGAGGGGCGACGCGGTGGGCGATCCCCTGGTGTCGCGAGGCTACTTCGACGGCTTCTCATGGAAGGCGACGAGGTGGACCTTGCCGTCCTCCGTGATCCAGCCGCGGAACATCCGCTCGGAGTTGAATGACACCGCGACGTTGCCCTTCGTGTCGAGCACGATGACCGCGCCCTCGCCGCCGGCCTTCTTCAGCTTCTTCTGAACGACCTCGTCCGCGGCCTCCTGGACGGAGAGGCCCTTGTACTTGACCAGCGCGGCGATGTCGTGGGAGACGGCGTAGCGGATGAAGAACTCGCCGTGTCCGGTACACGAGACCCCGCAGGCTTCGTTGTCCGCATAGGTCCCCGCGCCGATGATCGGAGAGTCGCCGAGGCGTCCCGGCCGCTTGTTCGTCATGCCGCCCGTCGACGTACCCGCCGCGAGGTTGCCGTGGCGATCCAGCGCCACCGCGCCGACCGTGCCGAAATAACGCGGCCGCATCGGCGCGGCGCTCCCCTTGCGCTTCTCGTCCTTCTCCTTCTGCTGTGCTTCCTTCAGCTCATTCCAGCGCTTCAGCGTCCAGAAGTAAGAGGGATCAACGATGTCGAGGTGCTGATGCGTCGCGAAGATCTCCGCGCCGCGCCCGGTCAGGAGGACGTGCTTGGACTTCTCCATGACGGCGCGAGCGGCGGTGATCGGGTTCTTGATGATGGTGACGCCGGCAACGGCGCCGGCTCGAAGCTGCTTGCCCTCCATGATCGAGGCGTCCAGTTCGTTGCGGCCCTCGCTGGTGAACACCGCTCCCTTGCCCGCGTTGTAAAGCGGCGAGTCTTCCAGCACACGGATGGTCGCCTCCACCGCGTCCAGGCTCGTTCCCTTCTCTCGCTGAAGCGCCTTGTACCCCGCGCGCAGTGCTTTTTCCATCACATCGCGGTATTCCTTGTCCACCTCGGTCGAGACTTTCTGGCCGGGCAAGTCGCCGGCGCCGCCGTGGAGGACGAGCACCACCTTGCCGGGCCGGCCATCCTTCGCTGCGTCGGCCGCCTTCAGGAGGGCCAACGGCATCATCAGCACCAGCGCCGAGAGAGCGGAGCAATCGAACCTCTTCATCGAGAGTTCCTCCGAGGG
The DNA here is from genome assembly GCA_016177925.1 of Planctomycetota bacterium. Lineage (GTDB taxonomy): Bacteria > Planctomycetota > Planctomycetia > Gemmatales > Gemmataceae > JACOUH01. The sequence goes on along the minus strand of JACOUH010000284.1, from coordinate 3,245 downwards.
GCTGTTGAACCGGGGAAGTGAGCGGGCAGGAACCCTGCGCCGCCCGACGGATTATGTCCGATGTCCGATCTCCCCGCCAGTCCCGAGTTGCGCCGAACACCTCCCTCCCCTGCGTGGCACTGGGGAAGCGCGGCTCCCTGTGGCGCGTGGCGAAGCGAATCGCTCTGGATCGTGAGATGCCGGGGTGCGAGATGGAGTCAGGGGTCAGGGAAGACAAATGCACTTCTTCCCTGACCCCTGACGGGCTATCACTACGGCACGAAAGAACCGCACGTAGGTCAGGCTTTCCAGCCTGACGTTGAGGCCGCGTCAGGCTGGAAAGCCTGACCTACTTTCTGCACGCCCGGCGGGCGCGACGGCGGCGCCAGACACCGCAGCCGGCGCACGACACGCCGATGCAGGCGAGGAGCAGGGTCGACGGCTCGGGGGTCTTCTGGATGTTGGTGACCGACACCTGGGCAAAGGCGCTGATCGCTCCCTTGTTGCTCGAGTCGGGCGGGCCGGGCGGCGTGAACGGCCCGATGGTGACGGTGAAGCGGCTCTGCCCCAGGATCAACTCCTGGGTCGTGTCGCCGGTGAAGGTCGTCCGGATGTGCGAACTGAGGCTGGAGGCGGTGCCGGACAATTCGCCCGTGAAGGCGAGGGTGCCCGAATGGCTGGAGGTCGTATCGAGGAGGAACAGCGTCAGAGTATACGGCTTGTTGGTGAAAACGTCGGGGTGGTTCGGCGGGGCGGTGCTGACGACATTGAGATTGGTGGCGACGATATCCGAGTCGCCGGAGGCGCTGTGAAGGCTCTCGTCGGTCAGCTTGATGTACCCTGTGCCGGGGGCGTCCGCGGGGACGATCGCCGGGCTGCGCGACCAGTTGTACTGCCAGGGTATGAACTCGGCCCGCACCGCCGCGGCCGGGGCAAGCAGCCAGACGAAGGCGGCCCAGAGGAAGACAGCAGCGTGTCGCATCCGTGTGGCTCCTTTTCATCCGTGAGAAAGACGCAAATAGCCTGTGCCAGGTGCCTCGTTCGCCTACGGAGGCAGGCCCCTTGCGGGAGTGCGTCGCCGCGGCGTCTGGGCAGGCAAAGTCCGCAGGGTGCTGGCGTCGGAGGAGAAAGACTCGGCATCGGGGTCTTCCCGGTTGGGTGAGTTCCCCGAGGAAGGGGTAGTCTAAAACAGGCGCTTCGCCAGTGTCAACAGCGGAAACTGCGCCTCGTCCCTGAGTGGGTTAGAAGAGGAAACGTGCCCGGCCCGAAGCGCGCGGTTGTAGGACGGATTTCCAATCCGTCCGGGCTTCATGCCCGGACGGATTGGAAATCCGTCCTACCCTTGGCTCAGAGACTCGCCAGGAGGGTCTTTACCTCCTGTTCGATGAGGTCGCGGATACGGCGGAACTCGTCGGGCGGCAGGCCCTTGGGGTCCGGAATGGCCCAGTCCTCACGACGCCGCGCCCGCACCAAGGGACAAGCGTCGCCGCAACCCATCGTCACCGCCACGTCGAACTCCACGTCGGGCAGGTCCGCCAGGGACTTCGACGCCTGCTGGGTGAGGTCGCAGCCGACCTCGCGCATGAACTCGACGGCCTGCGGGTTAACGCGCCCCGATGGCCGGGAGCCGGCGCTATGAGCCTCGAAGCGACCACCGCCGTGCCGCCGGGCGAACGCCTCGGCCATCTGGCTGCGGTTGCTGTTCTCGATACAGACAAAAAGGATCCGCCGGGGGGCGGGAAGGGACGGTTCGCTCATGACGGTCCTTGGGAGGATGACCGCTTGCGGCTTGGCACGAGGCGAATGCAAAGCCGCAAGCGGCGCGGCCCGACGAGTTCCTGGTCCTTCACGCCTCGTCGAAGCGGGCGACGATTGTGGTGATATTATCCTTGCCCCCGTTGGCGTTCGCGGCGGCAACCAGGCGTCGGCATGCCCTTTCGGGATCTGGTTCATCCCGCAAGATCACCGCGATCTGCTCGTCGGCAACCATGCCGCTGAGGCCGTCAGAGCACAGCAGCACCACGTTGCCCGGCTCCAGGTCGAGGCGTTGCACCTCGACGTGGACGCCGCGCTCGTTACCGCCAAGGATGTTGGTGACGATGTTGCGGTAACTGTGCCGCGACGCCTCCTCCTGGGAGAGAAGCTTCTGACGGACCATCTCCGCGACGACGGTATGGTCGCGCGTCACCTGCCGCAGCTGGCCGCCGGCGTAGAAGTAACAGCGACTATCGCCGGCATGGGCGACAAACAGGCAGCGACGAATCGCGAAGGCCATCGTCAACGTCGTGCCCATGCCGAGTAATTCCGGGTGCTGCGAGGCCTCCTCGAAGAGGCGAGCGTCGGCCTGCCGTACCGCCGCCTCGAACTCCTGCAAGACCGTCGACTCTTCGCTGCACTTCAGCGTCGAGAAGCGCTTGAGACTGTTGAGCAGGAACGCCTCGATCGAGATGAGGCTCAGGGCGCTGGCGACCTCACCGGCGACGTGGCCGCCCATGCCGTCGGCGACAATGAACACGTGCCCGCGGTTGACCGCGCTCTGCGACACCTCTTGCTTGAGGCTCGTCTGCTCCACGCGGAGGGTGCGGAGTAACTCCCCAATGAGGAAGTGGTCCTCGTTGGACGGCCGCACCTGGCCGCGGTCCGTCAGGCCGAAACTGCGCACGACCAACGGCCGCCCGCCCAGGAAGGAGGACGGGGCGGAGGGCGCAAGGTCCGGTTTGGTGTCTGCAGTCTTCATCACGCCGTTCCTTCCTTGGGGTCTGTCCGGGAGACAGAAGTGGGATTCCGAAGGGAAGCGGCGAGCGGCGCCGCTGTGTTCTCTTGTTGTAGGAGGGGGCGCCGGCATCGAGTAGCCGGGGCGCCCGGGGCATTGCCCTGGTCCTCGGGTGAGGTACAATCGCGCTGTTGCCGTCGAGATCGATTCTCGGGAAGCATCCATCGGGGAACGGTCGGTGACAAGAGGTTTCTGAAGATCCACAAGATAGGGATTCGATGTCCAAGCTATTTGGAACACGCCTTGTCCTCTCCGTGCTTGCACTCTGCCTCACTGGCCTGGGCGCATGGTACGTCGTTCGTTCACCGATGGGCTCGGGCTCGGAAGGCCCCAAGGACGGTTCCGGAGCGGATCCCAAAGCGGTGTCCCGCGGGGGGTCGGGGCCGGCTCTCGCCGACTCGCTCGAACGCCGGTTTTCGACCCAGGTGCAGCCGTTCCTCGCCCGCTATTGCTTCTCCTGTCACGGCTCGAAGAAACAAAAAGCCTCGCTCGA
>JACOUH010000283.1 GCA_016177925.1 Planctomycetota bacterium | reverse complement strand
TAGACCGCGGTCGTCCGGTTGCCCAGCGCGTCCTGGGTCTGGATCGGCCGGTTCAGGCTGTCAAAGGTGTAGGTGAGGGACTGGCCGGCCGCGTTGGTCTGCTGGACGACGTTGCTGGCCGGTCGTAGACCGTCGTCGTCGTGTGGTTGAGCGCATCGGTCCGGGCGGTGACGCGGCCCAGCGCATCGTAGGCCAGCGTCGTCCGATGGTTATTGGCGTCCACCGTGGCAAGGACCTGGCCCACCGCGTCGTAGACCGTCGTGGTGAGGTTCTGGTTGGCATCCTGCACGGCCACCTGCCGTCCCAGCCGATCCGTAAAGTAGGTGGTGGTGTACGTCCGCGCGTCCACGGTCTGCCGCAGCCCGCCCGCCGCGTCGTAGCTCTGCCGCCGCGTCTGCCCCAGCCGGTCGGTGGACGCCAGGGGGCGGTCCAACTCGTCGTAGGCGGTTGTGGCGGCGTGCCCCAGGGCGTCCACCGCGGCCGTGCGGTTGTCGTCCGCGTCGTATCCCACGCGGGTCGTCTGGGCGTCCGCCGTGCCAGAGGCCGTGGTCTGGGACACCTGCCGGTTCAGGTTGTCATAGGCGTAGGTGCTGGTCCGCCCCAGCGCATCGACCCGGCTGAGGACATTGCCCTGCAGATCGTACACCGTCGTGGTCAGCCCGCCCAGGGCGTCCTGGACCTGCACCACGCGGTTGTCCTTGTCGTAGACGTAGCTGGTGCGAGAGCCCCGCGCGTCCACCGTGGCCAGCGTGTTGCCCACCTTGTCGTACACGACGGTCGCGAGGTTGCCCAAGGCGTCGGTCGTCTGGTAGGCCCGGTCCAGCGTATCGTAGACCGCCGTGGTCCGATTGCCCAGGGGGTCCACGCTCGCCACCCCGTTGCCGACCGCGTCGTAGACCGTGGTCGAGAGGGCCGCGCCGGGCGTGCCGGCCCCCCGCGTCCTCGTCGACGGCCGGTTCAGCGCGTCGTAGACCGCCGTGGTCCGGTTGCCCAGCGCATCGTCCTGCTCGACGACGTTGCTCACCGGGTCGTAGATGATCGTACTCAGATTGCCCAGGGCATCCTTGGTGGTCTTCAGCCGGCCACGCGGGTCATAGAAATAGTCGGTGGGCCGGCCCAACTCGTCGCGTTGCTCCATCGTCTCCCCGGCCAGGTTGTAGTCGTAGGTGAGCGTGCCATAGGCATGCTGCTGCTTCTTCAGCCGGCCGGCCACATCGTAGCTGAAAGTCAGGACGTGGCCATCGGGGTTGCGCTCGACTGTGTCCTGCCCGGCCCGGTCATAGGTGGACAAGGACGAGCGGGCGTCGCCGGTGCCGACGGCCTCCGTCCGCTTGGTCGGCTCGCCGCGCGAGTTGTAGACGAAGCTGGTGGTGTGGCCCAGGGCATCCTTCGCCAAGGTCTCCATCCCCGCGCCGTTGTAGACGTGGGTAAAGAGCGCCCCCGTCGGGTCGGTCTCCTGCGTCACCCGCCCCAGCGCATCGTTGACAAAAGTCGTGGTCCGGCCCAGCTGGTCCACCTGCGTCGCCACGTTGCCGTTGCTATCGTAGCTCAGCGTGCTGCGGTCTCCCAGCGTGTCCTTCTGTGAGCGGGCGGTCTTCGATCAGCGGCGGATCGCCCACACCTTGATCTCCGCGTGTCCCGGTCGGTCATCAAACCCGATGTCATGGCAGCCAGTGACGAGCCGTTTGCCGTCCTTTGAAAAGGCCATCGCAAAGATCGTGGCGGTATGGGCTCGCCCAAGGTAGATTCGCTCCTTTGTTGCCAGGTCCCACACTACAAGCCATCCCTGATCCGCCCCTGCCGCTAGGAGGTTTCCCTCGGCCGTATGTGCCAAGGCACTCCATCCCACTGTAATTGGCGCCTTCAATGTTCCTTTCCACCTTCCGCTCGCAACGTCCCACAGTTCAAGCGTACCCAGTTCTCCATCCGTGACAAACGTGTGGGTGCCGTCGAGGAACTGAACCAGCGTATGACTGTCCTCATCAGCGCTAAAGGTTTTCGTTATTGTCAGGGAATTCAGATCCCAGACATGAATGGCCTGATTTTTCCTATTCAACATGGCGGAGAAGGCCAAGAATTTGCCGTCTGAGGACATGGAGAGATGCAAGGAGTGCCAGCCTGGGCTGCTCAGGGGAGATAGGGCTCCTGCCTGTTGAAAGTCCCAGAGATGAACGGTCCCATCACGACACTCCACTGCAAGGGCGGTCTCCTTTGGATTCACGGCGAGCGCTCGAATCACGGGCCTCCCCGTAGCTAGCTCCCTTGTTACCTTCCCTGTCTTCAGATCCCAAACCTTGAGATCTCCCGCTAGGTCCCCCGAATACAGGGTTCTCCCGTTGGCCGCCAAGGTGAGCGCGCTCACCGAGTTGCTGTGACCGCTTAGCGTTCTCAACAGCTGCCCGTCCGGCAAGGATCTGAACTCAATTGTTTCTCCCCCACTGGCTGTCAGCAACACGTCCTCGTCGGGCATCAGACACAGGGCATGGATTGTACCCTGACCCGGCCGAGAAGAGCCAATCTGCTCGATGCGAATGCCACGCCAAGGCCTCCACACCACAACAAGGGCTATCAGAAGGACGACACTGCCACTGAACCACCAGAAGGGCTGACGACGGAGAAACGAAAGATATGTTCTTTTCGTAGACATACGCATGCTATCGGTCTATTCTAATGGCGGCCCCTGCCACACGATCCCATTCTGTGCCGAGCCTGGTCTTCCGCCGCGCGGTGCGCTCGCTCGTCTATAGATGACCAAGCCAGCCCGCACCAACTCGTCCCACTTGTCATTATAGACCGGCTGCCTCTTCCTACCCGGCGCCTGCTTAAAGGGGTCCAGGCGGCTGCCATAACCACACTGGGGATCAGAATGGGAGGTTACCTGGTCCGCATAGACTTGGCGATCGAGCTTCTCTGCCCATCGCTCCAGCCCCGCCAGCCATTTGGCCGGATCAACCTTTGAATCCTGGTAGTAGCCACACGTTCCGATAACGAACGCTCCATCCACTGCCAGGGCACGCTGTATGGCTTGAATGGTCTTCGGGTTGATGTTCTTGCTGGTGACCCGCCCCTGGCCAAAGTCGATACTCGGGCCCACGTCCGTGTCGCCAACACCACCACAGTGACCGATCACTAAGATCCTCTTGAAGGGACGACCATTACGTTTCTTCACTTCTTGTTCTAGGACTTTGCGGAATTCAGCCTCACTGGAAACACTGGTCACGAGGGTATAATACGAGCCCCTTCCATTTAGTTCTCGATCCATCCCTTTCCCATCGCGAGCTTGTTCCCAGTTGGAGTCCTGATTACCCTCGTACGCTCGGTTTTTGAGCAACACGACGAGATCGCCAGGACCGAGACGGTTCTCGGAGGTAATATCTGGCGCGGGCTTGCCGACACCTAGCCTTATGTTCGCCTCGTCTGTTAATTTGTCTACAAGTGCCCAAAAGATCAACCTGGCATCCTCGTTAGAAAGAGATCTACGGTCAATTCTGTGGGCGTTTTCCTCGAATACTCTCTCCAGGTGGCGATGGAGCGGCTTCCCGTTCTTGACATAGTGCTCTATGTTCCTCAGATAGTCGTCGAGGATTGAGCGCGCCGTGTTGTATATCCCGGAGCCTATCTCGTCCAGCCCGCTCGGATCAGTCCCGTTCGTCGGGCTGTTGCCGAGGTAGCGGCCGAGGTGGTAGTCGCCGGCGTCAAACCCTTTGGGGTCCTCGGTGGTCCAGCGGCCGGTGCGGGTGTCGTACCAGCGGTGGTCGTGTAGCTGGTAGCCCAGGTCCGACTGCCGCTCCGCCCCCGTGTACGCGAACCGGTCCGCCGAGGCCGGCGCGCTCTGGCTGGTGATGCTGCCGTAGGCGTCGTAGGCCGTCCGGTTCAACAGCGCCCCCGACGCGCTGAGGTTCAGCCGCACCGAGCCCTCCCGGTCGGTGCCATACCAGCCCACCGTGCCCGCACCCGACTCGCGCGCCGCCAGGGCATCCGGCCCATCCAGCCGCACGTACCGCGTCTGCAACGCATTGCTGCCGTCCAGGTCGGCCCAGACGTCGCGGCTGTCGTCGTAGCCCAGGCGCAGCACCACTGTGCCTGTCGCCGCCGTCCAGCGGTCCTCCTCGATACGCCGACCGTACACATCATACTGCTCGACCAGCTTGAGCTGCAAGCTGCCGCCATCGGTGGCGCGGTCCTCAGCCCAGGTCATGCGGTCGTTGTTGTCGTAACCGAAGGTCCAGGTGTCGGCACTGGCCCCCAGCGTCTTCTTGGTGCGGTTGCCCTCGGCGTCGTAACTGTACGTGTAGACCCCGTCCGACGTCATGCGGTTGGCCGCGCCGGTCTGGTAG
>JACOUH010000282.1 GCA_016177925.1 Planctomycetota bacterium | reverse complement strand
GGCGGTCACGGCCTGGGAAGAAAAGAGGAACGAAGCCAGAACGAGGATCGATTGGTCCTTCCGCGTGGCTGATGCGCGCAAGAAACTCCATTGGATCTATCCCTCATAACTTCTGGCGTCTTCCACTAGGACGGATTGGAAATCCGTCCTACCAAGAGCGAGGGACACCAGGCCGACGGGGGCGAAATCCGGCTTCCCGAAAAAACCGAAAAAAAGCCCAGGAGATCATTGACAATGCCCTCCGCGCGGCGGTATAGAGTGAAGTGTAGGAAGTGACCTCTTCTCCGTGGAAAGGGACGCCAACAATCAGACCGTCGCGGCGACGGAACCTTCTCCGGCTCCGCCCGAACGGCGATCGTCTCGTGGCAACCTCTCGGAGGAGTCACGGGAGTATCCCCTCTCGCGATCCTTCCACGGGGAAATGGAGCCCGCGACGCGGTCGATTCTGGTCTTACGGTTTCGGGTGGCCCCGGGTTTCGCGACCTGTTCCCCCGAAAGACCCGATAAGTATCCGACCGATCGACCGAGCCCTCGGACTCCTGGACCCCGAAACAGGAGGTGAACCAGTCGATACCATGATCACGTCTCCGGCGGAGCCCGCCGGGCGGTCGGATCTCGGTTTCTCCGGTTTCGGGTGGTTTCACGGCTTTCCGGGCCGTGCCCCCGAAAAACCTGATAAGTATTGACCGATCCCACCCTCGCCGGGCTCCGGTTTTTTCTCCCCTGCTCGAGTTCCTTTCGACAACGGTCCTCATTTCCCCTCGGCAATTGTTTCTGTTTTGTCACCGCCTCATGCCAGCCGCTCCCCTTGCAGGCGGCGGAACTCGGCCTCGTCGATACGCCGGAACTGTACCCTGTCGCCGGTCCGCAGCGGGAAGTAGCCGTCCGCCACGTTGACCAGTTCGAGCGGTGTGCGGCCGACGAGGTTCCAGCCGCCGGGCCGGGCCTCCGTGTAGATGCCGGTCTGCCGCCCCGTCAGCCCGACGCTCCCCGCCTCGACGCGGGTCCGGGGCGTTGTCAGCCGCGGCACGCCACACAGCGGAGAAGGAAGGTATCCCAGGTAGGGAAAACCGGGACAGAAGCCGATGGCGTACACGGTGTAGACGTCCTCCGTGTGCAGGCGGATGACCGCCTCGGCGTCCAGGCCGGTATGTTCCGCGATGCGGTGCAGGTCGAGCTGCAACTCGTAGCAGCACGGGATGTCGTGGAGCCGGCCCGCGGCGGACGTGGACGAATCGGGCTGGCGCGACAGGGCGTCCTGAAGCTGTCGCAGGTGCTCCGCGACGGCGGCGTAGCCGGTCTGGTCGAGGTCGAAGAAGACGGCGACGCTGGCGTAGGCCTGGACAACGTCGACGAGCCAGGGGGGGCCATCGCGTCGAACCACCGCGGCAAACTGCAGCGCGTCGTTCTCATCGGCGAAGTGGATGAGGACGGCCTGATCGCCTAGCGGTTGCATGAGAGGCCCGTGGTCAACGGTAGGCGACTTTCAGTCTATCGACTGCCTCGGCATCAACCTCCAGGCCGAGTCCTGGCCCCGGCGGCGGGGCGAGGCGGCCGTCGACGATTCGCGGCGGGTTGACGAACAGCGGATAAAGCCACGGCATGTACTCGACGATCGTCACCTGCGGTAGCCCACACGCCAGGTGTACTCCCACCTCCGGCAGCAAGTGCGGGGCCACCGGCCGATGATGCTGCTCCGCCAGCGCTGCCACCTTCAAGAACGCCGTCAGCCCGCCCAGCCGCGTCACGTCCGGCTGCAACACCGCCAGAGCATCGCGCTGGAGATACTGCTCGAACTCCGCGCGCGTGAACAGCGTCTCGCCAGCCGCGATCGGCACGTCCAGCCTCGATGCCAGCCGGGCATGCCCCTCGACGTCCTCACACGAGATCGGCTCCTCGAACCACGCGACGCCGACTTCCTCTTCGTAAAACTGTCCCATCGCCAGGGCCGTGCTGCGATCATAGCGCTGGTTGGCGTCGACGGCGATCCAGACGTCTTCGCCGAGCGCCTCGCGCAGGCGCGTCAGCCGCTCGTAGTCGTCTTCGGCGTTGGCACCGACTTTCACCTTGATGCCAACACCCTGCTCGATGTACGGCCGCGACGCCTCGAGGATCTGCTGCGGATTCATCCAGATCCAGGCCGTGTCGGAGCCGTAAACCTCCGCCGACTCGCGCACCCCGCCCAGCAACTTGTACAACGGCAGGTTCGCCGCCTTGCCTTTCAGGTCCCACAGCGCCACGTCGAACGCCGAGTACGCCTGCATCACCAGCCCACTGCGGCCGACCGATTGCAGTCGCAGGGAGACCTTCGCCGCCAGCCGCTCGTGGTCGAGCGGGTCCTCGCCAAGCAGCAGCGGGGTCAGGTCGTCCTCGGCCACCGCCAGCAGGGCTCGCCCGCTGCCCTGCAAGACGTAGGCGAATCCCAGCCCGCGCAGGCCAGCGTCCGTCTCGAGATGGACTAGCAACACGACGATGTGACTCGATCGGCCAGCCGCCTCCTCGGCGGGCGAGGAACGCGGCGGCGACGTCGGGACGCGGAGCAGGTGGCTGTCGACTCGGGTGATGCGCATGGGTTGCTCAGTCTGGTAGGGCAGGCATCTTGCCTGCCTGTGCTTCGGCAGGCAAGATGCCTGCCCCACGTCAGCGCCGCATTT
>JACOUH010000281.1 GCA_016177925.1 Planctomycetota bacterium | reverse complement strand
GGCGACGCTGCTGGCGGCCCAGAATCAGCTCGACCGGCTGAGGAATCAGCCGCGCGAAGAGGAGAAGGCACCGAGCCAGGCAAAGGTCGAGGAGGCGGAGGCCCGGTTCGCCGAGCAGCGTGACCTCCTGGCCCGGGTCCGCGAACTGGTGTCGCGGCGGGCCATCGGCGAGGAGGAGCGCGAGCAGCGCGAGCACGCCTACAACGTGGCGATGGCCCAGCTCCGCCGCGCCAAGGCGGAGGATCGGCTTCTGCTCGCCGGGGCCTGGAAGTGGGACAAAGATGTCGCCGCCGCCGCCGTTGCCCAGGCGAAGGCCCAGCTCGAGCAGACGCAGACCGAGATCGACCGCCTCGTCGTGCGCTGTCCGCAGGCCCGTCTGGTCAAGGGCGAGGTGCTGCAAGTCAACGTGCGGCCCGGCGAGTTCGTCGGCGCTCCGCCGGGACAGGCGTTGATCGTGCTCGGCGACGTGTCGCAGAAGCACGTCCGCGTCGACATCGACGAGAACGACATCCCGCGTTTCCGCCGCGGCGCCCCGGCGGTGGCGCGGCTGCGCGGCGACCCGCGCCGCGAGTTCCGGCTTCGTTTCGTCCGCGTCGAGCCGTATGTGGTGCCGAAGAAGTCGCTGACCGGCGACAGCACCGAGCGCGTCGACACGCGCGTGCTGCAGGTGATCTACGCCCTGGAACTACCAGCGGACGCCTCCTCCAAGGCCACCGACGTTTACGTAGGGCAGCAACTGGATGTATTCATCGAGGCCGAACCGCCCGCCTCGCCGTCCTCGTGAGGTGCTCAGCGCGCTGCAGAGCTTTTCCAGAGGCGACGGAGACGAAGGGGAGAGATCCTGTTATGCCCGTCTCCCGCGAGAATCGAGTCAGGCTGGAAAGCCTGACCTACGATCGTGCCGGCGTAATAGAGACGGGCTCGCTGGAGTGCGGCCGGCGTCTCCGCCTCAGTGCCGAAAGTGGCGGATGCCGGTGAAGATCATCGCGAGGCCGTGCTCGTTGCAGGCGTCGATCGACTCCTGATCGCGGACGCTGCCGCCGGGCTGCACGATACACGTCACGCCGAGCTTCGCCGCGGCGTCGACATTGTCGCGGAAGGGGAAGAAGGCGTCGGAGGCCATGACACTGCCGCGCGCCGCCTCGCCCGCCTTGCGGCCCGCCAGGTGGACCGAGTCCACGCGGCTCATCTGTCCGGCGCCGACCCCCAGCACCTTCCCGCCCCGGGCCAGCACGATCGCGTTGCTCTTAACGTGCTTGCACACCAGCCACGCGAAGCGCAGATCGGCCGACTCCTCCGCGCTCGGCGGACGTTTGGTCACGACCTTTGCGGTGGCGAAGTCGTCAACGCCGCGGTCGCGCGTCTGGACCAACAGCCCGCCGTCGATGCGCCGATAGTCGAGCCCCGAGGGCGCGGTGTCGAGCGGGCCGGTGCGGAGGATGCGGACGTTCTTCTTCCAGCTCGGCCGCGTCGTCAGGACGCGGAAGGCCGCCTCGCTGTAGCTGGGGGCGATGACGCACTCGACGAAGCGGCCCGGCTCGGTGATCTGCAGGGCGGTCGCCTCGTCCAGTTCTTGGTTGAAACCGAGCACGCCACCGAAGGCGCTGAGCGGGTCGCCCTCGTAGGCCTTCCGGAACGCTTCCTCCAGCGTGGCGGCGACGGCGGCGCCGCAGGGGTTGTTGTGCTTGATGACCACCGCCGCTGGCTCGGTGAACTCGCGCACCAGGTTGAGAGCACTGTCGAGGTCGAGCAGGTTGTTGTAGGACAGCTCCTTGCCGTGCAGCGTCTCCGCCGTCGCCACGCAGGCAGCAGGCTGGCTCGGCTCGACATAAAAGGCCGCCTTTTGGTGGGGGTTTTCTCCGTAACGCAGGGTGCTGCGGCGCTCGAAGCGGAGGTCGAGCGATGCGGGGAAGTCGGCTGCGCCGGCGAGGCGCCCGGCGAAGTAAGCGCTGATGGCCGCGTCGTAGGCGGCGATGCGAGCGAAGGCGGCGGCGGCAAGGCGTTCGCGCGTCGGCAGACTCACCCCGGCGTGGGCCCGCAGTTCCTCGAGGACGGCGGGATACTGCGACGCATCGGTCACGATGGCAACGTCGTGAAAGTTCTTCGCCGCGGCGCGGACGAGCGTCGGCCCGCCGATGTCGATGTTCTCGACGATGTCCTCGTGTGTGCTCCCGGCCCGGGCGACGGTCGCCTCGAAGGGATAGAGGTTGCAGACGACAAGGTCGATGGGTTTGATTCCCTGCGCTTCGATCGTCTTGACGTGCTCCGGGTTGCCGCGGACCGCGAGGATGCCGCCGTGGATGTGCGGGTGCAGCGTTTTGACGCGGCCGTCGAGGATCTCGGGAAAGCCGGTCACCGCGGCGATGTCGCGCACGGGTAGCCCCGCCTCGGCGAGCGCCTTCCGCGTGCCGCCGGTCGAGATCAGTTCCACGCCCAGCGCCGCCAGCCCGCGGGCCAGGTCCACGAGCCCCGTCTTGTCGCTGACACTCAGCAGGGCACGGCGAACGGCGGTGAGGTCGGTCATTCCTTGCGCCTCAAGAGGGAAAGAGACTGATCCGGTCACTGCTTAGCCCGACGCGCCAGCGAGGTTCGCTGGTTTCCTCGCTCGCGCGTCGGGCTAAGCAGCGATCGGACTGTGAGAGTGGCTCACGACACCAGGGCGGGCTTCTTGGCCGGCGGCTCGGGCATCCCGAAGCCGGTCCAGTCCTGCCAGCGGGCGCACTGGCGGAAGAACGTCAGCGGGTTCTCGAACGTCACTTTTCGCACCAGTTCCTCGGAGTGGCCGCGCCGCTTCATCTCCTGGATCAGCGCCGGCACCGCCAGCGGGTCCGACTTGCCCCAGTCGCCGGCGCTGTTGGCCATGATGCGCTCACTGCCGACCATCTCGAGGATGTCGGCGGCCCGCTCCGGCGTACATTTCGTTGTCGGGTACAGCGTCATGGCGCACCAGAAGCCGTTGTCCAGGGCCAGCCGCACTGTGTGTTCCTCGACGTGGTCGATCAGCACGCGGGCCGGGTTGACGCGCGCATCGCCCTTGAGCATGTCGACGATCATGCGCGTGCCCTTGTACTTGTCCTCCAGGTGGGGCGTGTGGATCAGGATCAGCTCGTCGGTCTTCATCGCCAGGTCGACGTGCTCCTGGAAAACGGTCGCCTCGTTCCTCGTATTCTTGTTCAGGCCGATCTCGCCGATGCCCAGGACGTTGGGCCGATCGAGGTACTCGGGGATGAGGGCGATCACCTCGCGCGACAGCTGGACATTCTCGGCCTCCTTGGCGTTGATGCACAGCCAGGAGAAGTGCTTGATGCCGAACTGGGCAGCGCGTTTCGGCTCGACCTCGACGAGGTGGCGGAAGTAGTCGCGGAAGCCCTCCGCCGAGCCGCGATCGAAGCCGGCCCAGAAGGCGGGCTCGCTGACGGCGACGCAGCCGCACTGGGCCATGCGCTGATAGTCGTCGGTCACGCGCGAGATCATGTGAATGTGCGGGTCGATGTAGTATGGCATCGTATTTCGCTCCTATTCTGCCAGAGACTTCCACCATCACTTCGCACTGTTTTCTGCACTGGCATGGTAATCCACAGGATCATTGTCCGCGAATTCCATCTTGAAGGCAAGCAAGACCGCGGCGCTGTGTGGCTCTTGCCGTTCCCCCTGACCCAGACCGCATCCGCAAGAGCGCCACGATCCCAGATCAATCATCGTTCAGGATCGTGCCCAGTCCCTGGCCGTCCAGGATGCTCGCGTTGACCGCGCCGCTGAGGTTCACGAAGAACGTCTCGTTCGCCTCCTTGCGTTTGTCGCCGAAGACGGCGATGGAGATCGTCTTGGTGGTCTCGCCGGGGGCAAAGGTCAAGATCCCGGTCTGAGCGTAGTAGTCGGCATTGGGGCCGTAACCCGTGGCCGTGCCGTCGCCGACGGCAAAGTTGACCGTGACCGTCTTCTCGCTCACCGCGGAGAGGCTGATGGTGAAGACGAAGTAGGTCGTGCCGGAATTGCCCTCCTTCATCGTGACATCATTGATGGTGAGGGCGGGCGGCGGGTCGTTGTCCACGATGGTCCCCACGGCCTGGGTGTTCGCGAGAACGGCGTTGCTGGCGTTGCTCAGCCTCACTAAGAACGTCTCGTCGGACTCGTCCACCCGGTCGCCCAGAACGGTGACCGTGATGGTCTTGCTGGCCTCGCCGGCGATGAAGGTCAGGGTGCCCGCGGTGGCCACATAGTCCTTGCCGGCCATCGCGGTGCCGTCCGCGGTGATGAAGTCGACGGTCGCCGTCTGGTCCACCGGCCCCGCGCGGGTGACTGTGAAGACGGCGGTCACGCTGCCGCTGTCGCCTTCGGTGACGCTCACATTGCCGATGGCAAGCGAAGGGGGCTGAGCCGGGCCGATGGTCAGCACGAAGTAGCTGGGATTTACGCCGTTGTGCGTGCCCTGGCCCACGACCTGGCCGGCGTCGTTGATGTCGGCGGTCGTGGCGATCGACCAGCCCTGGCTCGCGTCCAGGAAGTCGTTGAGGTTGAGGCGAACGCCGTTTTGCCAGAAGTAGCTGCCCCCCACGACCTGGCCGTTGTTGTTGATGGAAACGTCGTCCAGGGAGTTGAAACCGAGGCCACTCATGGCGCCGTTTTGCCACAAGAAGGCTTCCCGGGGGCGATAATAGGGGGGATGGATCGTTCCGGAGGGGTAAACGATGGTTCCCGAAGTGCCGACCATTGTTGACGGCGGTCGCCACGGAGATGGTTCCCCCGAAGGTCCCCAGGTCTTGCATGCCGCCGGTGCTGTCCCAGCGGAACGCGTGGTAGGCGCGAGTAGACGAAGGGACATCGGCCCAGCCGACGACCTCGCCGAGGTTGTTGATGGCCGCGGCCCCGCTGGAAGGTCCGCCCAGCGTTCCCAGATCGACCATCAAATCGTTGATGCCGTTCAGGTCGGCGTCCCGAAACCACAGGTCCGGTTTGCCGTCGTTGTTGGTATCGAGTGGCGTGACCACGAAGGCGCGGTTGATGCGCGCGGAGTCTTCTGCGGTACCGACCACCTGGCCGGCGTCGTTGATGCCGGCGGCCCGGCTGGTCAGGCCGCCCAGCGTGCCCAGGTCGGTAAGGACGCCGTTCTGCTCCACGACCGCGTGGCTGTTCGAGGTGCCGGCCACCATGCCCCCGTTGTTGATCGCGCTCGGTGCGACGGCTCCGAGATCGACGATGGCATAGCTCGGGACGCAGCGATCTTCCAGAACTTCGACTTGCAAACGAGCTTGGCGAACAGAGCGGCGCATGGTTGGTTCCTTTCGCGTTAGAAGTCGATCTGCGGCTGCATGACAGCGCACCTCTCCCGGGCGCGCAGACCGGACGCCCGGACCTGAGCGGATTGCTTCATTTCTTCTCGATGATCGTGCCGCCAACGAGAGCGGCGGTCGCGTAACTGTCTACTTGAGTAAGCGCCTTCGGCAGGCTGGTTGTCTCACAAAAGGCTCAGTCTTTTTCACTTGGTCTGCAATAGAATGAAAGGGCCAGTGCGACCGGCGCGCAAACCGAGCGCCGGCTGGGGGCCCCGAGCTGGCGCAGAGGCCCTCCCGTGACAGCGGGTCCGCAGGCCGGTGAGGAGCTTGCTTGGCGGCAGAACCTCACCGACCACGCTCGTTCCCAAACGCTCGTTTGGGAACGAGCGTGAAAGGCCAACGGACCTTTCAGGATTCAACAAGTGCCGTAGAGTAACCGCAAGTGCCTTTCTCTGTCTGGAGGCCTACAACCATGACAATCACTGTCGAAGCTACCTATGAGAACGGCCAGCTCAAGCTCAGGGAGCCAATCGTGCTGGCCGAGGGTACGCCCGTTCGCGTCGCCATCACGCCGTTGCACCAGGATGACGACCCGCTGGAACCGGTCATCGGCATCGGTGAGGGACCGCCCGACGGCGCCGACAACCACGACAAGTACATCTACGGAAAGAACCGGCCATGATCTTCGTGGACACCTGGGCCTGGGTCGCCCTGGCGCTGAAGCGTGACCAGCACCACCTGCGGGCCAAAGCACAGCACAAGAAACTGCGGCGGGCCGGGCGCCGGTACGTCACTACCAACTTTGTGCTCAGTGAGGTCATCGCTCACCTCTACACCACCTTGACGGCAGACCAAGCCCGCACCTTCGTGGACAACATCCTGACCTCTGCCGATGCCGGGACCTATCAACTGGTCCACGTCTCGCCCGACCAATTCCGCCGGGCTTGGCAGCTGCGGCAGAAGTACCACGATAAGCCAGACATCTCCTTCGTCGATTTCACTTCGATGGTTGTCATGCAGGACCTCGGCCTTAGCGCGTTCGGAAGAAAAGGGGACTGTCCCCCTGAAAAAAAGGGGACAGTCCCCTTTTCTTCCGCGGCGACGCCCATTTCCAGCAGGTGGGATTGGCCTTTCAGCTCGTGCCTTAGAGCGGTTCACACTTGCGTTGCACACTAACCCGAAGCGTCAGCGAGGGCCGGTCCCTCGCTGACGCTTCGGGTTAGTGTGCGACCCGGCCGCGAACCGCTCTAGCTCTCGCCCGGGCGTATTCTTCTCCGCGTTCCGCTACGGCCTCTGTGTTTAGTCTTTCTTCTCCGGCTTCTTCACCGCCTCCAACTCCTTCCGCCACTTGGCCGCCTCGGCTTTCTTGCCCCACTCGTCGTAGAGCCGCACCAGGCGCTCGATTGCTTCGGGCAACCGTGGGCGGGCGGCGGGCGGCATCTTGGCCTCGCGTTGTTTCATCCCTTCGTAGCCCTGCAACAGCAGCGGCTCGGCGGCGGCGTACTTCTTCTGGCCGAGCAGGCAGCCGCCCAGCATCGACTTGGCGTTGAACGTCGGCCAGGCGTCGGGCATTGCCTTCTCGCGGGCGGCCAGGCACTCGCGCAGGAGCGGCTCGGCCTCGGCGTACTTCTTTTGCTCCAGCAGGTTCGAGCCCAGGTTCGCCAGCGCCACCGCGGTGCGCGGGTCAGCGGCCCCGAATTGCCGCCGCACCGCCTCCAGCGCCGCGCGGTAGAACGGCTCCGCCTTGGCGAACTGCTGGTCCCGTTCGTAGGCCTCCGCCAGCGCGCCCTCGACCCAGCCGAACTCCTGCTGCCGGAGGGCGGGCTGCCGGCGGGCCCAGGCGACGACTTCCTCCAGCAGCGGGATCGCCTCCTTGAGCCGGCCCGCCTGCCCGTAGCTCGCCCCCAGGTTGGCGACCACCGTACGCGTCGCGGAGTCATCGGCCCCGAACTTCGCCTTGCGGAGCCGCACGGTTTCCTCCAGGAGGGGCACCGCGCGGTCAAACTTCCCGGCCTCCAAGTAGGCCACGCCCAGGTTATTCATGCTGACGAGCGTGAGCGGGTTGTCCAGGCCCAGCGTCTGGAGCCGCTTGTCGCGCACCTGCTCAAACAGGCGGATGGCCTCCGGCAGGTTCCCGCTCCGCTGATAAGCCGTGGCGAGGGCGTTCAGCGTGTTCAGGGTCGCCGGATGGTCGGGGGTGAACGTCTCGAGGGCGAGGGCCTGGCGGTAGGCGAGGACGGCACCGGCCCAGTCCCCCGCGCGGGACTGGGCCACGGCCAGCGTGTCCCAGAAGTTTCCGTCCTTGGGCGCCAGTTCGACAGCTTTCTGGGCGTGCTGGATCGCCTGCCGCGGGTCGCGGTGCTTGGGGCTGGAAGAGGTGGCCAGCAGCCGAGCCAGGGCGTTGTGGGCCCGGGCACTGTTCGGGTTCGCTTTGATCGCCCTGCAGTAGCCGGCGATGGCGGCCTTGTCCGGGTCGATCCCTCGAGCGTCGATTCCCACAGCCCCGAGAAGCGCCTCGGCCTCGTGGCGGAGCTGCTCGGATTCGACGGCCTCGGGCCACGGGTAGCCGGCTTTCTTGATCTGACTGATGGCCCACACCAGGTAATCCCGCGCCTCCTCCTTGTGCCCGAGGCGGTGATGGGCCATGGCCAGGAAGAGGTGGTCCCAGGCCCTGGGCCACTCACCTTGACCCAGGGGCGCGATGGCCGCCTCATATTTCCCAGCCCGATAAAGGGCGGCCCCGAGCAACTGGGCATTTCCCTTCTGGGTGGCGGCCAGCTCGGCCAGCGGCAGCAGCTGTCTCATGTCGGCCAGCGCGTCCGCCACCGGCAGACAGGTAGAGAGGACGCGCATGGCCCCCTTCGGATCCTTGGTCTTGCCGAAGCGGTCCAACATCTCCGCGCAGACTTTGTGATGGCCCTTGCGGTCTCCCGAAGTGAGGTGGGCCTGGGCCAGAATCAACCACCACCACGGTTCTTGCGGCTCTACCTGGGCAGCCTGCTGGTAAGCGGCAATGGCGCCGTTCAGATCGCCCTTTTCGCGTAGCGCATGGCCCAGTTTTGCGTGAGTCTGCACCGATTTCGGGTCCAGTTCGACGGCCTTGCGATAGGCGGCGACGGCCGGGTCGTGCTCGCCCTTCCCTTGCAGGGCGCCGCCGAGATCCAGGTAGCGCGCGGAATCCTTCGGGTTGATGTCGATGGCTTGGCGGTAGACTGTGATCGCTCCATCGAGGTCGCCTTTCCGTTGCAAAACCGTGGCGAGACTACCGTAGGACCCGGGAGTCTTGGGATCGAGCTGGATCGCCTTGCGGTAGGCCGCGATAGCCTCGTCGAGCCTATTTAATCTGAACAGGAAGTGGCCGACGGTGCGGTTCAAGGCGGGGCTTTGCGGCCGGGCTCCCAGGGCCGCCTCGTAGAACTGCAGGACCTCAGGCACCGCTGCGGACGGGGAATTGCTGAGATGGTAGGCCAGATCGAAACTGATCCAGACGTCGCCGGGATGTTGTCGGTGCGCCTTTCGCAACCAAGCGATGGATGCCGGTGGGTCTCCGCCGAAAATCAGGGCATTACCCATGAGTTGCAAGCTCTGCACCGGCAGCGTGGCGATATCGGATGTGTCGGCAAGGCTCCGCAAGGCCTTCGAGTCCTCTCGACCCAATAGTTGCCGTAACTGGTTCCGCCACGGGTCGGGATCGGCGAGTCGGGCGGCTTCCAAGAGCCGCTTCCAGGTCGCCGGATCCTGTTGATGGTGCAGAGCGTTGTCCGGCGCACGATGGCCCAAATGTCCAATGCGCCTGCCATCCGAACCGCCGTAGTCGGTCGGCGCAAAATCCGCGCGGCTACTTCCGCCGGGCTGAGCCTGTTCACATCGATGCCGAAGTCCGCAAAGGCACGCGCATAGTCCCCGTCCGCACTTTCGCCGTCGAAATAGTCGAGCCACCTCGCGCGGATTTCCTCAAGTCGCGCAATCATGCGCAGGACGGCGAGTTGGTCAGCGACCTGTTCTTGCAGGTCGGTGCCTCCTTCGCCGCTCGCCAAGGCCGCCTGGGCCCGCTCGACTGCAGTTAGGGCCTCCTGCCATTTCCCTTGTTTCTGCCGCTCATCCGCCTCCTCCAAGGCCCGTGTGACCGCCTGCTCGACGACCAGCCGCCGTGCCGCCCGGTCGTGGGCCGCCCAGCCGAGCGTTCCCGCCACCGCCCCCACCGCCGCCAGAAGCATCACTCCCAAGAGGGCCACCGTCGCCAGCCCGCGTTTGTTGCGCCGCACGAACTTCCGCAGCCGGTAGCCCGCCGACGGCGGACCCGCCGCCACTGGCTCGTCGGCGAGATACCGCTGAATCTCGCGGGCCAGGCCATTGGCCGTCTCGTAGCGCCGGCCGCGCTCCTTCTCCAGGCACTTCATCACGATCCAGTCCAGCTCGCCCTGCACCAGCTTCATCAGCTTCTTCGGCTCCAGCTCGCGCTGGGCCGCAATCGACGGCAACTCGTCGGAGGAGGACAGTTTGGTGCTCGGCTTGGGTGGCTCGACCTCGCGGATCATCCGCAGCATCTCCGTGAACGCGGCGCTGCGCAGCTGCTTGGCCGTAAAGGGCGGACTGCCGGTCAACAGCTCGTACAGGAGCACGCCCAGCGAGTAGATGTCCGCCCGCGTATCGATGTCGAGGTTATTCAGCTCCGCCTGCTCGGGGGCCATATACTCCAGCGTGCCGACCATCTGGCCTGCTTCCGTGAACATGGTCCGTTCGGTCAGCTTCTGCCCGGTCGCCTTGGCCACGCCGAAGTCAATGACCTTGGGAATCGGCTTGCCATCGTACAGCGCGATGAGCACGTTGGAGGGCTTGAGGTCGCGGTGGATGATCCCTTTCTGGTGGGCGTGCTGCACCGCCTGGCAGACGGGAATGAACAGCTCCAGCCGTTCCTTCGGCGTCAAATGCTCCTGGTCGCAATACTTGGTGATCGGAATGCCCTTGACCAGTTCCATCACGAAGTAGGGCCGTGGCGAGCCCCCTGCGTAAGCGGGGGGAGTCTCACCGCCGTCGAGCACCTTGGCGATGTGGGGGTGGTCCATCAGGGCCAGCGCCTGCCGCTCCTGCTCGAAGCGGGCCAGGACGTGGGCCGAATCCATGCCGGCTTTGATGATCTTCAGGGCGGCGCGGCGCTTGACCGGCTCCTGCTGCTCGGCCAGGTAAACGGTTCCCATGCCTCCTTCGCCCAGCTGTTGCAACAGCTTGTAGGGTCCGATGCGACTGCCGACAGCTTCCGGCCTCGCAGCAGGCGGGCTCGGTGGGACCGCCTCGCCTTGGTCGGAGTCCACGGTCTGAGGCAGGCCGGGAGGAGGCGATTCCAGGAAACTGCCCGCCTGCTCATGCTGGCCCAGCAGGCCCTCGACCTGCTGGCGCAGGGCCGCCTCGCCGCCGCAGGCCTCGCGCAGGAAGGCGGCTCGCTCTTGGGGGTCGGCCTTCTCGACCGCCGCGAGGAAGATTTCCTTGACCCGCTTCAAGTCGGCTGGCATGGTCCCCTCCCACGGGTATCTACTGAAGCAAGCGCTTTTGCGAGGGCGGTTGTCTCACCAGAAACCCAGAACAATGCGTATCATGCCGGTTGCTCAACCCTTTTCCCTTCGTGGCTCTGCCGCCCTAAGGTCTCGGTGGCTCTGTGGTTACTTGTTCTGTGTGTTGCTCATCCCAGCCCGGCTGCCTAAGATGGAACCGGACGCTACACAGTTTCATCCGGCAGCAGGAGGAACGGGGCCATGCGATCCAAAGGAGCCAACGGCGTGGGACGATTCAACGTCGAATTCGAGGTCGCCAATTACGGCGACATCGAGTTGGCTCGGCGCGGCTTGCTGAAGCCTAACCAGGTGCGCCGGCAAATGATTCACGGGGTCGTGGATTCCGGGGCGGCACGCTTTGTACTGCCCGGGGCGGTCGTCAAGCAACTGGGGCTGGCGATCACCGGCAAGGTCCGCGTGCGCTACGCCGATGGGCGCCGCGCAACCCGGCCGGCCGCTCAGGGGGCGTACGTGAAAATTCTGGACCGGGACAGCACGTTTACCGCCGTAGTCGAACCAAAGCGTGAAACGGCCCTCATCGGGGCGATCGTGTTGGAAGACTTGGATTTGCTGGTGGACTGCCAGCAGCAACGGCTGGTCCCCCGTGATCCGCACGGCGCGATCTATGAAATCGAGTGACGGCTCGATCCTGGCTGGCTCGAATCGTCGTGAGCAGCACACAGCCGATCTCCTTTCACTACTGACCACTCATCACTGAAGCGCTTTCGGCCCGGTCCTTGTCTCAGCAAGAACAAACACCAGAACCGAGCCTATTCGTTCGCGCTCAGTTCTTGCCGCAGCCAGGCGCGGGCGAACGTCCAATGCCGGTAAGCGCTGGCGCGCGACATGCCGAGACTCTGGGCGGCTTGCTCCACCGACAGGCCGGCGAAGTAGCGCAACTGGACCACCGCAGCCGCCTCCGGGTCGTCGGCCGCCAGCCGGGTCAGCGCCTCGTCCAGGGCCAGCAGGTTCTCCTCGGCCGCCGGCGTCACCGGCACCGCGTCGTCCAACTCGACGCGCTGGCGACCGCCACCGTGCTTGGGGCGCCGCTTTCTCCGTGCCTTGTCCACGAGGATGTGTCGCA
>JACOUH010000280.1 GCA_016177925.1 Planctomycetota bacterium | reverse complement strand
GCGGCGGTGGCCGAGCACATCGACCATGAGCCTCGCGAAGACGTCGGCGATCCGGGCGATGTTGAACCGCGGTTGATCCGGCCGAAACGAGAAGGTGTAGCCCGGGAGCGAGGGC
The DNA here is from genome assembly GCA_016177925.1 of Planctomycetota bacterium. GTDB lineage: Bacteria > Planctomycetota > Planctomycetia > Gemmatales > Gemmataceae > JACOUH01. Next base: position 2,176 of record JACOUH010000280.1, on the reverse strand, counting down.
GCCACGACGGTGAAGGCGTCGGCCGGATCGCCGCCGAAGCGTCCCGGGTCGGTCAGCAGTGGGATCAGCCGCTCGAACTCGACAATCGAGCCCGGCCAGCCGTGCGACAGGAGGAGCGGCAAGGGATTCGGCCCCACACCCGACTCGTGGATGAAATGGAGGTCGATCCCATCGACGGACGTGACGAAGTGCCGGAGACGGTTGAGTCGTGCCTCGTGGGCGCGCCAGTCGTACTTCTCGCGCCAGTATGCCGCGAGCGCCTTCATGTACCCGAGGTCGCTGCCGTACTGCCAGCCGTCACCCGGATTCTCGTCGGGCCAGCGTGTGCGTTCGAGCCGCATCCGCAGATCGGCAAGCGCTTCGTCGGGGACGTGGATCGTGAATGGACGCGGTGTCGGCATCGTTTCGTCTCCTCAGGGCGTCTGGCTAACGTGCGGCTTCAGCCGCGGCGGCTCATGATTCCACCAGCCGCCGTCGGCTGCAAGCCGGTGTTGGGCGGCCCAGTTGGTAGTCGAATCTCAGGGTGCCAGCTGCTTGTCCATGAGAATCGGCCCACCCTGCTCGACGATCGACGCAAAGAATGCCCGGCCATTGAACCGATGATCCTGGTATGAGCGCCGCACACGTTCCACGAAACCCTGCTTTCGGAAGATGTGCTGTGATGTCTTATTCGTCGCCTCTGTGACCGCCACCCGGTACTGCCGGCCCGCACCGTGCGCCAAGCATTTCGCGACAAGTTGGTGCGCGACACCTTGGCCAGCAAACCGCGGGGCGACTCCCAAGAGAAAGAGGTGCAGCGACTCGCCTGGGCGTACCGACGTCTGGCCCGCTCGGTAGTCGGCGTCCAACTGGCCGAGAATGTCGAAAATTGGATCGAACTTCGTGCTTAGATGATTCATCCCGTCAGGAGGAGCTGACGCAGAATCTTCCGTGAGCAGCGCGCCAATCATCTCCCCCGTGTCAGCGGATCGGGCCACGATCGTGAGCCCCTCGGTCGCCGCTTTGGGACAATACAGGCGAACGAAAGACCCGAACTCAGACGGCGTAAGGTCGACCGCAACAGCCGGCGGATCGCGGCGGGCGAATACCTCGCCAAGGAGTTGCACCATCTCGTTCGCGTCGGCCGCAGTGTAGACGCTGAAATTGATCATGCCTATGAGTCAAGAAGCCTCAGTCCGCCCAACGTGAATTAGACAGAACTGTCTAACACCGCAATCCCTGCGGCGTCGGACAGCCTATTCCCTCGCCCGATTCGTTGCACCACCGAATAACTCGTCATATCCCCAGTCCGTTCCGCACTGAACGCTGGTTCTGGGCCGCCGCGTGATGCCGCGTAGCGCGGTCGGCCTATCCCGGCGCGCTGCCCGAGCCGCGGTTCTCCGTGATTCCGGCGCCTCCCCCTCGGCGCGCCGGTCAAGGAAGCCGACGATGCCACACATGGATGCCCTCCCCGGGGTGCCTCGCCTGAATGGAAGCGACTCGGGCGATCCGCGATCCCGTCGCTCGCTGTCGAGCCTCCTCAGCGCCGGTACAATACCAGACTGTTCTCGTGAGGCGCAATGCGCCGGGGCTGCGGCAGGACGGACGGCAGAATGGGGCGCTGCGGAGGCCGGTCCCCGCGACCGTTCCTCGGCTCCTCCTGCCGCCGGCCCCCCCTTTGTGGAGCCCGGCTGGAACGCGCTACGCTCCGGTCACCTCGGGACCCGCTCCTGGCGGTTCGGTGCCGGGGACCCAGAGTGTCAGGCGGGGCGCGACGAACGGCGCCGCGAGGAAAGGCGCTTTGAAATTCCTCCATGCTGCCCCGATGGCAACTGAGCCCCTACCCGTACCAGGGTCGAGGACCCGGTGACCCGGCTTCAAATCACCACGCCTGACCACGTTCTCGACAACGGTGGCAAACCGAGGGTCCACCTCCCGCAGGGAGAGTTGAGAGACCCGGTCCCACACACCAACCTGCCACTGGAGGCCTTGTCGCTCGGTGTCGGTGGCCATGATCGCCCTCCTCGACGGGATGACTTCGCTGCGGCAAGCGCCGAACGCTGGCGGTCAGCGGCCGGCGCAGCCGGTCCGCTGAAGCGGTTCGTTAGACCGCGTACACGACGCCATACCAAATTCACGAGCCACCACGCGATCGGTCTTTACCTAGAATGACACCCGTCCATCCTTCAAGAGATCT
>JACOUH010000279.1 GCA_016177925.1 Planctomycetota bacterium | reverse complement strand
TATGTTCTCCGTCTTGGTCTCGACGATGCCAGCGCCGGCGACGGTGCGGTTGAACGGCATCCGTCCCGGGTCGACTGGCGGCTTGACATCTGGCCCTGTCTGCTGTGCCCGTACGACGTGCAGCACCGCGAACGTCAGCAGCCCCAGCGACAGCAGCGGCAAAAGGATTTTACGCATCGGTTTCTCCGTGATTGGTGACTTCCACGTCCTCGACGCGGCCGTCCGAGAGGTGGACGATGCGATCGCCGAAGTCGAAGACGCGGCTGTCATGCGTGACCACGATCACCGCCCGTCCCGGCTGCACCGCGATGCGGCGCAGCAGTTCCATGATGTTCCGACCCGAGTGAGCATCAAGAGCGGCGGTCGGCTCGTCGCAGACCAGGAGCCGCGGCTCGTGAACCAGCGCCCGGGCGATGGCCACGCGCTGCTGCTGCCCGCCCGACAGCTGCGACGGCAGCGAGCCGCCGCGGCCCACCAACCCCAGCTCGTCGAGCAGCGCTGCAGCCCGCCGCACTGCCTCCCTGCGCGGCACGCCGGCAATCAAGAGCGGCACCGCGGCGTTCTCCGCCGCCGAGAGCGCCGGCAGCAGGTTGTACTGCTGGAAGACGAAGCCAATGTTCGCCGCCCGGAAAGCGACTTTCGCTCTCCCCGACATTCGTCGATACTCGGCGCCGAGCACCGACACCTCGCCGGCCGTCGGGTCGAGAAGCCCGGCGATGATGGAGATCAGCGTCGTCTTGCCGCAGCCCGACGGCCCGACCAGCAGTGTCATCTCGCCGTCGGGCACTTCCAGGTCGACGCCGCGGAGGGCCTGCACCTTCGCCTCGCCCTGGCCGAAGTCCTTGGTCACACCGCGGCACTCGACGGCCCACTCGGTCGCCACACTCGCCATCACGTTCACCCCCGGAAAACGACGGCTGGCTCGAGCACCAGCACGCGACGGATGCTCACCAGGCTGGCCAGAAGGATGATCAGCATTACTGCCACCGCAGTCATCACCATGACCTGCCACGGCAGGTAGAACCCGGCCAGGGCGACGCTGCCCTTGGTTACCTCGAAGAACGCCGCCGCCAGCCCCATGCCGATGGCGTACCCAATTATGCCGACCAGCGCCGCCTGCAAGAGCACCATGCCGACGATGCGCAGGTTGCTCACGCCCATCGCCTTGAGTGCCCCGAATTGACGGAGGTTCTCGATCGTGAAGAGGTAAAAAGTCTGCCCCGCGATCGCCACGCCAACGATGAACCCCAGGGTAACGGTGATGCCGAAGTTGAACGGAATGCCGGTAAAACGGATGTAGTACTTGATCGTCTCCCAGGTGAAGCCGTCCTTCGTCAGTGCCTTCAGCCCTGTCTGCTCCTCGATGCGAGTGCAGACCTCCGCAGGCGGAACGCCGGGCTCGCTACGAGCGAGGACGAACGTCAACAACTTGCGTTCGCGCGGGGCGAACAGGACCGCCTGGTTGTAGCGCGTGTACATGATCGGCATCGACTGGAACGGTGCTCCCGCCTTGCAGATGCCGACGACGACGGCGCGGCGATCGTTCATCTCGATGGTCTTGCCGAGAGTGAACGGCTCGCCGGGCCACATGTACTGGAAGCCGGCCTCGTCGAGCACGACGGCGTCGGGGCGGCGCAGGTCGGCGAGGGACCCCTTGACCAGCGTGACCGGGGCGCCGACCAGGGTGGCGTCGTCGAGACCGAGCAGGACCACCTGGCGAAAGTTGCCGTCGGGCATGCGAGCCCGCACCAGTCCCTTGTACAGCCGCACGGCCCAGTCGACGCCCTGCACGCCGCGGACGCGGTGCAGGTCGGTGTCGTGCAGCGGGGCGGCCTCCTCGACGTACTGCACCTTGGGGTCCATGACCCACAGGTTCGCTTCATGGATGTCGGCGATCTGGCTCGTCGTCCGCCGCATGATCCCGCAGAAAATCGATACCTGATGGGCCATGAGCAGCGACGCGAAGGCGACGCCGAAGATGATGCCCAGATACTTGCTGCGGTCGCCCGTCAGCATCTTCCATGCGATCCAGCTCATGACGGCCCCTTCCTGTGTGACCGGGCGGCCAGGCGGTCGATCGCGGCCAGACTGAACTCGGTGATGTGGCCGGCGAGCAGGTCGACACCGTAGTTGCGGAACTCACCGGCGCCGACCAGGTGCTCGATGACCGGCCGGGCGACGCGATAGTGCAGGCACTGGCCGACGATGCTGAAGGCGACAAGGCGACGTTTCAGCTCCGGCACGTCAGGAAGGAGTTCGCGCAGCACGCCGGAGAGCGCCTCGAAGCAGGGCCGGACAAAGTCGCGCACGAACTCGGCGCAGGCCGGAGTCGGGTGGGTCAGCTCGCGCATGAGGAGCTGAGCGTGCCAGGCTGGCTCGTGGTCGACCGCGACGCGGTTGAGGAACATGGCGACGAAGTCGCGCAGTTTGCGCTCCGGCGGCGTGCCGGCCGGCCAGTCAGGGATTGGCACGCGGGCGTCGCAGCAGTGGGCCGCGTGCCGCACCGCCTCGTGATAGAGCTGCTTCTTGTCGCGGAAGTGATAGTTAATAGCGGCGAGGTTCATGTCCGCGCGGTCGCAGATGACGCGCACCGTGGTCGCCTTGAGCCCCTGCTCCGCGAACAGGGGCCCGGCGGCATCGAGCAGGCGTTGACGGGTTTCGTCGGCAGTCGTCATGGCGTTGGCTAACGAGCGTTTGTTTCAAACAAATGTTTGTTCTATTTCATCTTACGCAGCGCTTGGAAAAGGTCAAGAGGACTTGTTCTCGAAACGGGGAGGGGAGGTTAGCAGGGGCGGGCCGCCGCTTGAGGGCCGGTCGAGCGGACGTGGGGCAGCACCTCGCGGGCCAGCAGCGCCATGCTCTTGCGAGCGAGTTCGTGCGGCAGCGAGCCGGCCTGGCAGCCGGTCAGCACCACGCCGCAGCCCAGTTCTTTCTGCCAGTGTTCCATCTTCTGCCGCACCGTCTGCGGGCTGCCGACGATCGCGTAGACACCCTTCTCGACATCGTCCCAGGTCTTCTGTTCAGACAGGAACAGGTGGCGGTTCTTGATGATCGCCGCCACCGAGCGGGCCGAGGTGTAGCCCGGCGGAGAGAGCGAGAGGCCCTTGAGCAAGTTGCGCACGAAGTACCACAGATGCGGCTCGAACTCCTCGCGTGCCTGCTTGTCGGTCTCGGCAACGTAGATCGGCACGCCCCAACCCATCTGCTCTGGCTTGGCCTCGTAGCCCGCTTTCTGACACGCCTCGCGGAACAGGCTGAAGACGCGGCGGAAGACCTCGATGCTGAAGAACGGAATGCCCATGTAGGCGTAGCGGCGCTGGGCGACGAACTCGATCGTCTCGAGGCTGCCGGCGCCGGGAATCCAGATCGGCGGATGCGGCTGCTGCAAGGGGCGCGGCCACGGGTTGACGTAGGGCAGATAGTAGTGCTTCGAGTGCCAGGGGAACGGGCCCGGCGTCGTCCACGCCTTGACGATCAGGTCGAGGGCCTCGCGGTACTTCTCGCGGGCATAGGTCGGGTTGACGCGGTAGGAGTAGTATTCCGGCCCACCGCCGATGACCATGCCGGCAACCAGGCGCCCGCCCGACAGGACGTCGAGCATGGCGAACTCCTCGGCAACACGGATTGGCGGGTTGTACAGCGGCAGGGCGTTGCCGATCACGGCGATCTTGCAGCGCTTGGTGCGCTGCGTGAGCGCTCCGGCGATGACATTGGGCGAGGGCATCAGGCCGTAGGCGTTCTGGTGGTGCTCGTTGACGCAGACGCCATCGAAGCCCAGTTCCTCGGCATACGCGAGGGTGTTGATGTACTCGCGGTAGAGGTCGTGTCCCTTGACGGGATCGTACAGGCTGTTGGGTACCCAGACCCAGGCCGAGTCGTATTGGGCATCGAAGTCCGCCGGCAGGTGCGGCCACGGCATCAGGTGGAAGAAGTAATACTGCATGTCGGCCTCCGGCCCGGGAACCCCGCCGGGACGGGCGGGGAGCGCGGCGGTATTTTACGAGGGCCTTCTCGCGACGTCCCTCTCACTGCTCCGCTGGTGGTAGAATGACTCTCTGACATCGAAGAGATCTTTGACCTGCCGGCGAAGGCCAGGAGGAATGACCATGCAGACGATCACCCTGGAAGAGGCCCAGGGCCATCTGGCCGAGATCATTGAGAAGTTGATGGCGGGCGAGGAGGTCGTGATCACCCGCGACGACAAGCCGGTGGCGACGATTAAAGCGACCCCGCCGACGCCCCGCGAGCCGCCTCGTCTCGGGACGCTCAAGGGAACGATCTTGTACATCGCCCCGGACTTCGACGAGATTCCTGAGGGCTTCGAGGAGTACCTCCCGTGAGGCTGCTGCTCGACACGCATACCCTGTTCTGGTCCGCCGACAACCCGACGAAGCTAAGTTCGGCAGCATTGGCCGTGATCCAAGACCCGGCCAACGACCGGCTGTTGAGTGCGGCGACCATCTGGGAACTGGCGATCAAAGTTGGCCTCGGGAAAATGTCCCTGTCGTTGCCGTATCGGCAGTGGATGGAGAAAGCCATCACGGACCTGAAACTGATCGTCCTGCCGATCACGGTCGAGTACACCGAACGGCAGGCCACGCTTCCGCCACCCCACAAAGACCCTTTCGACCGGCTCATGATTGCCCAGGCGCTGGTTGATGGGATTCCGATTGGGAGCCTGGATGTGGCCTTCGACTCCTACGGCATCACCCGCATCTGGTAACCCACTTTTTTCAAAGGCCTTCTCTCGCCGTCCTCTCGCTGCTCGCGTGGTGGTAGAATGTCTCTCTGACAACGAGCACCTTCGACCTGCCGGAGAGAACCATGATCCCCTTCGCTTGCCCGGCCTGCCGCGCTCCCGCGACCCTGCGACCCGAACGGGCCGGCCCGCTGGGGGTCAGCGCCATCGCGGCGCTCGTGCTGCTGGCGGTCTGGTTCACCTTCACCACGGAGCTAAAAGCCGAGCGCGTCCACGCCTGCGAGCTGTTCCTCTGGAGCGGGCCCCAGGGTTCCCCACGCGGCGGCTCGATCCGTCACGTCGACCCGGATGACGCCACGGCGTCATCGAAGGCGGTGGTGGTTGGGCCGGTGTGCCTTGCCCACACGGCCCAGCTCCTGCCCCTCGATTGCCACGGCCGGCTGGTCGGCGCGAAGAGGCCGGACGAACAGGCCGAGCAGGTCCTCGACAACCTCGATACCGTGCTGGGGCAGGTCCGCAGCGGCTTCGACGACCTGGTCAAGCTGAACCTCTACGTCGTTAATCACGAGGCGGCCGCGGCACTGACCAGGGCGATGGCCCGCCGCTTTCCCAAGTCGGCCCGGCCGGCGCTCAGCTTTGTCACCACGCGATTGCCGCACAGGGACGCTCTGCTGGCGCTCGACGCGGTGGCGGTCACGCCCTTGACGCCCGATCCGAAGAACCTCCTGCGCAAGAGAGGCTGGTACGGTCCCGGCGGCTGTGCCTCGGTCGGCCTGCTGCCCGACGGTGCCCGCCTTTACGTCGCCGGACAGGCCGAATCGGGCGACCTGCCGACGGCGACACGAAAGACGCTGGAGAGCCTGAAGAAAACCCTGGTGCATCTGAGGTTGACCACGGCATCAGTGGTGCAGGTCAAGGCATTCCTGCAGCCGATGAGCGACGTCGCCGTTGTCGAGAAGGAGGTCGAGGTGTTTTTCGGCAAGGGGAAGGTCCCGCCGTTGGTGCTGGTCGAGTGGAAATCGTCCGAAAAGACGCCGATCGAGATCGAGTTGATCGCCCATGCCGGCCGCAGCTACTTCAGCGCTCCCGATGTCGTCGACTACCTGACGCCGCCCGGCATGACGACCTCGCCGCTGTTCAGCCGCGTCGCCCGTGTCCATTACGGACCGAGTATCTACGTGAGCGGGCTGTACGCCGGCAAGGCGATCGGGGCGAAGGACGAGGTCGAGAGCATCTTTGCCGCGCTGAAGCCGATCCTGGAAAAGGCCGGCAGCGATCTGAAGCACCTCGTCAAGGCGACGTACTATGTGTCGACCGAGGAGGCGAGCAAAGCGTTGAACGACGTGCGGCCGAAGTTCTACGACCCGAAACGCCCGCCGGCCGCCTCCAAGGCGATGGTGGCAGGGGTCGTGCGACCGGGGCGAGCCCTGACAATGGACCTGATCGCGGTGCCGACCCTGCGCGTGCCCAACAGCCCGCCGGAGATCGGGTACGGCCTGACGGAGAAAGAGGCGGCGGAGGGCTGGCTGAGCCTGTTCGATGGCAGCACGCCGTTCGGCTGGAAGGGGGCGTCCGTGGAGGGCAATCTCTTGCGGGGGCCCGGCACGACGAGGGCGGAGTTCGGCAACTGTGCCGTGCGGGCGGAGCTGGTGCGCGGCGGGACGATCACGACCGGCGGCAAGGAGGTCAAGGTCGAACCGGGGCCGTTCACGCTGGCCCAGACGGGGATGCGCGGCTCGATCCGCCTGGGTGACGGCGTGGCAGTGAGCAAGCTGCTGATCCGTCCGCTGGGGATGAGAGCAATCTTCAATGGTAGAGACATGACGGGGTGGAAGCGGATCGACCGGGCGAGCTTGTCGGTGGAGAGACGGCCGGTCTGGAAGGTGGAGGCGGGCAAGCTGGTGGCAACGGGCGGACCGGGGGCGCTGGAGTACGCCAAGGAGCCGTTTGGCGACCTGGTGCTGCAGGTCGACGTGCGGACGCGGGGACGGCACGCCAACAGCGGGGTGTTCTTCCGCAGCATTCCGGGCGACTTCATGAATGGCTACGAGGCGCAGGTCTACAACCGCTGCCTCGACGGCGATCCGTCACGGCCGGCGGTGTGGTGTACGGGCGGCATCGACGATCGCCAGAACGCCCGCCGCATGATCAGCCGCGACTTCAGGACCTTTCGCATGACGGTGGTAGCGCACGGACCGCACCTGGCGACCTGGGTCAACGGCTACCAGGTAACCGACTGGACCGACACGCGAACGAAGGACGCCAACCCGCGCAAGGGCCTGCGGACCGAGGCCGGCACGATCCAGCTACAAGCGCACGATCCCGGCACGGACGTCGAGTTCAGCGCCATCCTGGTGTCGGAGTTGAAAGGGTCGGAAAAGGGCAAATGAAGACCGTCAGCAGCAGCGCTCTGCCGACGCAGACGGCCCGCTGCGTCGGGGGCCGCCCGCCGAGGGCGGCCCCCGACGCTCCTACGCTGGGCCCTGTCTGGAAGACCTGAGTAACGACAAACGAGGTGCGCAATCCGATCGAGCCGAGAATCTCGGACCGCCCTGCGGCTGGTCCAGAGACGTTTGCGGCCGGCGGAAGGTTCAGCGGCGGGCGGATTTCACGGGATCGTTCGTCCGCACAAGGGGACGATCCTGAGCGAACGACGTCGGGGCGGGCTTCTCGCCGTAGGCCGGGTAAGCGAAGTGCGTCGTCGGGGCCGGCAGCGACACGATGCGGCCCTCCGGCTTTGGGGCCGGGCGCACCGGCTCGCGCGACGGCATCGGCTCGGCCTTGGGCATCGGCACCGGGCTTGCCGGCCCGCCGTCGTACGGGAAGGTGCCGTCCTCCGCGCCGCCCGGCGCCGGCACAGGCCCACCGCCCGGCACGGGCCCGCCGTTCTGTGGCGCCAGCGGCATCACCGGCGAATACGCGCCGAACGTCGTCGTGGTGAGGCTGATCGGGTAGGAGCACGAGGGGGAGTAATAGTACACCGGCGGGGCGTAGTAATAGTCCGGCTGGTAGCCGCCGCCGTAGAAGCCGTAGCTCGGGTAATAGTACGGGGAGTAGAAGTTCCGGAAGCCGTAGAAGGACGGCCAGAAGCCGACAGAGAAGAACGATCGGTGGAACCTGTTGTGGAACCCGTGGTGGAAGTGGTGGAACCCGTGGTGGAACCCATTGTGGAACCCGGCGTGGTGGAACCCATTGTGGAACCCGGCGTGGTGGAACCCATTGTGGAACCCGCTGTGGTGGAACCCGCTGTGGTGGAACCCGCTGTGGTGGAACCCGCCGCCGTGGCGAACCAGTTGCGTGTCGGCGTTGGTGCCCGCCTCGCCGAGTTTCATGGTTGGTACGTCGCCTAGGCGCAGCGTCTTGACGTCGCTGAACTGCGCCCACGCCGGACTCGCCCACAGTCCCAGGGCGGCCACCACCGCCGCTCCCATTCTGCAGAACATGGTCATGCCCTCCTCAAAGGTGATTGGAACAGCTCGGACGCCTGCAACCCTTCCATGACGGCGTCCTTCCGCTGGCATGCCATCTAGGGGGATTGTACCGGCGCTGCCGACATCGCATCAAGTCCTGTGCGCAGTAGCTTTTCCGCTGACAGCGGGCTGTCGCGACGGACACCGACGGTTAGCCGCGACGCGCTAGCGGAGCGCTCCGCTAGCGCGTCGCGGCTAACCTCACGACGGCAGCGGACGGCGCAGCAGGGCCGCGACCACCTCGGCGGTCCGCTCGATGGCGGCGTTCAGGAGCGTTTTCCCCTTCTCGGCGCTGGCCAGTTCGGGATAGCCGACCGCCCCGTGATCGGTGCGCTGTTTCATGTCGTCGGGCACGTAGAGCCCGCGCAGACTCGGGTCGTCCTTAGGCGGGTCGTTTTTGATGTGGTCGCGCCGCACCAGCTCGGGCCGCAGCGCCAGCATCATCGACGTCTCGAACTCGCAGGCGTGTCCCATCGACTTGCGCGGCCCCTGCGCCAGTGCGGCCAATTCACGCTCCGCCAGCTCCCAGTACGACGCCGCGCCGAGGATGCGATCGCGGTAGCGCGGCTGAAGGCGCCGCAGGGCGACGTGCATCGTGTCGATGTTGCCGCCGTGGCCGTTCAGCAGCAGGACGCGCTGATAACCGTCGTCCAAGAGCGGCACGAGCAGGTCGCACAGCATCGTGATGTGCGTGTCGACCTCGGCGGACAGCGTCGCGCCGAAACGTAGGTGGTGAGCGCTTGCTCCCATCCACAGCGTCGGCAGCAGCAGGACCCGGTCGGGCATCCGCTGCTCGACGCCCTCCGCGACGCCGGTCACCAGGACCGTGTCGGTGAAGGTGGCGAGGTGGTGGCTGTGCTGTTCGCACGCTGCGATCGGGGCGAGCACGACCGTCGTGTCGCGCGGTACGCGCCGCAGTTCGGGAAACGTCATCTCGTGGAAGCGCATGGTGTTGACTCCTCAGAAAAAGGGCGGTTCTTCATGGAACAAGCGGATTATCGCACACCCGCCGGCACGGGCAAGAAGCGATCCACCGAAAAACGCGCGCCGCCCCGAAAGCCTGTTCGGACACGGAAGTCCTTGCGATCGAATTACTTGGGACAGATCGTGAGAAAAAGTACGAACCCTCTTGAAAGAGAACTGGACAGGTTCTATTATCCTTCTACAATGAGAGGGCGGGCGGCGACGGTCAGCGCCGTCGTGCAGAGGGAGGGCCACCATGACCCTGATGAGCCGGAAAGTCGATTACGCGCTCCTGATTTTGTTCCACCTCGCCCACAGGCCGCAGGGCGCCTCGGCCCGTGAGATCACGGACCGGTTCGGGCTGAGCAAGGGGTTCGTGGCAAACATCCTGAAGGAACTCTGTCACAAGGGGTTCGTCGCCAGCCACCGCGGCGTTAAGGGTGGCTATGTGCTGCGCCGGCCGGCGGAGGACGTCAACCTCGCCGAGCTGATGGAGGCGCTGGAGGAGGGATTCCACCTGGCGGAGTGCAACAAGCCCACCGAGGCGGCCTGCACGCACGAGCCGCTCTGCCCGGTTAAGGGGGCCATCGCCGAGCTGCACCGCCGCATCCGCGACGTCTTGCGCGAGGCGACGCTGGCCGAGCTATTCCGCTCGCTGCCGGCGACAGGGCCCCGCCACGGGCTGGAGCTGGGGCTGCTGCCGTTGGAGACGCAACTGGTAGCTCATTGAGGTCCTATTCGTCGAGAACGTTTTTCGGGGGAGTGGAACCTGTCATGGTCAAGACGCCAATCTACATGGACAACAACGCCACGACGCGCTGCGACCCGCGGGTGGTGGAGGCCATGTTGCCCTTCTTCACCGAGCACTTCGGCAACGCCGCCAGCCGCAACCATTCGTTCGGCTGGTTCGCCGAGGAGGCCGTCGACACCGCCCGCGAGCAGATCGCGGCGCTGATCGGCGCCAGCTCCAAGGAGATCATCTTCACCAGCGGCGCCACCGAGAGCAACAACCTCGCCATCAAGGGCGTCGCGGCGATGTACAAAAAGAAGGGCAATCACCTCATCACCCAGGTGACCGAGCACAAGGCCGTCATCGACCCGTGTAAGCGCCTCGAACGCGACGGCTACCAGGTCACCTTCCTGCCCGTCGACAAGTACGGCCAGGTGTCCGCCCAGCAGGTCGCCGAGGCGATGACTGATCAGACCATCCTGGTCACCCTCATGGCGGCCAACAACGAGATCGGCACGCTGCAACCGATCAAGGAGATCGGCAAACTCTGCAAGGAGAAGGGCGTCCTGTTCCACACCGATGCGGTGCAGGCCGCCGGCAAGGTGCCGCTCGACGTCGAGAAGATGGGCATCGACTTACTGTCGCTGTCGGCCCACAAGATCTACGGGCCCAAGGGCCAGGGGGCCCTGTACGTGCGCCGCAAAAACCCGCGTGTCCGCCTCGACCCGATCATCGATGGCGGCGGCCACGAGCGCGGTATGCGCAGCGGGACGCTGGCCGTGACGAACATCGTCGGCCTCGGCATGGCGTGCGAGCTGTGCCGCAAGGAGATGGTCGAGGAAGAGAAGCGGCTGTTGCACCTGCGCGAGAAACTGCGCAAGGGCATCCTGGGCCGGCTGGACGAGGTGTCGCTGAACGGGCACCCGACCGAACGGCTGCCGGGCAACCTGAACCTCAGCTTCGCCTATGTCGAGGGCGAGGGGCTGATGATGGGCATGAAGGACGTGGCGGTGTCGTCGGGATCGGCCTGCACGTCGGCGAGCCTGGAGCCGTCGTACGTGCTCAAGGCCCTCGGCGTCGGCGACGACTTGGCCCACAGCAGCATCCGCTTCGGCCTGGGGCGTTTCAACACGGAGGAGGAGGTCGACTACGTGATCGACCATGTCGTGGAGGCCGTGAGCAAGCTGCGTGAGATGAGCCCGCTGTACGAAATGGCCAAGGAGGGCGTCGATCTGAAGTCGGTGCAGTGGGCGTCGCACTGAGCGAGACGTCAGGCCCCATGCGGGGCCTGCAAACCATTTGGGAGGGTAACCTCAACAGGAGGACTGGAGAGACATGCCATACAGTAACAAGGTTCTCGATCACTACAACAACCCGCGCAACGTCGGCAGCTTCGACAAGGCAGATGCCAGCGTAGGCACCGGCATCGTCGGCGCTCCCGAGTGTGGTAAGTAACGTTGCCACGTAACTCTGCTGTATGCGAGAAACTCTCGTTAACTCGCAGGTACCAATGTTCGACCAAACACAGAGCCAGATCCTGGACGGCTTGCTGATTGGCGACGGTTCCGTCCCTGATGGCCAGAACCTGTTCTACTTCGGACAGCGCCTGGACCGCCGGGAATATGTGGAATACATCGCCAGGCAGCTCGGCGTCCCGGTCGAGCGGGTGCAGGATCGTGCCCGCCAGCCGGACCGTCGGACCGGCCGAGTCTACAAGTGCTCTGAGCTGCGAACCCTCTCCCATCCATACTTCGCGCTCGTCCGCGAGCGCTGGTATCCGGACGGGGTGAAGGTGGTGCCGAAGGATCTTCGTGTATCGCCACTGTTCTTGCTGCACTGGTTTCTCTGCGACGGCGCCTGCTCGATCAACCGTGGCAGCGCCCAGATGGCCTTATGCACGGACAGTTTCACCAGTACGGAGGTCGTGTTCCTGAAGGATATGCTGGAGACGGTGGGTATCGAGAGCCGGGTGACGGGCCGGAGACTCCGGGTTCGCCAGAAGAGTATCGAGCGGTTCTACGAGTACATCGGAGATTGCCCGGTCAAGTGTCTGGCTTACAAGTGGATTCCTGCTCAGAACCGGGTGTCTCGACAGAAGGATCTGCGACCCCACTACCAACAGATTCTCAGGCGTTACACGGTCAACGGGTGGTCGTGCAGCCGGATTGCCGAGGAGTTCGGGACGAACTACTTCTCGGTGCGATACATCCTGAAGACGCACTTCGGCGTCAGCTTTGGTAAAAATCCTGCGACAGAGACAACTTGCAGGGAAGGCGTGGTTGCCCCCTCAGAGACTGCACGCAGAGCCTCGCCCTCGGGCGAGTGAAGACACAGTCCGAACTGCATGGCGACATGCAGAGGCAGACAGAAATGGCTGCCCGCCCGCCCCGTCGGCGGGTCACACAAGTAACAGCCCGGACGTAATGAAAGTGCAGATCAAGGTGGATTCGGCGACGGGCCGGATCGAGGACGCGAAGTTCAAGACGTTCGGCTGCGGCAGCGCCATCGCGTCGAGCAGCCTGGCGACCGAGTGGCTCAAGGGTAAGACCATCGACGAGGCGCTGGACATCAAGAACACCGCCATCGTCGAGGAGCTGAGCCTGCCGCCGGTCAAGGTCCACTGTTCGGTACTCGCCGAGGACGCGATCAAGGCGGCCATCCGCGACTACCAGCAGAAGCAGGAGCAGCGCCAGCCGCAGGCTGAAACTGCCAATGCCTGAGCCGCATCAAAAACGAGGGCGGGCGCGCCCGACGCCCCAGACTGAGAAAGGGAAATAGGAGAGAAAATGTCCATCAATGTGACCGAGAAGGCCGCTAGTGCCGTCAAGCGCTTCATCGCCGAGTTTCGCGAGACGAACCCCGAGCTGCCGGAGAAGGTCTACCTCCGCCTGCGCATCATCGGCGGGGGCTGCAGCGGCTTCCAGAACAAGCTGGACATCGACACCGCGGTCAACGAGAAGCTGGACGAAACGTTCGAGTTCCACGGCGTGCCGATCGTCATCGACAAGCGCAGCCTGATGTATCTGGCGGGCGCCGTCGTCGACTACCACGACGAGGACCTCGGCCGGACGGGGTTCAGCATCGAGAACCCCAACGCCAAGAGCAAATGCGGTTGCGGCTCGTCGTTCTCGATGTGACCCTCCTTAGCCCGACGCGCCAGCGAGGAACACAGCGAACCTCGCTGGCGCGTCGGGCTAAGCAGCGGTTTCAAAAGGTGGGGCAGGTCGCTGACCTGCCAGCCGCTCGGCAGGTCAGCGACCTGCCCCACGAGGTTTTGAAACCACTGCT
>JACOUH010000278.1 GCA_016177925.1 Planctomycetota bacterium | reverse complement strand
AAAACCAGACGGCAACAGGCACGACAGGCCACCCTGGACGGCCAACCCGCCAACACCGGAACGTAATCAGAGAGGTTCGTAGTCCTTGAAACACGCAAACGCCCCGAAGGCAAACTTCCTGTTCTCGCTGAACCAATACAACCGGCAAGGAGCACCTCGCCTGGGTCCTTTACTCCAACGTTTCTGGCAAGGATAGCTACAACGGCGCATCCATCGCTGTTACGGACCGGGATTGGACGACCTACGAGGGAGGGGAACTGGTCCTCCGGTTGCACGCCTTGAAGGCGTTGCGCGAGGCGGATCTTCCGAGTTTAGGTGCGAGCAACGCAAGTTTGTTGAGCTCACCCTTCGGTCAGGGCCCTCTTCTGGCGGCTTCTGTACTCTTTCCTGGAAGAGCCGTCGAGTCTAACGGGATAGACGTTGATGGGAATGCGCTTCCGGATACCGATTGCACCCAGAAAGTCAAGATCGAGATCCACGCTGGCAAGAAAGGGCCTGATGGCAACTACCCCTTCCGTTTCGGTAGCCACCGTGAGTTCACGAGAGAACACCTCCAGCAGCAGAAGGAGAAAGGGTTCTTTGACCTCCGGATTCGAGTGCGGGGCTATGACCCCGGAGACAAGTATATTAAAGAGATCGATGAGATAGTTATAACATTCGAGAACCGCGTGTTCGAGCCGGACCGCCTGCGGGGCAAACTCGGTATCCTGGCCGTCGTCGTTATCCCGACACCGGGTGAGGAGATCGACAACTATCTCAAATGAGAGGCTGTAAGCGGCCCCGGCTAGCCAGACCCACCAACGAAAGGAGAAAGACAATGTCCGTGTTCCGTTACTGCGGCCTGGGAATCCTCGTCCTGGTCGCGTTGGGGCCGCTCACCGTCGGCCAGGAGCCGGAAGCCCTCCCCGGGCCCGTTCTCCTCGACGCCCGCAAGGCGGGGAAGCTGAGCGATCTGGCCATCCGCTCGAAGGTTCAGTTCGACATCTTCCGTCCGGAAGGCCTCAAGTATGAGAACTGGATAGAGTATTGGATCAGGAGGCACAAGCTGCCCGGCGGCGGGGAAAGTGGTGTGCTGGCCGTCTACTACAATGTTAGCAACCCCGAGACGTACAACGGAGTCTGGTTCAAACTCGGCGGGGCGGACTGGTCCAAGTACGCCCGGGGTGAGATCGTCCTGCGCGTGTGCCGATTCGAGCCGCTGAACCAGGTCCGCATCATTGATGAGACAGGCAAGGTGCTCCGCGACACCGAGTGTACGGACAATTTCAAGGTCGAACTGAAGGCCGGCAAGAAGGCCGACGGGTCGCCGGAAAGTTTCGGGATCCGGTACACTGTCAAGAGTGAGGATCTGCGACAGCAGAAGGAGCACGGGTTCTTCGATGCCCGGATTCCCATCGCTGGCTTCGGTCTCAACGAGCATCTGAACCGGGCCATCGAGCTGGTCATCGTGTTTGAGCACCGGACCGTCAAAGGAAAAGTCCGGGGCAATCTCGGTCTGCAGGCCATCGTCGTCGTCCCAGAGCGAAGACAGGTCATCGACCTGGACAAACTCCAGAAGAAAACCGAGAAGTAAGCCCTTCGGGAGTCGGAGTCACGGTCCTTCTCTGGCCGGAACGCCGGCCGAGGTCGGCGTCCGCCTGAGATGGACGAAGGAGGCTGAACCGATGCAGTGGATACGCTTCGTCGCATCGTTGGGGCTGCTGGGGGTGGTTGGCGGGCCGGCCACGCTTGTTCGGGCGGAGGACAAACCCGTCCCACTGAAGGGCCCGGTCGTCATCGAGTTCAGCGACGAACTCGACAAGCTCACTGTCCCGCGGAAGCAGTTCGGCATCTTCCGCAATGAGGAGCCAAAGACCGTCCAGTGGATCGAGGAGGCCTGGACCAAGGTCAAAGTGCCGGGGGGAAAAAAGCCCCTCGGATTCCTCGACCTGAAGTACGAAGTCCCTCAGGAGTACAACGGTTGGTGGCTGAAGCTCGGTGGGGCCGACTGGTCGAAGTATCGGGACGGCTCGCTGGTCTTGAGGCTTCGCCCCGGGACCACCTGTACCACGGTGTTCAAACTCGAACTCAAGACGGGAGAACCTGCTACGGCTTCCCATGTCTACGTCCGACTCAACGACGCGTTCCGAAAAGCCGTCGCTAGAAATGGCTATGGCGACGTGGCGGTCAGCCTCGACTCGTTCGGCATTCGTGACTGGACGCGCATGCGGGAGCTGGTCCTCGTATTTGAGAGCAGTCGCATCCCGGTTAGGGATCAAAAAGGGAATCTCCTTCTTCACTCCATCCGTCTGGTTCGCGGGGAAGGAGACAGGAGAGGACTGTTGGAGGGGACCAGCCAGAAGGCATGCGTGGCCGCCCGCCCACAGGGGGTTCACCAGCACGTCCTCTTTCTTAGCCTGTCCTCTGACAGAGGGGAGGGGGAGCGATGAACCGGATGAAGTGGAGGCTGATAGCTGTGCTCCTGGCAGGAGCCGTTCTCACGGACGGCCCTAGCCAGCAGGTGAAGGCCGACTCGATGACTGTGATCGAGTTCAACGATCGCCTCGACTCTCTTGACGTCCCGCAGAATCTGTTCGGTGTCTTTGGAAATCCAGCCCAGCAGCAAGCCATTACCCAGGACTTCATCCGTACCCGGGTCCCCGATAACAGCGAGATGGGCTTCCTCCAACTCACCTACACGCTCAACGCCCGGGGCTCCTACAACGGGTGGTGGCTCAAGACGCGCGAGCCACGAAACCTCGACAAGGAGGCCGACTGGAGCGCGTACCGCGATGGAGGGCTCGTCCTGCGCGTGCGGGCGGGCCGGGGTTGCACCGACGTCTTCAAACTAGAAATCAAGACCCGGGGCAAGGTGTTCGCTAATTACGTCCGGCTCACGCCGCAGCAGCTTAAGGCCCTGCGCCAGACCGGGGTCGCCGACATCGTCCTCCCGTTCGCCGACCTCGTCGGTCGCCGCGAACCGCTGAACAGCGTTTCCGAACTTGTTCTGGTCTTTGAGCACGATCGGATTCCGCCAGCCGCGCGGCGGGGAACACTCCTCCTGGCTGCTGTCTGGCTGATCAAACCCATCGAGCCGAAGATCGACGGGAAATCAATCCTTGCCGATCAGGAGCGGAAGGCATTTGGCTACTTCGAGGACCATTGTCATCCCGTCACTGGCCTCGTCCGCGACCGGGCCAGGAACTTCGCCGGGCGCAAAGACGAACCCCCGCCTATGGCGTCGATCGCCGCGACAGGGTTCTACCTGGCAGTGTTGCCTGAGGCCGCCCGCCGCAAGTGGATCACCCGAGACCACGCCCAGCGCGAGGCTACACGCGCTCTTGGTTTCGCGGAACGGCTCGAGCACAGGCACGGGCTGCTTTACCACTTCGTAAGCTTGAAAGACGGGAAAAGGTGGAAAAACTCGGAGATCAGTATCCTCGATTCGGCCATTTTCCTGAACGGGGCGATCACGGCGGCATCGGCCTTTCCCGCGGTTGCTCCGGTGGTGGAGCGGCTCCTCGACCGGGTGCAGTGGAAGGAGTTCTTGACCGAGAAGGACGGGAAAAAGTTACTGGCGCTGGGGTGGACGCCGGAGAAGGGACTGTTAGGGCCGATGGACGTGAGGACGAGCGAGGCGGCCATGGCCTACCTCTTGGCCATCGGGTCCAAGAATGCCGTTGGGCCTGAGTGCTGGTATAACACGGCGACCAACGAGCGTGAGATCGCCAGCCGCCGCGTGCTCCACGGGGAGTTGCCCTTGTTCGTCTCCTACTACGGGTTGGCCTGGGCCGACCTGAAAGGGCTGAAGGACAAAGACGGGATCGACCTCCACGGCAACGCCATCCGGGCCGCGCTGGCCAACCGGGCCTTTTGCCGGTCTATCGCGACGAGGCAGCACACCACTTACCGGGTGGCTGACGGGGGGTGGTGGGGGATCAGTGCCGGCGATTCGGCTGAAGGCTACGTTGCCCCAGGCCCGATCCAGGGCGACGCGAACGGCTTCGTCTGGCCTGTGACGGCGCTGGCAGCCGTCCCTTGGGTTCCCAAGGAGATCGAGGCGGACCTCGAGCAATGGCGGGCTAGCCGGGCGTGGTCGCGCGTGGTCGGAAAGTATGGGATCGCGCCTTTCAATCTCGATACCGGCTGGGTCGGCGACGACATTATCGGGATCGACCTTGGAGCTTTCCTGGTCAACATGGCCAACTACCGTAATCGGACCGTGTGGGACCTCTGGCGGAAGCACCCTGTGGCCCAGGCCGCCTTGCGGCGAGTGGGCTTCGACAAGAAGTGACTCGGTCCCCCAAGCACGGGCAAGAAGCAGGGGCGCTTGGTCAAGGACACATGGTGGACACGCCCTACAGAAGCGATCTGGCATATATCCATGACACTGGGTTCGGCCACATTGCGCGGGGCGCCGCAGCTTGCCTGCTGGACCATCTCCGCAAAGCCGGGGCGGAGACGGGCCGGGTGGTCGAGCTGGGCTGTGGCAGCGGCATTTCGACGGAAGCGATTGTCGCCGCCGGCTACGACGTGCTGGGGTTCGACATCTCGGAAGACATGCTCGCCCTCGCTCGGCAACGGGTGCCGCGGGCCGAGTTCCGCACGACGTCGTTCCTGACGGCAGAGCTGCCGTCGTGCATCGCCGTTACGGCCATCGGCGAGTGCCTCAACTACCGCTTTGACGCGAACAACACGAAGCGAGCCGTGGAGACATTATTCCACCGGATTCATGATGCCCTTCAGCCGGGCGGCCTCCTCCTCTTCGATGTGGCGGAGACGAGACGTGTGCCCGGTTCCGGCCCGCAGCGGAACTGGTGGGAAGGGGAGGACTGGGCGGTGCTCGTCGAGGTCTACGAGAACAGAACGAAAAGGCTTCTGACGCGCCAGATCACGAGCTTCCGCAAGGTCGGCGAACTGTACCGGCGCGACCACGAGATCCACCGATTACAGCTATTCGAGCGCTCCGCGTTGAAGAAACAATTGCAGGGCATCGGCTTCCGCGTCCGACTGCTCTCCGGCTACGGACAGCCTCTGTTCGCCCCTGGACACATCGGCTTCCTTGCCCGAAAGCGCCGCCGTTCCTGATCGTAGTCCTCTCGCTCCGCGAGAGGGGGAGGCGCGACCTCTCGCGGAGCGAGAGGACTACGATCTCAACCCCCGAGCAACTCGCGGATCGGCTCGCCCGTCTCCACTAGCTTGATCGGCCGGCCGAACGCGTCGGGAAGTTCGCCCTGCGGATCGATGCCAAGGACGCGGTAGACCGTGGCCAGGACGTCGCCGGGCCAGAGCGGGCGGTCGCTGGGCTCCTCGCCCCGGGGAGTCGTGGCGCCAACGACCGTGCCGCCGCGCACTCCGCCGCCGCCGAGTAGAGCAAACGCGGCTCGCCCCCAGTGATCGCGGCCGGCCCCGGGGTTGATCTTCGGCGTCCGCCCGAACTCGCCCCATACCAGCACCAGCACGCGGTCGTACAGTCCCCGATCCGTCAAATCTTCTACCAGGGCGGTCAGCATCTGGTCGTAGACCGGCAGCATGTCGTTGAATGCCGGCGCGAGGGCGCCGTGATTGTCCCACTGGCCGGAGAACGAGTCGGTGTTGAGGGTGACGAACGTCACGCCGGCCTCCACCAGGCGGCGACACAGCAGCAAGCCCTGCCCCCAGGCGTTGCGGCCGTAGCGGTCGCGCAGTCGTGGGTCCTCGCGGTCCAGGTCGAAGGCCGTGCGAGCCGCAGCACTCGAAACCAACTCGAGGGCTCGGCGCTGATGCTGGTCGAGCCGGTCCAAGGCGGCGCTTCGTCCGAGGCGGGCGCTGAGCCGGTCGAAATCGCGCCGCAACCGTTCGCGGTCGTCCAGCCGGTCGAGCGTCATGCCCGGCCGCAACTCCAATTGCGGAGTCGTGAAGTGGACCTTGCCGATCAGGTTGTCGAGGGTGAGGCGGTTGGGGTCCGCCTTTTTCCGCGCGCTCTCGACTCGCAACGGGTTGTAGCGCGGCCCCAGGAACGCGGCGTCGAAGATACGTGGGAAGATCGGAAACCCCATCGGGTCGGGGGCGATGTGGACGTACGGCACCAGGCCAGGGCGATTGGGCCCGCGCAGTCGGGCCACCACCGAGCCCAGCGACGGGTGGGTCGGATTGATGCTGTCCGGGGCGGCCGGGATGACAGCGTGGCCAGTCTGAATCCAGTGCATTCCCGCCGCATGGTCGTCGGTTGCATGGCGAAGTGAGCGGAGGATCGCCAGCCGATTCATGAACTTCGCCTGCCGCGGCAGCAGTTCGCAGATGCGCACCCCCGGCACGTTGGTCGCGATCGGCTTGAACGGCCCGCGGATCTCCGCCGGGGCCGCCGGCTTGAGGTCATACATGTCGAGGTGGCTGGGGCCGCCGCCGAGCCAGAGCTGGATCACCGCGGTATCGCGGCGCGGCCGGCCCGTGGCCTCTGCCCGGGCGCGCTCGGACAGGAGGTTCGGCAGGCCGAGCGCCCCCGCAGTCAGGAGCGACGTGCGCAGGAATGCCCTGCGGGAAAGAGGCGATCCCTTGGGCCCTCCCTCGACGGAGATGGTGAGCATGGCAAGACCTCTTTCCTTCCTCCCAGGGTGGTGGCAGGCCAGGACACCGATCACACCGAGGCGGGCTCGACGAGGACGCCTGCCAGGCGCGTCTTCGAGGCGTCCGAGACTTCCTGGTGCAGCGAACGACCGTGGGAGTCCATTGTCACGACGGCGGGGAAGTCCTTGACCTCCATCTCCCAGACCGCCTCGGGACTGCCGAACTGTTTCAGCGCGACGCTCGGCACCCGCTGGACACACTGGGCATAGATCTGGGCGGCCCCACCGATGGCGTGCAGGTAGACACAACCGTGTTCCTTGCACGCCTGCAGTGTCTTCGCCCCCATGCCGCCCTTGCCGATCACGGCCCGGATGCCGAAGCGCTTGATGACATCCGCCTGGTACGGCTCCTCGCGAATCGACGTCGTCGGTCCCGCCGCAACAACGCGGTAGGTGCCGTTCTCCTCCAGGATGACCGGGCCGCAGTGGTAGATCACGCCCCCCTTGATCACGTCCAGCGCACCGCCCTTGTGCAGGTACTTGTGGACCTCGTCGCGGCCGGTGAAGACGGTGCCGCTGAGCAGCACGATGTCGCCGGCCTTCAGTCCGCGCACCTGCTCCTCGGTCAGCGGCGTCTTCAGGGCCATCGCCGTCTTGCCGCTGGTCCCCAGTTCGATGCGCTGCGGACCGGCCTCGGCGTAGTCGCGGTCGAACTCGCCGGGGGACTGGTAGAGCCAGTGAACCACGTCGCCGCTCGCGTCCAGCACGACGCCGCGGCGACGGAAGGCCCAGCACATGTAGGCGATACTGACGAAGTACGAGGCTGGCAGCCGGTTGCGAGCGCCGACCTTGCACGAGCCCACGGTCAGCTTGCCGCCGAAGCCCATCGGCCCGATGTCGAGTCGGTTGGCCTCGTCGAGGATGCGCGCCTCCAACTCCGCCAGTTCAGCCGCCGGGTTGGTGTCGTCCAGGTCGCGGAGCAGCTGCTCCTTGGCGAACTCGTAGCCGGTGGCGCGGTCGCCGCCGATGCAAACACCGAGGAAGCCGGGGCCGCAGCCCTTGCCCTGCGCCTGCCAGACCGCGTCGAGGATGCAGCTGCGCACGCCGTCGAGGTCACGGTCGCAGCGTTTCCCGCCCAGCGTCGCGGGCAGCGAATACTGAGCGCTCATATTCTCGCAGCCGCCGCCCTTGAGGACCAGGCGCACCTCGACGGATTCCTTGCGATGCTGATGCCAGTGAAAGACGGGACTGCCGGCGCCGAGGTTGTTGCCGGTGTTGCGGCCGCTGATGCTCTCGACGGAGTTCTGTCGCAGATAGCCCTTGGCGGTGGCCTGGGCCACGGCGTCGCAGCAGACGTCCTGCAGCGCCAGCTGGTCGAAGCCGACCGGCGTCTTGACGTAGAAGGTGAGGGTGCCGGTGTCCTGGCAGATCGGGGCGCTGAGGCGTTTCGCCAGCCCGATGTTCTGCGACACCAGTTCCAGAGCGAGATCGGCCTTGGAGCCCTTCTGCTCCATCGCCCGGTGCAATTCGAGGACGCTGGACACGTCGGGCGGCAGGTAGGCGGAGGTACGGCGGATCAGCTCGAGGATTTGCGCGTGGAACTTGCTGCTGTGCATGGTCGACTCCAAGGGAACGGGAATGACCCCGTTATTACGCCGGCATGAAAGAAACGCACGTAGGTCAGGCTGTCCAGCTAGGTATGTCAAGGTTACATATGCTACCCGCTTTGAGTCTCTTGCAGCAGGCGCGCGGTGGAGACGTGGCGCTGCTTGCTGGCACTGGGCTTCTTCGGGCCCTGCTTGGCCTTCTGGACGCGCCGCCAGTCGACCCGGCCGGCCACGACGCACAGGGGGGCCTTGTCGACGAACCGCTCAAGGAGGGTGGAAAGAGCCATGTCCGGTCTCCGGGGTCGGGCTTGGCGGCTAAGGCCGCCGGTCCCGCTAAGATAACGCCCTGCGGCGCCCTGGCCAGGGGCCAGCCACGCCGCCCCCCAGCCAACCTGAATCCGGCCGCCGCCTCGCGCCGGGCGAAGGCGTTGGAAAGTCCGCCCTGGCAAAGAGCATTTCGGACTCCACTGGTAACCTTGACATACCTAGCTGGAAAGCCTGACCTCCTTTCGTGCCGAGGTAATACTCAATGGCGGAGGGCGCACCAGGGAGTGCCCTCGACCTGCGTCTGCGACACCTGCTTGCCGGCGCGATCGACCTCGGTCACGCGCTGAAAGTTCATGCTCGCCGCGACCGTGTTGCCGTTCGGCAGACGGCGGGCGGACGTCGGGAACGGCACCTCCGCCGACCAGACCTCCTTGCCCTCGAGCGTGTACTCGACGACCCGGTTGACGCGGTTCAGCGGCAGCAGCAGGTTGCCGTTGGCCAGCAGGTCGAAGCTGCTCCAGTTGTAGGTACGGCCGATCGGAAAGCTCTTCACTTCCTGCGCCTTGTTGTCGATGCGGACGACGTGCGTGCGCGTCAAGAGCACGTACTCGCCATTGCGATGCTTGCGCGCCCCAAGGATGTCCCAGCGACCGCGGTTGTAGGTGAAGACCTGCTTGCCTGCGGCGTCGAACTCAAGGACCTGGGTCGGCGTGGCGATGAGGGTGTTGCCATTGCCCAGCCGCTGACAGGCGACCGGCTGCTGCACTTGCTTCTGCCAGAGGATCTCGCCCTTGCGGTTGCGCTCGGTAACGCGGGCGCCGTTCATTTCGGCCACCAGGAAGCGGTCGTTGCCGACCACCTGCACGTCGACCGGGTAGGCCAGGTCGCCGAACTGCCAGCGCATCTTGCCGTCGCGGCCCAGCTCCATCAGTTGACCGCGGCCCTGGACGTCCTGGATGGCGACCAGCGTCAGACCCAAAAAGGGCGGCTCCTTCTTCAGTTTCGCCAGGTCGACCTTCGCCCCGTGCTCCTTCCACCAGCGTTGCCAGGCGTCGCGAGCGGCTTTGCGAGCGTCGGCCCCCTCGCCCAGCGATACCTGCGGCGCCTGGTCGCCCGCCAGGCGCGTCAGGATGTTCTCGGCCTCCCAGGCGAGCGGGAGGGTCACGGAGGGCAGCACATCGATCAGCACCGGCACCGCTTCGCGGTCCCCTCGGTCGGCGAGGGCCTGGGCCGCCCGGAGCTGGACCAGGGGGTTGCCGTCGGCGAGGAACTTGTGGGCGGCCTTTCCGGGGAGTTCCTTGGCACGAATCAGCGCCTCGATAGCAAGAGCGCGGCGGAGCCCCTCCTTGTCCGTCAGGGCCGTCTTCAGCGCCGGATCGGGCTTGCCGTCGTGGACCGCCAGCTGCGGCAGTACCTCGCGCATCACTTCGAGGACCTCGAGGTGTCCGGCAGACGGAGCGAAGTCGAGTAAGACCTTGCTGGCCTCGGGTGACTTGCGCTGGGCGAGGAGCCGCACGGCAGCGCTAAGCAGCGGGGCGGTCGAGGTCTTCTCCACAGCGGCCAGCGCCTCGCGGGCGCGAGCCAATACCTCCGGGTCGCTGCTGGCGGTCGCCTCGCGCAAGAGCGGTGCGATAGCCGGGCCCATGGCGATCAATTCGGTCGACGCCTTCTCGCGCACGGCGAATGCGTCGGCGCCGAGTTTGCGGATGAGGGTATGGACACGTTGGTGGTCGTTTTCGGGAAGGACGCGCTTACGGAAGAACTCCACCAGGGCCGGCGCGTCGGTCTGCAACTTGGCTTCTTTCAGGGTCACCTCGTCCTCTTCGGGCTGGCCGGCCCGGACGGGGGCCACCGACAGGCCCGGCCACAGGGCGAGGACCCAGAAGTATGTGAACCGTCGCATGGTGATTGCTCTCGATAAGGCGGGAGGAAGGATCGCTCCATCTTCCCTTCTATCATAAAGACACGGCCCGGCGAAAGAGGGGCCTTCTGCCGCTTGCGGGTTTGCACCGAGGTCCAGCAGCTGCAATGCTGCAAGCGGCAGAGGCGGGCTCAGTAGGAGAAGATCCGATGGCCGATCACCAACACATCCGCAAGCGCGAGGAGTACGTGGTTGCGGGCCAGTTGCGCAGCGACCGCAGCGACGATGGCACGCTGGCGATTTACACCTACACCGACAGCTGCGTTTACGGAAATGCCTGGGATGAGATCACGCGCAACTCGCGCGGGCACATCTTCAACTTGCAGACCGGCGAGTGCGTGGCGTGGGTGTTCCCGAAGTTCTTCAACCTTGGCGAGAACGCCGAGGTACTGTCGGAGACATTCCCCTGGGACCGGCCGTACGAGATCATGGAGAAAATGGACGGCTGGCTGGGCGTGCTGTACCGCCACGAGAGCAAGTTCAAGGTGGCGACGCGCGGGTCGTTCCACTCCAGCGGCTCGGTGTGGGCGACGGAGTACATCCAGCGTTTCGACCTCTCCTGCCTGCCGGACGCGGCGACGCTCTGCTTCGAGATCATCGCCCCGGAGCAGCGCATCATCCTCGACTACGGCGCCGAGCGGCGGCTCGTCGTCCTGGCGGCGTTCAACCGCACCACCGGCGAGGAGTACTCTCGCTCGCAGGTCGAGGAGTGGGCACGGACGATCGGGCTGCCGGTGGTGCCTCTTTTGGGAAGGATGTCGCTGGAGGACCTGTTGCGCAAGCAGAAGGAGCTGGAGAAGTTCGAGGGTTTCGTGATCCGCTTCTGCGACGGGCGGCGCGTTAAGGTGAAGACAGAATGGTATCTGTCCATCGCGCGGCTCATGGCGAACTTGACGCCCATCGCGGTGTGGGAGGGGATGGCCGGGGGCAAGGTGCCGGCGGAATACCTGGCCGGCGTGCCGGAGGAACTGCGTCCACTGGCCGAGCGCTACCAGGTGGTGCTGGAGGGGCAGTACGCCCGAGTAATGCTGCACATCGAGGAGAAGGTGCGGCCGATCCTGGAGCGCCTCGGCTCGAACCGTCCCGCCCTGGGCCGCTACCTCGACGGTCGCCGTCAGGAACTCGGCTATCTGCGCACGGCGGCATTCCTGGTCCTGGACGGCAAGGCCGGCAAGCTCGACCGGATGGTCAAGGAGTTGATCTACCCGCGTGGCAACCACTTCGTCGCCGATACGGAGCTGCTCGTCGCGCCGGGAGAGGGAACCGTCGCGGGCTGACTATCCGGCCGGGTCGGCCCAGGCCGGATGGCGCCCGGCCCCCACGGACAAGCCCGTTGGGGGCTGGCCCAGTCAAGGTTAGTCCCCTTCAAGACCAAAATCGCCCTGCAGGTTCCGCCAGGCGCTGTGAATGTGGTTGGCAGGGTTGCCGGCCGAGTCGTTCTGGACGTTGAGGAACTCAATGACGAAGGTCGGCCCCTGCACCCGGTAGGTGTAGGGCTTGCCGCGTTTGTCCTCTTCCTGGGCGAAGGCGAAGTGGATCTTGTCGGTGCCGGCCTTCTCGACTTTGTCCATCTCGAACCGCCCCACCTCCTCGGGCATGCGGTCGGCGTAGGACGCGACCAGCTTGAGCAGGATACCCTTCTGCTGCTTGTTCATCTTCGACGCGGGCAATCCCCTGGCGGGGCCAACGTTCGGCTTCGCCTTGCCCTGCTCGATCTCGGGAAACTGCTTATCCTGAAGGGCGACCTTCTTCTGGTCGTCGTCGAGGGCGTTGAACAACTCCTTCGCTAGCTCTTCGGCCTCGGGCAGCGTCCGGGCGCCCTTGCGCCGGCCCTGCTGGATGGTGGCTGGGTTGGCGCCGAAGAAGTTCGGCGTGGCGCTGACGATCTTCCCCTTGTCGAGGGTGAAGTTGAGCGACAGGTGGTGTCCCTCGACGCGCCAGCCCCATTGGCCGGTCTTCGAGGGAGTGCCGAAGAGGGTGAAGAAATACCAGCCCGGGTTGCGGACCATGCTGCCGCCCTTCTCGAGGTCGTGCAGGATGGACTCCAGGCTCATGATCGTCGTCGCCTTGGTGTAACTGCTGGCGCTGGTTCCGGCGCGGAGCAGCTCGCGGGCCGCGTCTTTCTGCTCCGCCGTCATCTCCTCGATGGGCAGCCCCTTCCGTGTCGATTTCTTGTCGGGCGTCTGCAAGGGGATGAAGAACCAGTTGGTGCGCTCCTTGCTGTCGAAGGCGTAGACGGTTTTGTCTTTCTGTTCGGCGCTCAGCGTGGCCAGGAACTTCTCGGCGGCGGTGGCCATCTTCGCCGCCGGCTGCTCGGCGCTGCGGCCGACCAGGGCCACGCCCACCAGCCCCGCCAGGACAGTGCCGGCCAGCAACAGTCGGAACAGTTTCATCGCAGGTGCCCCCTCGGCGGGCGGGACGCGAACCCAGTGCGTCCCGCTGCCCGCTGGGCATGAATGTATGCGCGGCTGCCCTCCGTGCCAATAGCCCGCCGCGCAAGCAAGAAATTAGCCCGCAGCGCAAGCAAGGATTCACAGGGTTCCTCGCTGGCGCGTCGGGCTAAGCAGCGGTCACTCCTGGACGGTGACGGTGTGGGCCGGGGAGGGGGGGATGTCGTCTTCGCGCATGACGAAAATGAGGTTGCGGTCGCACATGCGGATCTCGTCGCCCGAGCGGAGACGGGTGGGGGCGGCGAGCTTCTGGCCATTGAGGAAGGTGCCGTTCTTGGAAGCGGTGTCGTACAACTCGGCGCCCTTGCTGGCGTGGACGAGGATGGCACAGTGGCGGCGCGACACGAAACCATCCTGGACGATGACGTCGTTGTCGGGCGAACGGCCGACTGTGTTCAGACCAATTTTGAGAGGGTAAATATAGCTCTCGTCCATCAGCCAGAAGCGGACGCCGGCCGGCGCCTGGCCGCGCTCGTTCTGGACGATCGTGTTGGGGCGGTCGGCCTCGGCCTCGATGTCTTTTTGCTCGGCGAGCACGGTCTGCCAGCCGCGCGCATTGAGCAACACATCCCGGGCCTGGCGAAACTGCTCGCGGCGCGGGAACTCGAGATGAACGCTGTTCAGACGCGGGTCAGCCATGACAGATACTCGGGACAGAGCAACAACAGTCCAACGGTTAGAATACTCCCCTACCCCCCCTTCGTCAACCGGAAAGGGCGGTATCGGCGCGGATTCTCTTGTTCGTCGCCCTCGTTCGCGTCATGCCTGAAGATTCCGCCCGGTCCGGAGCCCAAGAGGAGTGAAAGGGGTTGTACTCGATCCGCCGGAAAAAGCAACTAACTTTTTTTGGCGAGCGGGGGGTGTGAACCCCCCGGTGAGTCGAAGTACCGGGGGGTTCACACCCCCCGCTCGCCAAAAACAGGAGGGGCTGCCGCGCAGGCGAGGCCGCACGTGCAG
Source organism: Planctomycetota bacterium (assembly GCA_016177925.1). GTDB lineage: Bacteria > Planctomycetota > Planctomycetia > Gemmatales > Gemmataceae > JACOUH01. The sequence continues at coordinate 63,316 of JACOUH010000278.1, read as the reverse complement.
TTTTTCGGCCGGCCTGTGGCGGCCGGATCTCTAAAATGGTACGTTAGCCCTTCCAGCCGCCCGAGTACCGCACCGTCATCGTGGGAGGAAGCATCTGATGTCGAATAGCCTGGACCGCCGCGATTTCCTCAAGGGCACCGCCGCGGGCGCCGCCGCGCTGGGCCTGACCGCCGCCAGCGCCCGCCGCGTCTACGGCGCCAACGAAAATGTCCGCGTCGCCTTCCTCGGCGTCGGCGGACGCTGTCAGCAGCATCTCGACGTGATCCTGCAAATGCAGAAAGAGGGCAAGAACGTCGTTCCCGTCGCCGTCTGCGACGTCTGGGACGGTCAGGTGAAGCCGGGTGTCATCAAGGGCCGCGGCTTGTATCCCTCGGCGAAACGCTGCGGCCTCCGCGAGGACGACAAGGACCACGTCACCAAAGACTACCGCCGCATCCTCGATCTGAAAGACGTCGACATCGTCTGCATCGCCACGCCGGACCACTGGCACGCGCGGATGGTCCTCGATGCCGCCAAGGCCGGCAAGGACGTCTACTGCGAAAAGCCGATGACCCGGACCATTCCCGAGGCCCAGGCCGTCGTCGAGGCGATCGGCGACGCCAAGCGGATCATGTGTGTCGGCGTGCAGTCGATGGCCGATCCGACCTGGCGCGAGGCGTACCAGTACATCATCGCCGGCAAACTCGGCAAGGTCCTGCAGGGGCAGACGAGCTACTACCGCAACTCCCTCGTCGGGCAGTGGCGCTACTACCCGCTGACCAAGGAGATGACGCCCCGAACGATCGACTGGCCGATGTGGCTGGGCAGCAAGTTCGAGTGCTGCGGCGAGAAGATCGGCCCGACGCAGGACAAGCAGCCGTTCGACCGCGCCGTATGGGCACAATGGCGCTGTTACTGGCCGTTCGGCGGCGGCATGTTCACCGACCTGTTTGTGCATCAGACGACGCACCTGATCTCGGCGATGGGCGTGCGCTATCCGCGCCGCGTGGTCGGCGCCGGCGGCATCTTCCTCGAGTATGATGGCCGTGACGTGCCGGACGTGGCTACCGTGGTCGCCGACTACGAAGAGGGCTGCCAGGTCATCATCTCGGCAACGATGTGTAACGACACGCAGCTGGGCGAGATGATCCGTGGCCGCCTGGCGACGATCCGCTTCACCGGCGGCGGCGATTTCATGAAGGGCTTCGAGGTCTACCGCCAGGAGCCCGGCGGCAGACCGGCCAAGCCGAAGGAGGGCTCCGGCAAGCCGGTCCACACCTTCGCCAACGAGAAGTACCGCCAACCCGAGCCGGAAAAGGAGCTGCCGGTCGAGCAAGGGGCAACGTATGCCCTGTGGGAGAACTTCCTGCAATGCGTCGCCGACCGCAACCGCGACAAGCTGCTGAGTCCGCCGGAGCTGGGCGCCGCCGCGTTCACGACGGTCGCGATGGGCGTGCAGAGCTACCGCCAGGGCAAGGTGCTGTTCTGGAATAAGGACGATCGCAAAACTGCTGAGGCCGACGCCAGCTGGGCGCAGCAGTGGGAGCAGCGCAGCAAGGACCGCGGCAAGCCGAGCCACGTAATCGGCTGGAAGGGCGGCACCAGCGGCAGCGTGCTGGTGCCGCCGGAATATCAGAAGCTCGCCGGTCCGTGGATCGATGGCAAGGACCCCGCCGAGAGGAACACCAGTTCGCGGCTTGAGTAAAGGGCGAGCGGGGGGTGTGAACCCCCCGGTAACTGCGTCCACCGGGGGGTTCACACCCCCCGCTCGCCTGTGTGAGGTCAGCATGCGCGAATGGATCCTCGCCGAGCAGAACCATGCCGGCCTGCGTTCTGAGCGTTGGGAGGTCGGCGTTCTTCCCTTTGGAGCGACCGAGCCGCACAACCTGCACATGCCCTACGGCACCGATAACTACCAGGTCGACGTCCTCGGCCAGCGCGCCTGTGAGTGGGCGTACCGCCAGGGAGCGAAGGTACTGCTCCTGCCGACGATCCCTTACGGGGTTAACACGAATTACTTCAAGATTCCCGGCGCGCTGGCCTGTAGCGTGACGCCGACTACGCTGCTGCGTCTGCTTGGCGATCTGGTTGACTCACTGGAGCGGCAGGGACTGCGCAAGCTGGTTCTGCTCAACGGCCACGGCGGCAACGAACTGAAACCGCTAATGCGCGAACTGCACCATCGCACGGCGGTCTTTCTGTGCGTGTGCGACTGGTATCGCATGGTGGCCGACCTCTATGCGAAGATTTTCGAGCGGCCCGGCGAGCACGCCGACGAAGTCGAGACCAGCCTGGGACTGGCGTTCTTTCCCGCGCTGGTGAAACCCGAGCAGGCCGACGCGGGAGAGGCGAAGCCCTGCCGCCTGGAGGCAGTCAACCGCGGCTGGGTGTCGATCACGCGGCCGTGGCACCTGGCGACGACGAACACCGGCATGGGCGACCCCTCCGCCGCAACCGCCGAGAAGGGACATCAACTGATGGACGCCCTGGTCGAGCGTCTGGGGAGAAGATGGACGAAACTTTTCCGTATTGATTCCCCGGCTCACGCCGGCCGTTCGCCGGCATTGGGACGGGAGCTGGCGCCGACAAGGACGCTCAGCGTCCGGCTCAGGCGGCTGCTCGCCAGCAGCGCCGCGCCGAAGCCGGCCATGCCCAGCCCGATCAGCCCGACCACCAGCAGCCGAAAGCCGAGCGTGAACTGCTCCACCTCGCCAACACTCACCATCAAGATCGCGCCCGACAGGGGAATCAGTCCCGCCGCGAACTGGAAGACGCGCAGCCGTCCCTCGATCGAGCCCAGCTCCCGGCGCGCCTGCTGCCGCGGCGCCTGCGGGTCGACCCACAGCCGCGGGTACAGGATGCGCAGCACGAAGAACTGCGTGCCGAAGTAGGAGTACGTCGTCGCGATCAGCCCCGAGACGGTGAACGAGATGAGGAAGTGTCCGAACACCTTAGCACGGACCGGCTCAGACAGCAGGCTAATTCCCAACGGGAAGAGCAGCCCGCCCGGCAGCCAGCCCAAACACGACAAGATGATCAGCAGCGCCGGCAGCTTCAGGCTCTTGCGCCGAAGGCGACGCACCTCCTCGGCGTCCACGGTTCCCGTCCCGCTCAGCCGCCGCCGCAGCTGCAGGACCGGCACGATGCCACGGCACCAGACCCAGACCAGGAGCGGATAGACGAGGATGTTGTAGGCCAAGAGCACCTGCCCGAAGGCCTGCTCCTGGGCGGGCGAAAGGTTCTCCACGACGGACAATTTGTTGTAAGTGATATTGACGATGCTTCCGAGCAGATGGGGGATCAGGGCCAGCAGAGTGATCATCAGCCCGGGGCGCCGTTCGCTGGCACCGGTCAGGCGCAGGGAGGGCGGGAAGTCGCGCTCCATCTGGAGCAGCTCGCGGCACCCATCGAGGGCCCGCACCAGCTCCTCCGCTTTCTGGTAGCGGCGGGCCGGGTCGGGCTCGAGACAGCGGCGGATGACGCGGTCGACGACCTCGGGGACCGCCTCCCGCGCCTCGCGCGGCGACGGTGCCTTCTCACGCCGATACGCCGCCAGTTCTTGCAACAGCTGCATGCGCCCCCCGGGCGGCAAGCCGGTCAGGAAGGGGCGGCCCGTCAGCAGCTCGTACAGCACGACGCCCAGTGAGTAGATGTCCGAGCGCGCGTCGACGGCCTCCTTCTCGCCGGTGTGGCTAAAGGCGTCGAGGTGCTCCGGAGCCATGTAGCGGATGGTGCCGCCGAAGTGCTCGCGGCCGAGGCCACGGTGGGCGCACTGGGCGAGGTTGAAATCAGATAAAAGCGGTCGGCCGTAGCGGTTGAGGAGGATATTGGCCGGCTTGATGTCGCGGTGCAGCACGCCACGGCTATGGGCGTGCGCCAGCGCTTCGGCCAGCCTTGCCCCCAGCCAGCAGACCGCCTCGTCGAAGCTCATGTCCGCCAGCCGGTCGCGGTCGCGCAAGGCGGCCAGGTCGAACATGGCTTCGTGACGGCACTGGGCGTCGATGGCATCGAGGATCGCCGGCCCGTTCCACTCTGTCGGGCCGCGCCGGCCCAGCGCGCGCATGACGCGTTCCAGGTCGGTGCCGGGCACGAAGCTCATGCACAGCAGTCGCAACCCGCGCTGTTCGTCGATGGTTTCCGAGAAGACGTGGACGATGTGCTCGTGCTCGAGGCTTGCCAGCGTGCGCGCCTCGCTGTCCTGGTTGGTGGCCACCTTGAGGGCGACCTGGCGGCCCAGGGAGATCTGCTGCGCCAGGTAGACTGTGGCGAACGAGCCAGAGCCGAGCACCTCGAGCAATCGGAAGTCGCCGAGGATCTGCTTGGGCGCGGGCTGGTCGGCGGTGACGGACTCCTCGTCGGGCGGCAGGTCGATGATGCGGGTGGGTTCGGGATGCGCGGAGGCGGCCGCGACCGACTCGTGCCCGGCCGGGCCGAGGCGCGTGCTGGGCGGCTTCGTGTCCTGCGTCTGCGCCGGCAAGACCTCCTGCGTCAAGGACGTGGGCGGGTCTGGTTTGCCGGCCATGACACAAACCCTCATTAGTAGGGGTCAGGGGTCAGGGGTCAGGGGAGACTTTTCTTCCCTGACCCCTGACCCCTGACCCCTACTAATTCAGCACAGCTCGTCGATTGGTTCGCCGCTGGGCAGGACGCTGATCGGGCGGCCGGCCTCATTGACGTACTGCGCGCGTGTGTCGACACCGAGGTGACGGTACAGCAGGGCGAGTACGTCTTGCGGCGTCTTGGGATTGCTCTTGGGGAACGCCCCCTTGGCGTCCGACTCGCCGACGATACGGCCGCCCTTGACCGGCCCGCCCGCCAGCGCCGCGCTGAAGACGTTGGGATAGTGGTCGCGGCCGGCGTCGTTGTTGACGCGCGGCGTGCGGCCGAACTCGCCCCAGGCCAGCACCAGCGTCGTCGCCAGCAGGCCGCGCTGGTCGAGGTCCTCGATCAGTGCTGAGTACGCCCGGTCGAAGCGCGGCAGAAAGCCCAGGCGCAGCGACTCGAAGCCCTTGACGTGTGTATCCCACCAGCGCAGGTCGACGGTGACCAGCCGCACGCCCGCCTCGACGAGACGGCGGGCCAGCAGGATGCGCTGGCTCCAGGCAGGAGCACCGCAGCGGTTGGCCGCCTTGGGGTCGAACGGCGGCATGAACCCGTAGCGCTCGCGCACCGCCCTCGGCTCGCGGTCGAGGTCGAAAGCGTCCCGCGCCGCCCTCGAGGTCAGGATGTCCCAGGCCCGCTGCTGGAAGCGGTCCAAAGCGACCCACTCGCGTGGGTGCCCCGACTGCCCCGAACGGTCCATCTCACGGCGGGCCCCGTCGAAGCGCTTCAGCAGAGATCGACGATCGCTGACCTGATCGAAGGTGACGCCCTGCGGCAGGGTGAAGTTGGGGACGCGGAACGGCCCCGGGATGGCCGGGTCGGCGTTGGTCTCGAAGGCCTTGTGGGCGACGCCGAGGTAGGCCGGCCCGGCCCCGGGCAGGTGCCGCGGGATCATCACGTAGGCCGGCAGCTGAGGGCTCAGGTGGCCCAGTTGCTTCGACACGATCGAACCGCAACTGGGGTGGACGTTTTCGTCGGGGTTGGGGCCCGCGGGGTAGCCGGTGAAGCAGATCTGATCGCCGGAGGAGTGGCCGGCATCGTTGTGGTAAAGGCTGCGGACGATCGACCACTTGTCCATGATGCGACCGCACATCGGCAGCAGGTCGCCCAGGAGAATGCCGGGCACCCGGGTCGACTTGACGCCGAACTCGCCGCGATACTCGGCGGGGGCGTCCGGCTTGGGGTCCCACATGTCGATGTGACTGGGCCCGCCGCGCATCCACAGCAGGATGACCGAGCTGACTTTGGTCCGTTGTCCGTGGTCCGTTGCAAATTGCTCGGCATGGAGCAGCTGGGGCAGGGTCAGGCCAGCGGCACCCAGGGCGCCAGCCCGGAGGAAACCGCGGCGGTCCAGGCGCAGCGTCTGCTCGAAGTCCGCGCAGCCGCGCCGCGTGGTTCCCTGGCTCCGCATAGTGCATTCTCCCAGTCGGTAAGTCGATTAGTCGGCAAACCCGGCCTTGACATCCCGACTGTTCGACTGATCGACTAATCGACTTACCGACTGAATCGTAACCGGGTGGGTTGCGGAGGGCAAGGGGGCAGCAGCGGACACAGCCGTTAGGCATCGGCAGGTGGGGTTCTGTTGGGGGAGGCGGCCGAGCGGGAGAGATTCGACCGCATTTTTCCCGCGCGGCGGCGCACGTCCTCTTTTCGTGGGCTAGACTTTTCACATCCCGTCCGATTCCCCGTTTGTTGCCCTTGAACTCCCCTCTTCAACGACCCCACACTGCCTCGGACGCTGAGGGAACGCCCAGGCGTCCGTCGGGAATCGCCCCGGGAAGGGTACTATGCGGAACGAAGAGAAAGAGCCGATCGATGGCACGCCGGCGCTGGTCATCACCTACGGCAACGCCGCCCGGAAGGTCCGGCCGCTGGACGCCGACCTGCTGGTGATGGGACGCAGTCCGGTTTGCGACATTCACCTGGTTTCGCCCGACGTGGCCCCGGTCCATTGTGTGCTGGTGCGTCGTTCGTCGGGCTGGTTGCTGCGCGACTGCAGCGGGCGGCCCGGGACGCGCGTCAACGGTCGGGCGGTCCAGGAAACCGAACTCGAGGACGGCGACGTCATCCAGGTGGGGGCCTTCAGCTTCGAGGCTCGCCTCCCCGTCGACCCCGCCGGGAAAGGCGCCCTGCCGGTCCCGGTGCTGATCGAGCGACTGCAGCGATCGCGTCGCCGCCTCGGCCGCCTTGCCCTGCGCTTGCGGAAGCGGCTGGGCGACCGCTTCCTTCTCCACCAGGCCAGTGCCCGACTGAAACTGGAGCGGGCGGAACTGAACCAGCAGGTCGAGTCGCTGCGCCTCCACCAGCGCGAGTACGAACTGCGCATGACGCGCCTGGAGCTGTCCGAGCGCGACCTGGCGACCGACCGCGCCACGCTTGACAGAGAATATAAGGCGCTGCAGGAGGAGATCCAGCGCCACACGGCGAGCGTCCAGTCGTTCGAGGCACACGCCGCCCGCAAGGAGCGCGAGCTGGAACAGAGAAGTGCGGCGCTGCTTGTGGAAGAACAGCCGCAGAAAGGACACGATCCCGAGCCGGCCGGCCAGGCGCCCCAGCAGAAACTTCTCGCCCAGGCCGAAGCCGCCTTCCGCAAGCAGCAGTCCGAACTCGAACGCCTGCTTCGAGACTTTCGCCAGGTCCTGTCCGCGGCACGGACTAGCGAACTGCCGGAGCGCAAGCGAGGATCGGGACACCGCGAACGCCTTCCGAGATGATCCGGCCCGAAACGCACCGAGCCCGCTGTTGGCGAGCGGGGGGCGTGAGCCCCCCTGATTAGAGCGGTTTGCATTTGCTCGTAGCACAGGCGTCTCGCCTGTGCGCTGTCGCGGTTCGGCACAGGCGAGACGCCTGTGCTATGTGCTACGGCCGACTGCAAAACGCTCTAACCAGGGGGCTCACGCCCCCCGCTCGCCAACGTCGGCGGGCGCAACTTCGGCGGCCTGGAAGCCGCAGTCGCGGTGCGAGCCATCGCAGAACGGGCGGTTCTTCGAGTGTCCGCAGCGGCACAGCGCCACGTTGTTTTTCCCCGCCGGAATCGTGAACGCATTGCCAAGGTGGTCGACCACCTTGACCGGGCCCTCGAGCACGTACGGGCCGTTCTCCCTACAACGGATGACAATCGGTTCGGACATTACTCGGCCCAGTGGTGCTGACTCGTCGGATGGGCAGTGAACTTCCATGCCAGTTTCAGCCCGATGGAATCGAAGAAGTTCTGACGGAACACGTGCGGCGGCATGTCATCGTCAACAGGAATGTTTCCACCGCGGCTCTCGCCAGGGTAACTGAACGGCAGCTCACGCGGCCCGGCCGAAACGTCGTCCGGCTTGCCGACGTGGACCAGCGACAGGGTCAGGTTCGCCTTGCCCTGGTAGAGCTGCCGGGCGGTGCCGGGCTGGTAGAACGACAGCGAGTTGATCTCGATGTAGATCACGTAGTCGGCGTGCAGGTCCTTGCCGACCGTTTCCAGGTCGACGTGATGGTGGTGCCAGTCGGGCCGCGACGCCTTGTACTCCTCGACCTTGAATGGGTTGATGACCGCGACGTTCTCCTCGTTCTCCTTGCACAGCTTCCGCAGTTGGTTGGCGACACTCAGGGCGAGGTCGCGGTCGGCGTGGAGGACATCTTCGCTCTCGGGCACGCCCATGTAGGTAAGGATGGCGACGCGGACCTCTTTCTTCTTGTCGTCGCTGGCGAGGCGCTGGTACTCCGCGGGGAACTTCGGCTCGCCGCCGGCGAGGAAGAACGGCAGATACAGCGGATTGCAGGCACCGCCCAGGCCGAGCAGGCCGAGCACGAGCAGGAATCGCCGGCAGAAGGTAGACATCGCCTCTCCTCCGTGAGTGCGCGCCTTCGCTGCTGTGGGGCAAGTTCCCAACTTACCATCTTCTCTCGGCAAGTTGGAAACTTGCCCCACACCAGAGGTTCAGTGCCTCAAGAAGTCCGCCCCGACCACGAGGGCCCAGCGGACCAGCAGCAGCGTCAGAAAGATGCCCACGACCCAGGTCAGCGCCCACTCCAGCGACCGCACGTAGAGCAGCCGGCCGCGCACCAGGCTGGTCACCCCCCAGGGGATGGCCAGCAGACACACGACCGCCAGCAGCGTGCCCACGAAGTTAGCGCGGGCCGAGTTGACCACATCGCCGCGAACGAGCAGGGCGAAGCTCGTCGTCATGCCGCACGACGGGCAGGGCTTGCCGGTCATCACCTTGAAGGAGCATTCCGGCAGGCCAAGCTGGCGATGCGTTGCCAGAAGCTCGGCGTGGCCCTCTTGGTCGTAGGGCTGAATCCAGCCGGCGACAGCAAAGACGGCCAGCAGGCCGGCGACGACGAGCACGAGGGCGCCGCGCACCGACCACGTCGGGGGCGGCTGCCCCACCTTGGTCTGGGGCGATCTTTCTTCGGTATTGAGCAAAGAGGGGGGCACGATAGCGACCACCTTGTCTCATTGCAAGACCAGAATCACGTCGGAGCCCGCCGCTTGCGGCTTAGCGTTCGCGCCACCCGGCAGGTGGCGCGAACGCTAAGCCGCAAGCGGCGGGCCGCCGACTACTCGGGCCATTCGCCGCTGAACACCTCGACAGCAGGGCCCGTCATGAAGACATGATTGTCCTTCTCCGACCAGTGCAATTCGAGGTCGCCGCCAGGCAAATGGGCGGTGATCGTCCGTCCCGTGCGACCCGTCAGCACGCTGGCGACACAGACGGCACACGCCCCCGTGCCGCAAGCCAGCGTCTCGCCCGAGCCGCGCTCCCAGACGCGCACGGTCACGTCGTCGGGTCGATTGACGCGCACGAACTCCGCGTTAACCCGGCGCGGGAACGCCGGGTGGCGCTCGACCTGCGGCCCGATGCCCAGGACGAGGCCATCGCTCAGTTCGTCGACGTAACTGATGCAGTGCGGGTTGCCCATCGACACGCAGGTAACGGTCAGTGTCCGAGCACCAACGGTCAGGGGCACATTGACCGGCGGATCGCCCGGCAGGGTCGTCGGGATGCGTGCGGCTTGAAGGATCGGCTCGCCCATGTCGACGCGGACTCGCTGCACCTTGCCGTTCTTGACTTCGAGGTCGAGCGTCAGGATGCCGCGGCCCGTCTCGATGGTCAGTGTCGGCTTGACGGCGATGCCGTGGTCGTGAACGAACTTGGCGACGCAGCGGATGCCGTTGCCGCACATTTCGGCCTCACTGCCGTCGGCGTTGAACATGCGCATGCGGGCATCGGCCCGCTCCGACGGGCAGATGAGAATGAGGCCGTCGCCGCCGATGCCGAAGTGCCGGTCGCTCATGGCGCGGCTGAGCGCTACCGGATCACGCGGCGGGGACTGGCGGAAGCAGTCAAGATAAATGTAGTCGTTGCCGCAGCCATGAAGCTTCCAGAATCGCACCGATCCCTAGTCCTTTCCTCGTTATTGCGGAGGGGGCGAGGGGATGCACGTAGCTCTAGTCATTGCCAGCCCCGTGCATGTTCGCTTCAATGTGGCCACGGCATTGCTGCCGTGGAGACCCCTCGCCCCCTGTTTCCCATCGCTGCCCCTGGAGGTCGGCGGTAATCAGATCTCGCTACTCCCATTCGATCGTCGCCGGCGGCTTGCTGCTGATGTCGTAGACCACCCGGTTGACGCCCTGCACTTGATTGATGATACGCGTCGAGATCTTCGCCAGCAACTCGTACGGCAGATGCGCCCAGTCGGCGGTCATGAAGTCGTCGGTCTGGACGGCACGGACGGCGATGACACGCTCGTAGGTCCGGCCGTCGCCCATCACGCCGACCGACTGCACCGGCAGCAGCACCGCAAACGCCTGGGCCGTCTTGCGATACCAACCCGACTGTTTCAACTCCTCCAACAAGATCGCGTCGGCATTGCGCACGATCTCCAGCCCCTCCGCCGTCACCGGGCCGAGGCAGCGCACCGCCAGCCCCGGGCCGGGGAACGGGTGCCGCCACACCGTCGTCTCCGGCAGCCCCAGCGCCAGCCCCAGCTCGCGCACCTCGTCCTTGAACAGGTCTTTGAGCGGCTCGATCAGCTCGAACCCCAATTCCTTCGGCAACCCGCCGACGTTGTGGTGCATCTTGATGTTGGCCGCCGGGCCGTCGGGCGATCCGCCGCTCTCGATGACATCGGGGTAGAGAGTGCCCTGAGCGAGGAAATGGGCATTGTCGATATTCCGGGCCTCATCCTTGAAGACGTCGATGAAGACGTGGCCGATGACACGCCGCTTCTCCTGCGGATCGCTGATCCCAGCCAGCGCCTTCAGGAAACGGTCGCGGGCGTCGACGACGTGCAGGTCGGCGTGGAAGTTGTCGCGGAAGGTGCGCCGCACCGCGTCCGACTCGGCCTTGCGCAGCAGCCCGTTGTCGACGAAGATGCAGGCCACCTGCTGCCCGATCGCCTTGACCAGCAGCGCTGCTGTCACCGACGAGTCGACGCCTCCGGAAAGTCCGCAGATGACGCGACGGTCGCCGACGCGCTGGCGCACCGAGGCGACGGTGCGCTCGATGAACGACTCGATCTTCCACAGTCCCTGGCAACCGCAGATGTCATAGAGGAAGTTGTGGAGGATGCGCTTGCCCTCGGGGGTGTGGCTGACCTCGGGGTGAAATTGCAGGCCGTAGACGGGCCGGCTGCGGTGGCGGACTGCTGCGGCAGGGCAGGTCGGCGTGCTGGCCAACGGTACGAACTCGCCGTTGATCGACTGCACCTGGTCGCCGTGGCTCATCCACACCTCGGTGTCGTGCGGCACCCCGGCGAACAGGCCAGCGGCCTCCTCAACGTGGCAGTGAGCGCGGCCGAATTCGCGGCTGGGCGCCGGCCGCACCTCGCTGCCCAGGACGTGGCACGCCAGCTGCATGCCGTAGCAGATACCCAGGATCGGCACGCCGAGGTCGAACACCGCCGGGTCGCAGCGCGGGGCGCCGGGTTGGTAGACGCTGGCGGGACCGCCCGAGAAGATCAGGCCGCGCGGCCGCAGCTCGGCGACGCGCTGCGCCGGCAGGTCGTGCCGCACGACTTGGCAGAAGACGTTCTGCTCGCGGACGCGGCGGGCGATCAGCTGCCCGTACTGCGAGCCGAAATCGAAGATCAGGATGCGCTCGCTCTCGGGAGCGAGCGCGGAGGCGGCGGAAGTCATGGCAAAGCCTTCGCCGGGCAAATCTCGTTTCCGACGAGGTTTCCCTGTTTGTCCAGAATACCCGCCCCCCCGCTGCGGAAAATACCCCGACCCTGCCTCGCGAGCGCTGGCCCAGGATGCACAGCCGGGATGCGGGGAGAGGGAAAAAAGTATCATACCCCGGCGCCGGGAGACGTCCAAGCCGTCTTGACGATCGGGTCTGCCCTTGACCCTGGCGGGGGCCGTCCTTATCCCGATAGGTGGAGCGATTCGACCGTCCTTTGACTTCTGGAGGAGCGTCACTTCTTCGGCTTCAATTTCTTGAGCACCGAAGGCGCGTCGGTCTCATTGACGGAGCGGAACCCGAGGCTCGCACTGACCTTCTGGTCCTGAGCCACCACCACCGTGAGGTGGGCGTCGGCATTAATCCCCCAGCGCGGCGGCCCCCCTTTGTCGCCGCGGTAGACGGCGAACGTGGTTTGCGACAGCTTGAGCGACTCCTGGGCCTTGGGTAAGTACGCTTTCGCTTTCTCCACGTCGTCCGTCAGCCAGACGGCTATGATCTGCACGTCGGTACGGGACTTGGCCAACTCTTGATCCAACGTTCGCAGAAACCGGGCAACGGGACGGTCCCACTTGTCGGCCTGGACGAAGAGGAACAGGGTGGGCTTCTCCTTGCGTTCGCTGGCGTAGTCCACCTCCTTGCCGGCAGCATCCCCAGTGGCCGCGACGGCCTTGAGGACCTCCGTTTTGCTCCCAGCGCTCGGCCCGGACTCAACCTGGGCTTGGAGTGTACCGGACGCAAAGACGAGTGCCTGGAGGAGCGAAGTCCCCATCCAGAAAGATCGCATAGCTGACTCCTGATTCCAGTGCTGGTTGAGCGACTGAGCTCACACAATCTCCGACCTTAACACGACCGTGACAGGCCGGGCAGATGTTCGGCTTGTTTGCCTGCCAGTGGCTCGTGGGGAGGACACAGCAGCATCGCTGACAGCGGCGGGGGTTCGGCGTCATGAGAGGAATTCCGTCCGTGAAGTTCGGGAACGGAGTAGCCGCTGACGAGAACAGCCTCTCCGTTCGGCCGGTTCTGCGGAGAAGGTGAATGGAGGATAAATCCACCCGTGACGCCCTGTCAAGGGGCTGCTGGTGGTTTGCTTGCTTCGGCCTGCCTGAATCATCTCCGGCCGGCAGGATGTCCCCACATCACGTTCCCGGTTTTCTGCGTCTGGAAGTGCGGAGTGCGGCGGAACGGAGGGAGGAGATCAGTGCGGAGGGCGTTTTTTTCGCTTGCCGGGCGGCAGTGGTTTCGAGCGCCTCGGGTTCGATGGCCTCGTTGTGACCGCGGGTTTGCCGCGGAAGGGCTTGCCGCTCTGGAATAGCTGCACGTGTGCCCGAATGTCGGCGCGGAGAGCCTCCGGCGCCAGCAGCTCCGCCTTGCGGGCGTGCTCCACCGCCTCGGCAAAGCGGCCGCACTCCGCCAGCGCCGCCGCCAACGTGTCGAGCAAGTTGCCATCCTGCCAGTGCATCAGCGTGCAGGCCTTCGTGGCGTGTTCCACGGCCTTCGCCCCATCGCGGACGTCGTCTTGCGGACAGGTGGCCAGCAGCCAGGCCAACTGATTGCGATACGAGGCGTCCTCCGGCTGCAGGGCCACGGCCCGCTCGAAGTCAGCCAGCGCCGCGCGATACTGGCCACGCCGCTGATTCATGGACGCCCGGCTGTAGTAGGCCCCCGCGTGAGCCGGGTCCAGACGCAGCGCCTCGGCGAAGTCGGCCAGGGCACGGTCGAAGTTCCCCAGCTGCTCCCAGGCCATGGCGCGGCCGACCAGCGTGGGGACGTGCTTGGGGTCCAGCCGCCGCGCCTGCTCGAAGTCGTCGACGGCCTGCTCCGGATGGTCGAGTTGACTGCGCACCATGCCTCGCGAAAAGTAGGCCAGGGCCTCGGGCGGCTTCAGACGAATCCGCTCGTTCAGGTCCTTCAATGCCCCTTCCAGATCGTTCAAATGCACGTACACCAGCGCCCGGCACAGCAGCGCATCGGCGTGGCCCGGTTTCAGACGCAGGGCAGCCGACAGGTCGGACAGGGCCTTGGTGTGTTGTCCCTTGGCGATGTACGCCTTGCCCCGGTGAAACCACGCCTCGGCCTCACGCGGGTGGTCCTTCAAGAAGGTGTCGAATTCCGCGATGCCCTCGTCAACGCGGTCCAGAACGACCAGGAGGGCAGCCCGGCAGGCGCGCGCCTCGCCCAGGGTCGGCTCGATTTCCAGGGCTCTCTCGAAATCCGCCAGCGCCTGCTGAGCCTTCTTCTGCTTCTGGAACACCCGGCCGCGCGAAAGGAACCCGAGCGAGCTGTTCGGCCGCAGCTCCAGGTGGTGCTCGATGTCGGCGAGCGCGTCGTCGTCCCGGTCCAGGGAGAAGTAGACGCCGGCGCGATTGAGATAGGAAAGCTCCAGTTCCGGTTCCATGGCGATCGCGTCGTTGTAGTCGGTCATGGCGCGATCGGTGTCGCCGCGCAGCGCGAACAGGGCGCCGCGGTTGTTCAGGCAACGGGCGTCCGTTGGCGCCAGCTCCAGGCAGCGCTCGTAGTCCGCCATCGCCTCGGGCAATTCCTCCTTCTTGGCGTGAGAGACGCCGCGAAAGTGGTACGCCCGCGCCTCGTGGGGTGAGAGACGGATCACGGCGCTGAAGTCCTCGATGGCGCGATCGTGCTCCGCCTTGCGGTCCCAGCACCGGCCGCGATGCAGGAACGCCCCGGCATGTGTGGGATCATCGCGCAGGACGGCGTTGAAGACGGTAATGGCCTCGTCATACTTCCCCTCGTCGACCAGGGCGACGCCTCGGTCGAACTCCTCGGGGATGCCAGGCGGGGGCGGGGGAACCATCATCACTCTCCAGCGAAGGTTTCTTCCCGACGCAGCGTGGTTCTTCCATGCCGCGTGGCGGGGAAGGGCATTCTACCTCTGGAACGCCTGGGGTGAAAGCCTGCCGGAGGCCCTTGCACGTTCTGCAAAGATTTGACGTGGAACGGCAGTGAGCACGGCGTACACTGAGAGTCCGCGGCCGTCCCTCTCCCGGGCGGGCGGCGGGCGCGACGACAAAGCCCGGGACATCGGCACCAAGGAGAGAGACGTCATGAGGGGGAGAGCGATTGGGTTGGCGCTACTGCTGACGCTCGGCCTGGCGCTGCCGGCACGGGCCGACGAGCCGCCGGGCGAGTGGGGCCCGCTGTTCAACGGCAGGAACCTCGACGGCTGGGTCAACGTCAACTGCGCGCCGGACACGTTCTACGTCAAGGGCAACGAGATCATCACGACCGGCCAGCCGATCGGCTTCCTGCGCACGGCGAAGCAGTACGAGAACTTCCTCTGCGAGTTTGAGTGGAAGCACGTCCCGCCGGCGCCCGACGCGGTCGGCAACTCGGGGTTCTTCGTCTGGTGCGACGCCTTCCCCGCCGCGACGGGGGGCCCCGGTCTGAACCCGTTCTCGCGCGGCATCGAGGTGCAGGTGCTGGTCAACCTGGAGAAGAAGGATTCCTACACGAGTCACGGCGACCTGTTCAGCATCCACGGAGCTCGCTGCGTGCCGGACCGGCCCCATCCGCAAGGCTGGGAGCGCTGCCTGCCGAGCGAGCGCCGCTGCAAGGGCGCCGGCGAGTGGAACCACTACCGCGTCGAGGGCAACGACGGCCGCATCACGCTGGCCGTCAACGGCAAGGTCGTTTCCGGTGTCAGCAAGTGCAACCCGCGCAAGGGCTATCTCGCCCTCGAGTCCGAGGGCAGCGAATGCCACTTCCGCAACCTGCGCATCAAGGAGCTTCCAAGCACCGCGCCCAAGCCCGGGGAGATCGCCATCGACGGCACCGGGTTCAAACGGCTGTACAATGGCGCGGACCTGACCAACTGGAAGCAGGAGCCCGGGCACAGGGGGCACTGGGTGGCAAAGGGGCCGGTGCTGAGCTACGACGGCAAAAGCGAGGCAAAGGACAAGGACCTGTGGTCGGAGAAGTCGTACGGCGATCTCGTCATGGTCTGTGACTGGCGTTTCCCGGCCAAGCCGAAGAAGACGCCGCGTCCCCTCATCCTGCCGAACGGGGACTACGACACGGACGAGGCGGGCAAGCAGAAGATGGTGGTGGTCGACGACGTCGGCGACAGCGGCATCTATCTGCGCGGCAGCAGTAAAAGCCAGGTCAACATGTGGTGCTGGCCGATCGGCTCGGGCGAGGTGTATGGCTATCGCACCGATAAGAGCATGCCGCCGGAGGTGCGCAAGGGGGTGACGCCGAAGGTGAAGGCGGATCGGAAACCGGGCGACTGGAACCGCTTCATCATCACGATGAAGGGAGACCGGCTCAACGTGAACCTCAACGGCCAAGCGGTGATCGAGGACGCGAAGTTGCCCGGCGTGGCCAGGACCGGCCCGATCGCTCTGCAGCATCACGGCGACGCGGTCGAGTTCGGTAATATCTGGATCAAGGAGCTGAAATAGGAGGTTGTAGGACGGATTTCCAATCCGTCCGGGCTTCACGCACGGACGGATTGGAAATCCGTCCTACAACGCCTCGTTCACTTCGTCTTCATGCACTGGTTGTAGAGGGCGTCGAACTCGGGGCTGGTCTGCTTGGCCGCCTTCTTGATGCGGACAAGGAACTTCTTCTCATTCGCGTCGATCTTGCGGTCGGCGAAGAGCATGTCCTTGAGCCACCGTGCCTCGCCCGCGTCGATCTTGCCGTCGGCCAGGACGTTCTCCTCGATGGCCTTGAAGAACAGGCGCTCAAAGCCGGCGTTCAGCTCCGCCTTGCGGGCCTTCGCCTTCTTCTGGGCCGCGTTGCGCAACTCGATGAGGAACTTGACTTCCTCCTTGTCGATCTTGCCGTCGGCCCACAGTTCTTTTTTGAGAATTTTCACCTCCTCATCGTCGATCTTTCCGTCCGCCAGCGTCAGGGCGATGGCGAGTTTCCTCCAGTCGGCCATGGGTGCTCCCTCCTGCAGGTGGTTGAAGAAGGCCGGCGCCGGAACTCCCGGCGCGGCCGGAACATTCGCGCGGGCGTCAGCATAGCACAGCGCCCCGGCGACTGCCCGCGCGAAATCTCGGAAAAGCAGAGAAAGCGATTCCGTCGCTTGCGGCGTAGCATGAGGTGCTAAGCCGCAAGCGGCCAAGAGCGAACTCGAGTTGTCCCTGGTCCTCAATCGTTCCAGGGATGGGGTTGCAGGGCCCGCGAGCCGATGCGAGCGAGGAACCGGGCCTTCTGCTCCGCCGACAGCTCATCGGTGTAGCGCTTCTTCGTGGCCTCGATCCAGCGCACCGGCCGTTTGCCGTAGTCGGTCACAACGCGGACCAGCACCGGGCCGTCCTGGCACAGGGCGCTCTGGATGCCCGCCTCCAACTCGGCCGTCGACTTGATCTCCTGATAGCCAACACCCAATGCCTGCGCCAGCGCCGCGTAGTCGAGATGGGCCAGCGTCGTCGCCGTCGTGCGGCGGTAGGCGGAGTGCTGCAACACCTGCATGTAGTGGTAAGCCTGATCGTCCAGGATGAAGAACTTGACCGGCAGGCCAGCCCGCGCTGCCGTCGAAATCTCCATCGCGGACATCAGAAAGCAGCCATCGCCGGTGACCGTCACCACCTGACGGCCGGGGTGGGCGACCTGCGCCCCCAAGGCCGCCGGGATCGACCAACCCATCGCCTGATTGTTGGTCGGGTTGAAGTAGGTGCGCGGCTGGTACACCGCGAATGCCTCCGCGGCCCAGTGCTCTGCCAGCGTCACGTCGACGAAGACGAGGGCGTCGCGGTTCAGCAGACAGCGCAGCGTCAGCAGCAGGCCCATCGGGTCGGCGCCACAGCGGGCATAGAGCTTCTGGTGCCGCCTGGTGTCGGCCTCGCGGAGTTTGCGGATCTTCGCCTGCAACCTGGCGTCGGGGCAGCGGCGCAGTTCGTCGGCGTGCTCGAGCAAGCGAGCGAGGAAGACGCCGGCGTCGGCATGGACACAAACGTCCGCTTTGACGATCTGGCCGAGGTTGTGCTCGTTGATGTCGACGTGGATCAGATGCGGGACTTTCGGGATGGAGTAAAACGCCGTCGACACCTCACTGTAGCGGACGCCGATCGCCAGGACGAGGTCGACGTGCTTGAAGACCTCCTCGGCGGTGGCGCTGCCCTGGGCGCCGTAACCCCAGCCGACGGCGAGAGGGTGGCACTCGTCGAGGACGCCCTTACCCGAGACGCTCGTTGCCACCGGCGCCTGTAACAGTTCGGCGGTCTCGGCAAGCGCCGGGGCGAAGTCCATGCAGCCGAGCCCGGCGTAGATGCCGAGGCGCCAGCGGCGGTTGGCAAGCAGGTGCAGGGCGCAGGCAAACGCCTCGTCGTCGAAGGGGACGCCCGGGTCACCGAGTGGTGGCGAGTCGTACTTGAACGTCTCGATCAGCAGGGTGTAAGGGACGACGACGGCGGCCGGCCCCGGTTCGCCGGACCGCGCCAGCAGGAAGGCCTTGCGGACCGCGTCGGGGATCTCGGCCTGGTGTTTCACCTCGAAGACGCCCTTGGTCACCTGTTGCAAGATCCCGACTTGCGGCAGTTCATGCACCTGGAAAGGTTTGTACTTGTCGCCGCGGGCGACGTCGCCGACGACGCAGACGAGTGGGACACTGTCCAGCAGCGCTTCACCGATGCCGGACAGCGAGTTGGTCAGGCCGGGGCCGGGGACGACGCACAGGACACCCGGCCGGCCGGTGCTGCGGGCGCAACCGTCGGCCATCCCCGCCGCGGAGAACTCGTGCGTGACGAGGAGATACGGGAGCTTCCTCGTCTTCATGACGTCCCACAGCTCGTTCTCCTGGGCGCCGGGAATGCCGAAGACGCAGCAGGTCCCCTCGGCGAGAAGCGTCTCGACCAGGGCCTGGGCGCCGGTCAGCTTGCCGCGCACCGAGCCGTCGGGGCCGCGGCGCAGCAGGCCGGCTTCCGCCTCGGGCCCGGGCAGGGCGGCCAGCCCGGTCAGGGCCATCGTCTTCAGGGCGGTACGCCGCGACACGGGTTCGCTCATGGTTTCTCCTCGCGGCTACGGGGGACAGGCCGGGCAACTCGTGCCGGCGGGCGGCGGCTCGTCCTGGATCAGGCCCTTGATCTCGGCGACGGCACGCCACACGTCGCCCAGTAGCTGGACGTACGCCAGCTGTGACTGCACCAGCGTCGTCTGGGCCTGGAGCAGGGCAGTGAAGTCGTACTTGGGGTCGCCGCGCTCGTAGCCGATCGTCACCAGGCGCAGCGACTCGCGCGCCCGCGGTAGGATGCGCTTCTCGTAGGCCTCGCGCTGCTCGCGCGCCGCCTGGTAGCGCTGATAGGCGCCAGCGAGGCGTTCGGTTAGACGCAACTCGACCAGGCGCACCTGCTCCTCGGTGCGAGCGACGTCGGCGCGGGCCGCCAGGATGTTACCCTGGTTGCGGTTGTAGATCGGGATCGGCGCCCCCACCTGGATCATCGGCTCGAAGGTCTGGTCCGGGTAGGAGTAGAGTGGCCGAACCTGGACGGTGACGTTGGGCGTCCGCTGGGCGATGGCAAGGTGGAGGTTGTGCTCCGCCTCGACGACGAGGGCCTGCGCCTCCTGGACCTCCGACGATCGCGTCAGCACAGTGCCGAGCAGGACGGGCCAGTCGTAGTCGGGCACCGCCGCGTTCAGGGTGCCCTCCAGGGGGCCGCCGGGCAGGTGCGGCACGCCCACTGCGGCAGCGAGCAGACGGCCTGCGGCCTCGAAGCGGCGCCGCGACACATCGAGGCGGGCGCGAGCCTGGTCGCGCTGCACTTCGGCGCGGAGGACGTCCGGACGGGTGCCGGCGCCGGCCTTCTCGGGCTTTTCGGCGGCTTGCAGTCCCTGCACGGCCAGCCGCACCGCCGCCTCGTTGGTCTGTACTTCGCGCCAGGCGGTCAGCGCCTCGTAGTAGGCGGAGCGCACGCGCACGGCAACATCGTACCAGCGCGTGACCGCCTGCCAGTCGACCGCGACGACACCCTGCTCGGCGGCGGCGCGGGCCAATTCGCGCTTGTGGGCCGTGATGATTTCCTGAGAGAAGTTGACGTACATCTTGCCGGCGCGGCCGAAGGGATTGTTGATCTCCTCGTCGCCGATGCTGATGACCGGGTTGAGCCGAAGTCCTGCCTGGATCATGCGGCCCCGCGCTGCCTCGACCCGCGCCCGCGCCACGCCCAGGTCGGGGTGGCTGGCTGCGGCAAGGTCGAGCAGGCGTGTCAGGGTCAGCATCTCCTCGGCGGTCGAGGCTGGGGGCGGATCGGCGGCAAGGGCGGGACAGGCGAGGCCCAGCGCGAGCAGGGCAGGCAGCAGCAGCGATCCGCGCTTGCCCGCGATGGGAGTGATGCCACGCATCCCTGCGTTCTCCGAAGGAGTCTCGCCTCTCTTGTTATCGGTTATTCGGACCGCGCAGTTTATCGGGAAAGCAACGATGCGGCCGTGAGGTCCCCGCCGGCTCGCCATTTCCCCTCAGCGAACGCTTGACTTTCCGGTGCCGGGCGAGAAGATCAAGCACAGGGGAAACCGCTTCTCTGAGAGGGGGCAACCGTGAACGGCTCGAACGAGAACAGCACGCTCTGGACCTGGCTGGCGCTGCTGGTGTCGGCGGTCGCCGTCGCCGGCAGTTTGTGGCTGAGCCTCGGCATGGGCCTAATTGCCTGTCCGTTTTGCTTCTACCAGCGGGCGTTCGCCATGAGTGTCTTTGGCGTGCTTTTCCTGGGCCTGCTGGGCGGGGCGCGGCGCGGGCGCCTGCTGTGTCTGTTGGCGCTGCCCCTGGCCGTCGGCGGCCTGGGCGTTGCCGGCTGGCACGTGTCGCTCGAGCTTCGCGGCAAAATGGAGTGCCCCGGTGGGATTCTTGGCGTGGGGACGTCGCCGCAGCAGAGCCTGGCCGCTTTCGCGTTATTGACGATCCCTCTTTTCCTTGGAGCCGTTGCGGGGCTTGGCGAGTCGCCCGCTGGAGAACCAGGGCGCACCGGCCTGGCTGTCGTGGCGGCGTTCATTCTCGGCGGACTGTTCGCCGCGGGCTGTGTCACCAGCACCAAGCCCGTGAAACTCCCGGCTGAGCTGCTCGAGGGCGCTCCGACCATCTGTCGTCCGCCCAAGTGACCCCGCTGTCCTTCTCCGGTTCGCGCAGTAACTCCGCTTGACATTGCTGGTCCGATCGGAGTCTAACGATACTACGCAAACCCTTGGCGCACCCAGCGGCGCAGACCATGACCAACTTCAGCACCCCTCGGCCCCGCAGGCCCCGCTCTCGGCAGCTCTCGACGAGGAGTGGCGCGCCAATATGTCGGCGGGGCTGGCGAATGACATGGCGGCAGCGCTTCGACCGCCACCATTTCCGAAGAACCGATCCGACCGTCCCACAGGGGAGTGAGTCATGACGAATCCGAACGAGGTGCAGGACGGCCGGGCCCGTCCCGCCACGCTAAGCGACCGAGTGCGCTCGCTGCGCCTGGGTGATCGGCCGGCGGGCGGCGGCTCGCGCATGCCCTGGGTGCTGTGCCTGCTGCTTTTTGGCAGCACGCTCGCGTTCGGCTACCAGGCTTTTCGACGACCCACAAGCGACGACACGGCGAACAAGCCGGCGGTGGACCCATCGGCGGGCAAACAGGCCGATTCCCAGGGCATCGCGCTACAGGCCAAGGGCTACATCATTCCGGCGCACCAGATCCAGGTCACGCCGGAGGTGGCCGGCAAGATCGAGTGGCTGCACCCCGACTTCGAGGAGGGGCGCCGCTTCGAGACGTGGATGGTCCTCGCCCGGCTGAAGACGGTCGACTACCGGGCCGACGTTGCCCGTGCCAGGGCGGGCCTGGCCGTGGCACAGAAGAACCTGGCGCAGCTCGAATTCCAGACGACCCTCGACGAGTTGAAGATAAAGGCGCGACTGTTGTCCGCGGAGTTGGAGGAGGGGAGGACGCGGCGCGAGTGGGACCGGGTCGGCGACCCGCGCGTCACCACCAGCCCCAAGGAGCGCGACGACACGCGCACGGCCTTCGAGCGAGCGGTCGAGGCACGCAAGGAGGCCAAGGCGAGCCTGGAGGAGTTCACGCCGGGCGGGCCGAAGGAAAAGGCCATCGACGCCGAGAAAGCGAAGGTGCGGCAGGCCGAGGCCGACCTCGCCAAGGCCCAGGAACACCTCGACTGTTGCTACATCTGCCCGCCGGCCAAAGGCACCATCCTGACCAAGAAGGCCGAGTTCGGCAATCTCGTCAACCCGGTCGCGTTCAACATCTCGAGCAGCCTGTGCGAGATGGCCGACCTCGGCGACCTGGAGGTCGATCTGAACGTCCAGGAGCGCGACGTCCCGTTAGTGTTCGTCGGGCAGAACTGCACCGTCATGCCGGAAGCTTTCCTGAAGGACGAGAAGTTCCTGGAGAAACACAAGGGCGGCTACAAGGGCAAGGTGTCGCGGCTGATGCCGATCGCCGACCGCGCCAAGGGGGCGATCCCGGTGCGCGTCAAGCTGAACCCCGGCGAGATCCCATCCGAAGAGGAGGGAGTTTATCTTAAGCCGGACATGGGCGTCATCGTCTCGTTCAAGAAGCCGGGGCAGTAACCAGGGACGGCGAGCGGGGGGTGTGAACCCCCCGGTCCGTCAAAGTACCGGGGGGTTCACACCCCCCGCTCGCCGGGGAGTTGTGATCGTCATGACGGAACCGATCGTGCGGGTCGGTGGCCTGCACAAGTATTTCCGGCGCGGCAGCGAGCAGATTGACGTGCTGATCGACCTCAGCCTCGACGTGCCCGAGGGCGAGTATCTCGCCCTGATGGGGCCGTCCGGCTCGGGCAAGACGACGCTGCTCAACCTGATCGCCGGCCTCGACCAGCCCAGCGACGGCGAAATCTGGGTCGGCGATCACCTGATCAGCGCCATGAGCGAGGCGGAACTCGCGCGCTGGCGGACGCGTCACGTCGGCTTCGTCTTCCAGTTCTACCATCTGCTGCCCGTGCTGACCGCCTACGAGAACGTCGAGTTACCGCTGTTACTGCTGCCGATGTCGGCGGCGGAGCGCAGGCAACAGGTGCTGACGGCCCTGGACCTCGTCGGCCTGTCCGATCGCTTGCGGCACCGTCCCGGGCAGCTGTCCGGCGGGCAGCAGCAGCGCGTCGGCATCGCTCGCGCCATCGTCACCGACCCGACGCTCATCGTCGCCGATGAGCCGACCGGCGATCCCGCCGCTCGCTCGGCGGAGGAGATCCTCAACCTGATCGTCGAGCTGAAGAGGGGGCTGAACAAGACGATCCTGATGGTGACGCACGACCCGCGTGCCGCCGCCCGCGCTGAGCGCGTGCTGCATCTGGAGAAGGGATGTCTCGTCCGCGAGACGGCGCCGGTGTAATCGCCGCTTGCGGCTTAGCATCAGGTGCTAAGCCGCAAGCGGCAGAAACACCCAGGAACAGCCGATCATGAGTTCCATTGAAGAATGCGTGGAGGCCGCCCTGCGCGAGCCCCTGTACGTGGCCTGTGCCAGCGTGGCCGTTCTGCTCGTTGCCGGGGCGGTCGCCTACTACAAGCAGCTGCGTTTCATCGTCAAGAGCCTCAACCGCAACAAGCTGCGCACCGGCCTGACCGGCGTGGCGACGGCGGTGCTCGTCTTCATCATCACGCTGATCTGGTCGATCCTGTGGTTCCTTGACCTGGTGACCACGGAGAAGGCCAAGGACTTCAAAGCAATCGTCACGGAGCGCTGGCAGCTGCCCAGCCAGATGCCGGTCAGTTACGGCAACAGCCTCGCCGAGGGCGCCGCGTCGCGCCCTGGCGACATCGTCCCGCAGGACAACATGACCTGGCAGTTCTTCGGCGGCACCATCGATCCCGCCAAGCGAACCCGCGAAAACATCGTGTTCTTCTTCTGCATGGAGCCGCGCAAGCTGCTGACCATGATGGACGGCATCGATGAATTCTCCGAGACCGACCTCGAAAAGCTGAAAAGGGCCATCAGCGAGATGGAGAAGGACAAGCGCAAGGTGGTCATCGGGAAGGAACGCCTCGAGGCAATGAACAAGAAGGTCGGCGAGCGCCTCAAGGTCACCGGCATGAACTACCAGGACATCGACCTGGAAGTCGAGATCATTGGCGAGTTCCCCGCGGGCCGCTATGGCCAAAGCGCGGTGATGAACCGCGACTATCTCAACGACGCGATGGACGACTACAACCGCCGCCTCGCGAAGTCCAAGGGCAAACACCCGCTGACGGAAAAGAGCCTCAACCTCGTCTGGTTGAAGATCCCCGACACGGATGCGTTCCGCCGGCTTTCCGAGCAGATCGAGTCGTCGAGTTTGTACACGAACCCGGCAGTCAAGTGCGAGACGGCCTCGTCGGGAGTGGCCTCGTTCCTCGATGCCTACCGCGACCTGATCTGGGGCATGCGCTGGCTGCTGGTGCCGGCCATCCTGGTGACCATGTCGCTGGTGATCGCCAATGCCATCAGCATCAGCGTCCGCGAGCGGCGCACCGAGATGGCGGTACTCAAGGTGCTCGGTTACTCGCCGGGGCAGGTGATGGGCCTGGTCCTCGGCGAGGCACTGCTGGTCGGTGTCGTGGGTGGGTTGCTGTCGTCCGCCGGCACCTATTATTTCATCAATGAAGTCATGGGTGGGGTCAAGTTCCCGATCGCGTTCTTCCCGGCATTCAAGATTCCCCGCGACGCCCTGTGGTGGGGGCCGATGATTGGCGGGCTGACGGCGTTTGCCGGCAGCTTCGCGCCGGCCCTGGCAGCGCGGTCGGTCAAGGTGTCCGAGGTGTTCTCGAAGATCTCCTGACGCGGCGAAGATGAGCACGACCACGTTTCTGCTGCGGATCGTGATGCTGGGGATGGCCCTCGGGCTGGTCTTCCTGCTGACCCTCGTCCTCCGCGTCAGCATCATGTACCTGCTCGAGCGTGGGCTCCTGCTGATCGGCGTGGACTGGCGCGGCTGGACCGCCGACTGGGTCCATCGCTCGCTCGACCGTCCTCCCCTGCGCTGGCAGCTCGCCCTGACCTTCCCGCTGGCGGCGGGGCTCTTGCTGCTGCTCCTCTTGCAGGCCCTGGGTTTGGTGCGGCGCGTGCCGTTCAGCTACAACTTGCGCAACCTGTTCGTGCGCTGGCGGACGACCCTGCTGACCGCTCTCGCGTTCACCCTGGTCGTGGGACTGATGACGGTCATGCTCGCCTTCGTCAACGGCATGTACCGGCTGACCGAGGGCAGTGGGCATCCGGAGAACGTGATCGTCATGTCCGATGGGGCCACCGATGAAGCGTTCAGCAACCTTGGCTACCGCGACACCAGCGAGGTCGAGTGGCACCCGGCGGTCCTGCGCGACGCACGGGGCCGGCCGCTGGCCTCATGGGAGGTTTACCTGATCGTCAACCAGCCGATCCCCGAGTCGCGCGGTGGCGGCCGCAAGCGTCGCTTCCTGCAAGTGCGCGGGCTTGACGACCCGGCCCGGTCGGGGACGGTCCACGGGATGCCGCTGAACGACGGCGGAGCGTGGTTCTCCGACGCTGGCGTGCAGCGGTTACCGCCGGCCAGGGGCGGCGGCACGGCGATCCAGGCAGTCCTCGGCGCGGGCATCGCGCGCGAGCTGGGCAAGGATTACCATAAGGAGACACTGGAGATCGGCGATCTCTTCGAGGCCGGACCGCGCCGGTGGGTCGTCGTCGGCATCCTGCAGTCCGCCGGCTCGACGTTCGACTCGGAAGTCTGGGCCAAGCGGCAGATCGTCGGCCCTGTCTTCGGCAAGGACAGTTACACGACGGTCGTGTTGCGCACCGCTGGCGCCGAGGAGGCCCGGGACGCGGCGAAGGACTTGACTGCCAACTACAAGAAGTCCGCCGTGCAGGCCGTGGTCGAGACGGAGTATTACGACAAGCTGAATGCGACCAACCAGCAGTTCCTGGTGGCGATCATCTTCGTCGCGGTGGTGATGGCGGTCGGCGGGACGTTCGGCGTCATGAACACGATGTTCGCCGCCATTGCGCAGCGCACCATCGCTCCTGATCGCGCTGGCGGGCGGGCTGCTGGGCGTGGCGCTCGGCTCGGTCGCCGACGGCTGGACGGCGAGCAGCATCGTCGGCAGCGGCCAGGGCGGCGGCAAGAGCGTGGTGCTGAAGTTGGTGGTCGACGGACCCATCCTGCTGACGGGACTGCTGTTCTCCCTCGGCATGGGCTGCGTCGGCGGGCTGCTGCCGGCGCTGTCGGCGATGCGCCTCAAGCCGCTGGAAGCCGTCCGCTAACATTCCCGAATGCCTCCTCTGGCGCGAGCAGGCGCCTGTCCCTCCTCACCCTATTTCCCACAGCGAGCCGCCGGGCCGCGGTAGGCGTCCCGGGGCGGGGTCTTGTATGCTGAAGGGAGGAGCAAGCAGACGGACGAGGCCCCAACACGACGCGAGCGAGGAGGCGGACGTTGACGCGGGAGGATGCATTTCTGGAGGCCATTATCGAGGAGCCCGACGACGACGGGCTGCGCCTGATCTACGCCGACTGGCTCGAGGAGCACGGCGGTGAGGCCCGCGCCGAGTTCATCCGCGTGCAGATCGAGCGTGCCCGTCTGCCGGACACCGATGCCCGGCAGTGGGACCTCGCCGAGCGCGAGCGGGAACTGCTGGCCGAGCATGAGGCCAACTGGACGGCGGCGCTGCGGCCGTTCGTGCGGCGCTGCGGCTTCCGGCGCGGCTTCGTCGAGGAGATCACAGTCAATGCCCAGCCGCTGGTCTATCACGCGCAGACGATCTTCCGCCTGGCGCCCGTGCGGCACCTGGCAGTCCGCGGGGTGATGTCGTTCGCCAGCCAGCCCGACGCCGCGGCACGGACGGAACCGCTGCTCGAGTTCGCCCCCGATTGGCGAACTATCGACCTGGCATATGAACGGATTGAGCGGAAGGGACTGGTCCTGGGGCTCCTGGCGCGCTGGGATTGCTTTCCCGCTCTGATGGGTCTGAACCTCGAAGGCAACTGGCTGTCGCGCCAGAGCATCGAGGAGTTCGCCGACTCGCCGCTGCTGGGGCAGCTGACGTCGTTGGGGCTCGCGAAGAACGGCTTCGGACCGGACGGCTGGGCGGAGGTCCTCCGCTCGAAGTACTGCAAACGGCTGCAGGAACTGCGACTGGGAGACAATCACCTGACCGCCGAGCAGGTGTCGCTGTTCGGTGGCCCGCCGGCAACCGAGCGACTACTCCGGCTCGACCTCAGTTTCAACCCGCTTGGCGCTGCCGGGGCCGAGGCCCTGGTGGAGACCGCACCGGCCCTGTCCGGCCTGCGCGAACTGGTCCTGAGCCGGGCCCTCGGCGACATCGGCGACGACGGCGTCCGCGCCCTGGCCAGGGGCCCGCTGCTGAGTCAGCTGCACTCTCTCGACCTGAGTCTCAACCGCATTGGCGATGCCGGTGCCCGGGCCTTGCTCGACTACCCGTACCCGACGCAGTTCCACAAGCTCGACTTGATCTACAACTCGATCAGCCCGTCAATGATGGAAGAGCTGAGCCGGCGCTTCGGTAAACGGGTCTGCCTGTTCCGGCGCTAGGACGAGGCAGCCCGGCGGCGGTGCAGGGCCGGCTGGCAGCAAACAAGCAAGTTCAGATCGCTCAACTCCTGTTCGAGATCGTCCAGCTCGGACGTCCCCAGCCTCCTGCTCAGCTCGTCAAGGAGCAGCTCCGCAAACCTGTCCCGGGCTCGCTGCAGCGTCTTCCGGATGGCAGCGGCGTTGAAGGGCCTGCCGAGTTGCCGAGCGAGCCTTTCCGCCATCTGTGGCGCTGTTAACTCTGGCTGCCGGGTCTTGAGGTTGAGCACGGTGTAGTAGAGGGTGCCAGACTCCTGCTCCTCCCGTGCCAGCGCCTGGTACGCCTTGCAGACATCGTCCTGCCGCTCCAACTTCAGCCAGGACTCCTGCTCCTCCCGTGCCAGCGCCTGATACGCCTGGTCGAGCACGTCGTCGCGGCAGCTGTCGTCGAAGATCCGGTCCCAGTCCGCGGCCGGCCCTCGGTCGTCGGCCGGTAAAGGCCCTCCCTCCTTGTCCCGCTGCTTCTGCCGATCCCAGTAGTCGCGTGCCAGGTTGCGGAGAGCGGTCCGCAGGTAGTTGCGAAACGAAGCACCAGGACGGTGACCGCCCTCGAAATTGCGGCGCGCCCCCTTGAAGTCGCCGCGCAGGAAACGGACGGCGAAGTCCTGGGTGAGGTCCTCCGCCACGGCCACATCGCACACCACGCCGAGCAGGTAGCGATAGACGGCGCCGTAGTAGCGCAATAGTTGCTGGTGCAGGATCTTGCGGGCCTCATCTCCCTTACCCTCGTGCGCCTCCCCCAGCAGCGTCCACTGCGTCTTGATCCGCGACAAGGTCTCTCTCACATCCGGCCCATTCATGCGGCACCCTCCTCGGTCTACCTCCTCTTCTTGCTTTCACCTCCTATCATACTTCCTCCCCGAAAGGTGCTCAACAACGGTTCGCACCTCCCCGTCCCTTGACGGACACACGGGACGGGGAAGAAGGAGAGGAGAAGCCTCCTTTTTGTTCCCGAGGGCCAACCGTGTCCAACTCCCCCAACGATGATGACCGGGTAGAACGATCAATCGAGGCGTCCGGAGGCGCGGACGCACCGACACAACGTCCTCGTCTCCTTGTCGCGGAGGCTGAATCGTTGCGTTCGGCGACCTGGCTGCCTCCTCCGCAACCGTGACGATTTTCAGAAACTCGTCTCCCGCGGCAAGCGGTGACCTGTCGCTCACTGTTCATCTCGCCAGGGGCGGCATGTTGCCCGACTCCGTGACCGTGCAGCCGGCCCCGACCCGGCCGGGGCCTCCCGTGTTGTCCTTCAGGTCGCAGTCCTCCACTGTCGCCCGGCTGCCGTCCTCCGCCCACACCCCGGCCTTGCCGTTGCGACTGACCCGGCAGCTCTTCAGACTCGGACCGTCCGCCTTCTGAAGGAGCACGCCCTCCTGCGCATTGTCCACGATGCGGCAGCCGACGAGACTCCCCCGCCCCTTCGCCAGGACCAGTAGTCCCTGCCGCCTGTCGTTCTGCAGGGTGCAGTTGCGCAGGACGGGATCGCCGCCAGACTGGACCGCCACCTCCGCGATCGCGTGCCCCGAGACCGTGCAGCCCTCGAACTGCCCCCTGCCCCCTGCATTGACGTAGATCCCCGCATTCTTCCCATTGCGGATCTGACAATTCCTCAGCTTCGGGTCGCCCTGCGTGTGGACCACCACGCTGGCAGACGTGTTCCCGGAGATGAGGCACCCGTCCAACTCGCCCTTGCCCCTGGCGAAAACGAGCACACCGTTCTCCCGATTGCCGGCGATCTCGCACCCCTCCAGGAGCGGGGTACTGCCGTCGCGGATCACCACCCCCGCCTTGACGTTGGCACTCAGATCGCAGTACAGCAGCGTCCCATCGCCCTCGCGCGTCACGAGGACACCATAGTCGTTGCCGAGGCTGATCTCGCAATGGCGAAAGACCGTGCTCGCCCCTCCGCTCAGCTGCACCCCCGCGCCAGCGTTGGCGTAGAGCGTGCAGTGCTCGAACTCTCCTGCGCCCTTGTCGAAGACGTCCACCCCGAACGAACGGCAATCGTGGAGATGGCACCAGCGCACGACCGGCGTGCTGCCCCCACGGATGGTTATCCCAGAGAGAGACTGTCCGTAAAGATCGCAATCCTCCAGCCAGCCCGTTGCACCGGCGAAGAAGAACACACCGACCTGGCCGTCATGGATCGTGCAGCCACGGACGATGACATCGGTCGCTTCGCCGGAAACCGAGACGCAGACATGAGCATCGGAGGTGATGTCGCAGTCCTCCAGGACCAGCCGTCCCCGGGCGACCCGGACGGTGGCGAAGTCCTTGCTGATCGCCCCGCCGTGGGTCTTCAGGGTCAGGCCGCGCACGACTGCCTCGTCCGTCTGCATGTCGACACAGGCGTAGCCAATGCTCTCGAGAACGATCGCGCCGGGCGGACCGTCGGCGACGATTTCGACCTTCCGATCCAGGGCCACGCCCCCCTGGTAGCGACCGGGCTTGACGCGGATGCGCGTGCCGGGTGAAGCGTTGCGGACGGCCTCGGCGAGGGTGGCGTACTGGCCGTCCTTGTTGCGCGAGACGACGACTTCGGATGGGCCGACCTGACTGGCCTTCGCGGTCCTCGCTCCGTCTGCGGTGGACGGTTCGCCTGCTCTCTGCCACGGCCGCCAGAGCCGCAGTGCCGCCATCCCGAGCAGGACAAGCACCAGGCCAGCTACCGCGACCGCAAGCAGGAGTCTGCGCCCGGGCCGCGGGCGCTCAGGCGACGTCTCCTCCGCCCACAACTCAGACGTCGTCGGGGCGGCTCGGGGACGGTCGCTGTCGAGCAGCCCGGCGTACTGATCGGGGGACAGATCGAGCCCACCGTCCTCACGCAGGAATTCGGGCGAGCGGAAGGGCTCGGCAGGGAGTTGCGATCTCTCGTGGACCATGCGTACACTCCTTGGGATGTCAGTCACCCCGGACTTTTTTCAGAACCTCTTCGGCGTCCTCGCTGGCCTTGGAGCCGGCCGAGGTGCTGCCCAGACGGTTGAGTTGAATCGGCGTCAGACTGAACGAAGGCGACATCAGTTTCTCGTGGGCGAGCTTCAGGGCAGCGCCCACGACCTCCTCATCCTCGCCGTTGCCCGGCACGCTGCCGGAGCAATGAATCGCCTGATCGTTACGGAACAGCTCGAAGACGAGCCGGCCGTCGCCGCCCTTCAGAACCACGCGGAGCCCCGCGGGGTCGGCGCGGAAGCGCGGGGAGCGCAGCAGCTGTCGCGCCAGCTCCCGGGCCAGCGGACTGCCGTCGTCCTCCATTTGCACGGGGATCGCGATCTGCAGCAGTCGAGCGGCGGCAGGAAAATCGGCCAGGGCCTGGGCCCAGTGAGCCTTGCAGTCGTCCGCCTGTCCCTGCTGCCGGGCGGCCTCGGCGGCGATGGCGGCGACCCGCCCGCGCAGCAGCCGCTCGGCGGCGGGCAACCCGTCGAGAGCTTGCCGGGCCAGCTCGAGAGCCTGTGCGGCACGGCCCCGCCGCAGGGCCAGCTCCGCCTCCAGCGCGTCGAAGTAGGGCACGGCCTTGGGGTGGTCCTCTGCGGCACGCGCCTGGCGCACGGCCTCCGCCGCGACGCCCGGGGGCAGCAGCTGCACCATCGTGCCCAGCAGCCAGGACTCTGTCGTGGGGCTCTCGGGCAAGTAGGGGCGCAGGGCATGGTTGAGGAACGTTTCGTCGTCGAGCAGGCTCAGCAGCGAACGGCGGACCGTCCAGGCCTCCAGCTCGAGGCGCTTCTGCTCGCGGGACGCCAGCAGGCCCCCCGACTCGCCGTTCTCGTGCAGTTCCTCGACCCGGTTGTGCAGGGCGGTCCACAGCAGGATGCCGCTGGCGAAGGTGGCATACTCCTTCTTGTCGGTCGAGGAGCCGTTGCGATCGGGGCGCTCCCAGGCCTGCCGGGCTCGCGCCTCGGCCTCGGCGGAGTTGCCCAGCACCAGCAGGAACGCCGCGACAGCGTTGGCCATCTCGGCCCGGTCCTGCTCGAGCGTGCTCTGCTCACGTTTCTTGCGCTCGGCGTCGGCCTTGTTGAGGGCATCCCAGGCTTCGGAGAGGCGGCCACGAGCCAGGTGGGTGGTGGACCTCCAGATGTAGGGACTGCGGACAAAATCGCGATGCTTGAAGGACAGGCACTTCTCAAGGGCCTTATCCGCCTCGTCGAAGCGGAAGTCCGACAGACAGCTCCCGGAGAAGTTGTTCCAGATCAGCGCCGAGGCGGCCTTGTGCTCGGCACATTCCTTGCTGATCCGGTACATCTCGCCCCGGTCGCTCTGATACCACGCATAGAGGATGCGATCGTTCAGCGCTCGGCGAACCCAGCGGCCGGTCTGGGCGGTGCGTTCCATCGCCTCACGTGCCTCGTCGAACCGCTCGAGCTTGAGCAGGGCGAAGGACTTCATCCAGGGCAGTTCCTCGCCGTAGACCTTTTCAAGGACCTCGACGGCCCGCAGTTCCTCGGCCCGGAGGTCCATCAAGTGGAGGATGTAGCTCTCTTGCCACAGGCTGCGGATGTACCATTCACGGGCGTCGGCGTCCTCGGAGTCGGCCCGCCCCCGTGCCTCCAGGAGGTGCCGCGCGGTGCGGATGCGGTGTAGCGCCTGCGGCAGATTGCCCTCGGCCTCGGCCAGGGCGTTCGCCAGGACGTACAGGGCGGGCACGGACTCGGGGGACTCAGCAAGGACCTTCTCGGCCAGCTCGCGGGCCTCGATGTAACGGCCCTCCGTGTTGGCATCGAGGGCCTTCTTCTCCTCCGGCGTCGCCCGCGCATAGGCTCCGTGCTCCTTGAACCAGCGGGCAATCTTCCTCCGCTCCGCCCGGTAGCGCTCGAGCGCCTCGCCGTCCTCGTGGTTGGGCCTCTCCGACAGCGGGATAAGGCGCGGGAAGTCCCTGCCGACCGGCACAAAAGGCGGATCGGGATACTCGTTGTTCTGCAGACAGGCGCGGATCACCAGGGCGGCGACTGCCCCGCTCGACAGCAGGGTGGCCAGCACCAGCCCGGCCACAAGTCGGGTTCGCTTCGAGAGCGTCATGGTCTCATCTCCTCATCCAGGGACAGCCACGGCGAAGGCCCGTCACGCTGCCAGGGTCTTGCGGTTGGTGGCCTCGACGGCCGGCATGACGCACTCCATCACGATCGGGACGGCGTCCCGCGCCCCGGCGGCCAATTCCAGGCGATGGGCAAAGAGGGGAACCGCCAGGGCCTTGACGTCGTCGGGCGAGACATAATCGCGGTTGTGCAGGGCGGCCCGCGTCTGCAGCGCCGGCACCGCCAGGACCAGCGAGCGCGTCGAGATGCCCTGGGCGATGCGAGGGTGCTGGCGCGTCGCCTGCGCGATGTCGACCAGGCACTCCAGCACAGCGGGCGCCACGCGGACGGCGCGCTGAATGAGGAAGCGGGCGGCGACGATGGTTGCCGGGGCGACTGCCAGCGGCGGGAGCGGCGACTTGACGAGGTGTCGCCGGTGCAGCACGTCCAGCTCGTTGTCGCGCGACAGGTAGGTCATCTTGATCTTGAACAGGAAGCGGTCGAGCTGGGCCCGCGGCAGCGGGTAGGTGCCCATCTGGTCAAAGGGGTTCTGGGTGGCGATGACGAAGAAAAGCGGTTCGAGGGGATGCGTCTGGTTGTCGACCGTGACCTGTTTCTCGGCCATGGCTTCGAGGAGGGCGGCCTGCACCTTGGGCGGGGTACGGTTGATCTCGTCGGCCAGGACGATGTTAGCGAACAGCGGCCCCGGGTTGAAGGCGAGGCTGTTCTTGGCGGTGTCGAACATCGTCACGCCGGTCAGATCGGAGGGGAGCTTGTCCGGCGTGAACTGGATGCGGCGGTAGGCGGCGACGCGCGTCATGCCGGCGGGGCGGACAAGGCTGCTGCCCAGGGCGTTGGCCAGGGTTGTCTTCCCCGAGCCGGGGTGATCTTCGAGCAGGACGTGGCCGTCAGCGAAGAGGGCGATCAGGACCAGGCGGATGGTATCGTCGCGGCCCTGGACAGCGGCGCGCAGGCGGCCGCCGAGGGCGCTTCCCAGGGTACGAACATCATCGAGGGTCTGCATGGGAGGGAAGCCACCCGGGGCGGCGGGGGGCCGGTTGCCGTTGTTCGAGGGGAGAGGATTCAGGGTGGCGTTCATCTTTTGTCTCTTTGTTGACTTTGGCAGTGTCTTGGGGGCGGAGATCGCTTGCCTCCGTGTCTGGTCTCAGTACGGGGCAAAGGAACAAGTGTGACGGAGGCATCCTCTCGCAGGCCCGTCAGCGAGCGCTGAGCCAGCTGACGGGGTTGAGACGGCCGAGCCAGCGACGCCAGAGAGGGAACATCCCGGCCAGTGCCTCATCAAGCCGAATGAGCAATTCCAGCCACTGCCGCCGGCTGAATGTCTCGGCCCCGCCGACCGCCTGGCGCATGTGCGCCGCGGTGAGGGCCGGGAAGCACGGGGTCAGGCCGACCAGGCGCTGGGCGAACTCCTCACGGGTTTCACCGAAGCCGCGCAGCAAGCCGACCTCGGCGAGTTGGTCCAAAGCCGCCCGGTAGCCAACGCGGTACAGCCAGCCGGCCGGGGCGAACCGCGGGCCCAGCCGCCGCCACGCCTTGACCGCGTACAGTCCCGCCA
This sequence comes from Planctomycetota bacterium, assembly GCA_016177925.1. Classification (GTDB taxonomy): domain Bacteria; phylum Planctomycetota; class Planctomycetia; order Gemmatales; family Gemmataceae; genus JACOUH01. Next base: position 29,488 of record JACOUH010000278.1, on the reverse strand, counting down.
GCAAGAACACCGTCAGCGTCACCGCCCAGAACAGCAGGCGAGCAAGCAGGCTCCGCTTGGCGTCCGTTCGCTCGGACCCGTCGGGGTTGTTGCCGCGCGCCAGCTCTCCATACAGGCGCTGCAGGTCCAGGTCGACGGCCGGCGGAGGGGGATTCTCGGACTTCTTCAGGGCGGCGTCGATCACGACCCAGCCGACCCCCTCCAGGTAGATCTCGCACCAGGCGTGCAGGTGTGTGTCGAGCAGCAGCAGGGCCGAGCCGTTGCCGCGGCTTCCCCCCTCGTAGGCGTAGCCCGAGGCGACGCGGCAGGGGATTCCCTGGGTGCGCAGCAGATAGGCCATCGCATAGCCAACGTGGACGCAGTGGCCGCGTCGGCTGCCGAACAGCACGGACGCCGCCACGTCCGCCGGCTTCGAGTGGTCCGCGCTCAGCGCGTAGGTGACGTTCTCCTCGATCCAGCGCCGCACGGTGAGAGCGCGCAGGTACGGCGACTGCGTGTAGCGCGGCCCCTTGCCTGCCTTCTTGCCGGCGAGCGAGACGAGGATCTCCTCGGCGAGCTTACGGTAGCGCGGATCGTCCGGGCAGGCCAGGTAGTGGCGGCGGACCGCCTCCGACCAGGACGGGTCGCCGGCCTGGCAGGCAGCGAGGGCCTCGTGGGGCACGACCCAGCCACCGTCGCGGCGCAGTGCTGTCAGGGCCTTCGAGGTCACCCGGTAGGCCGCCTGGAATGCCTGCGGGTTGGGGTTGTCGCACGGCTCCAGGCTGGACGGATTCACCAACCCGAAGGCGTTGCGGTGCTTGGCGATCAGGGCCACGGTCGTCCGCACCGTAGCCAGTTCGATCGCCTCCTCGACACTCGGCAGCTCAAAGTATTCTTCGGGCAGACCGTGGAGGATGTCGGTGTCGACGTCGTTGCGCTTGGCCAGGACGAGCCGGCCGTCCTTGAACTGGCTATAAGCCTGCTCGCGGAAGTAGAAGAGCTGTTCGATGGGATCGTGGTCCTTGTGCAGGAGGACGATCGCCATGGGCCGCGGCTGGGCCGGCCAGGGCGGCCGCGGGCCGGGGTCGAGCTGCGGGTCCGATGGCGGGGGCGGTGGCGGCGGGGGCGGAGGCGGTGGAGGCGGCGGTATGGGTCCCGGGCCCGGCTGCGGCTTCGGTTCCGGTTTCGGCTCAGGCTTGGGCTGCGGCTGAGGTTTGGGCTTGGGCTGTGGCTGAGGTTTCGGCTGCGGTGGGGGCGGGGGCGGAGGCGGCGGGATGGGTCCCGGGCCTGGTTGCGGCTTCGGTTCCGGTTTCGGCTGAGGCCTGGGCTGTGGCTGAGGCTCGGGCTGCCCTGGATCGTCCGGGGGCGTATCTTGCCCCAGGTTGTCCTGCGCGACCAGGCTGGGTGCCTGGTCCTGTGCCGACGGGACGAGACGCTGGAGGACCAGGAACCCAAGCAGGGCGAACAGCCAGAGCACGGGCACGGCGGCCAGGGCCCGACGTTTCTTCTGTTCGCACGCCAGCAGGAGGGTGACGGCGGCCAGGGTGAGCAGACCGATGCCAAGGTGGACGTGCAGCGGGTTGTGGCCGTTGGCCCATGCCCAGTCCGCCAGTGCCATCGGCTGCTGGATCTGTCCATCCCGGTGTCCGCCCACCAGGTAGACGACCACGCCGACCACCGCCGCCGCCTCAAGGATCGCCAGCAGAGGCACCCGAGCGGCGAGGCTGCGCACGCCGAGGACGGTGCCCAGCGTCACCAGACCCAAGGTGAGCACATCGAGGAGCCGCAGCACCCAGCGGGTGCCGAGCAGGCGGGGCAGCCAGTCGATCCCGCCGAGCAGGCCCTCGGTGCCAAGCCCCAGCAAGACGCTCCCCAGTGCCAGGGTGGCCACGACGGGCCAGCGCAGCCGCGAGACCGCCAGCCGTCGGGCCAGCACCAGGCCGACCAGGGCGCCAGCGAGGGCGCCAGCCAGGGCGGCCTTGCCGGCCAGCGGGCCGACCAGCAGCGATACCGCCAGCCCGTACACGACGAGACGCAACAACAGCAGATACACAGGCTCTTTCACAGGCGGTTTATTCCCGAGCATGATCAGGTTCCTTGGTGATACAGGAAGCGTGTGCAAAGCCGTAAGGGGCAAGAAATCGGGAAGTGACCGGAAGTCATTGGGGCAGGATCGTCTCCCCGGTGAATCGGTCGAGCATCCAAACCTCGGCAGCTACCGGGCTCAGTGCCTCGAAGACGCGGCGCACGCCCTCGGCCGGGGCGCCCGGAGCCTGCGTCTCTTTCAGCAACAGCCGGCGCAACCAGTGGCGGAGCGGATGGGAAGAGATGCCGTCGACGCCGATCAGCACGCGGAACGGCCCGGGCCGGCGACCCAGGATCGACACGATGTCATCCAGCCATGCGCCCGGCACCCCCGGTACAAACAGGATGCAGGTTTTCAGTCCCTCGCCCGCTCCGTGGGTCAGCAGCGCCTCGAGGCCGGTGCCGGCGCGGTCGCGGGTGTTGACGGAACGCACAACCTGGTCGATCGCCTCGCGGCCCGACCGTGCCGGTGAGCCCTCCCCGGCGGCGAAGACAAAATCCGTGCCGAGCAGGCCAGCCTCCAGGGCCGTGCGAGCGATGCCGGCCGCCGCCTCATCCCCTTCGCTCGGGGTCCTCCCTGTCGTCGCCGGCGACCGTCTGCGGCAGCAACGGCAGCGCCGGCACCCGCCCGCACGCCGGCCGGATCTCGACCTCCCGGGCCTCGCGGCGACGGAAACTCAACCTTGCCAGACCCAGGATGTCGGTGAGAGTGAAGCGGCGCACCACGTCGCCGCACAGGGCTCGCTCCGACGGCGTGATTTCCTCGGCGAGGCCTTCCCAAGTGGCAACGAGCCGCACGGAAAGGCCCGGCGGCGTTTCCCAGGTCAGGCCGACGTTCACCAGGGGGTTCCAGGTGATGCGTCCCAGGAGGTAGCCCGTCCGGCAGGGCGAGCCCGCCTCGAGGGACAGCCACTCCTGTCCGCGTGGGCCCCTTGCGAACCTCAGCCAGAGGCCGGTCGCGGCCACGAACAGCACCGAGCCGCCGACCAGCGCCAGGCCACCCAGGGCGACGGCCAGAAGGACCATGTCCTTGCGAGCGATCCCGAACGTTCTCATCATCCACACGAGCAGCACGACGGTCAGCAACCCCAGGGGCGTCAGGGGCACCCAGCCCACAGCCGCTCTGGCCCAGCGCCAACCGTGCCGGGCCCACGCGCGCAGCCGCGGCCACAGTCTGTCGAAGCGGAGCTGCGGAAGAGAAGCAGCCCCCGCCGGAGGAGGCTGTGCCGCGGGAGGAGGTGCAACAAGCGGAGGTGCGCTCATCGGTTGTCTCATTGGTTCAGTAAGGTCGAAAGCAGGTTCTCTTCTGCTTCCGATACGGCTGACCCCGACAAGTGTGACAGGCAGGTAAAAAGGATGAATTATATCCGTTTAGCCACGAACCTCGGGCGAGCGCGGGCGTCGCGCTCGCCCGAGGCTCGCGGCTTAGCCCGACGCGCCAGCGAGGAACACGTCAACCTCGCTGGCGCGTCGGGCTAAAACTTGGACGTTACTGGCGGATGGGCAGCTGGCTGATGCCGGTGAGCCGGCCCTTGCCATCGTATGAGTACCGCAGACGGAAGGCCTGACCACAGGTGACGGACGTCAGACGTTTGCCCTCGTCGTACTCATAGGCCAGCACCAGGCCGTTGGGCGAACTAACCTCGCGGAGCAGCCCTTCCCGGGCGCCCTTGCTGTGATAGGCGAAGCGGAACTCGCCGCCGTCGAGCTGGCGCACTCGCGCCGGCCGGCCACGCTCGTACTCCACCTCGGTCCGGAACGTCCCCTGGGTGAGGACGGTCTTGCGCAGCTCTCCGCTGGCAGGATCGTAGGTGTTGGCCTCACGCTGGCCCCACGGTGTCTGCACGCTCTCGACGCGGCCCGCGCGATTGTGCTTGATCCGCACCTGGCTGTTCTTGCTCGGCGCCAGCGCCACGGCTTTGCCGGCGCGGTCGTAGACGATTTCCTCGAAGGCGCCGGTGTGATCGGTCACCTTCACCGGCCGGCCTTCCTCATCGAAGAAGACCTGCTGCCACACCTTGGCGTCGTCCGTGCTCCCCGGCGGCGCGGTCACGACGCTGGTCAACATGCCGTTCGCGTCGTACTGCGGCCGAAGGACCTCGGTCTCGGAGAAGACCGCAACAAGCCTGCCGTTGGCGTCCCACTCCCGACGCACCGCCCTCTGTCCGCCCCGGAGTACTTCGGCGGGCCGGCCGCGGGCGTCATAGCGAATCTCGTAACTGCCGCCTTCCGGCATCTGCCACGTCTCCTGACGGCCGTCGCCGGAGCGGCGCCCCTTCATCGTCTCACCGTCCGCGAGTGTCAGGGTAATGTCGGTGTTCCCCTTGGCATCGTAGCGCCACTCGGTACGGCTTCCGTCGGCACCAACCTGGCGGACCGGCCGCAAGGCGTTGTCGTAGGTCATCTCCTCGCTGCCGTCCGTCCCCGAGGTCTTGACGCGAACACCGCTGGGCCCCGAAGCGAGTTGGTAGGAAACGGCCTTGCCGTCCCGAGTGTCGCGCACCAACTGTCCGCCGGGGCCGTACTCCATCTCGCGCACCAGCTTGTCGTTGTGGAGCACCCCACTCACGAGAGTATCACGGTAGCGATACTCCCACTTGCCATCCTGCCTGTCGACGCGTTCCAGGCGGCCGGCCGCGTCGTAGCCGTAGCGGGCGGACGCGCCGTTGCTGCCGCGAACTGAGGCGATGCGATCCAGACTGTCGTACTCGACGTCGAGGCGAGCCAGCGACTCCTTGCCGTGGCGGCCCTCGATCTGGGTGATGCAGCCGATCCCGTCGCGGTGATAGGCGACGGTGAAAGGGCCTTCCTTCATGGCGACCAGGCGGCCCGCCGCGTCGAAGTGCCAGCGACGGTCGTCGTTGAAGGCCAGAACGGTCGTCTTCTCCTTGGCATCGTGGTAGATGCCCAGCATCTCGGACGAGCTGCGCGGCACCAGGAATTCGCCCTTCCACTCGGGGATGAATTTCCGCTCCGTGAAGATCTCGGACCAGGTGCCCAGCGGGCTGGTCAACTGGTAGACCTCGCGCACCCAGTTCTTACCGTCCCTATCCTGGTACGGCCGCTTCATGATCACCAGGGAGGGCAGATCCAGGGCCCAGCCCCGGCCGAACACGCCCAGCGGGCGCTGGAAGGAACGGAAGCTCCGCGTCAGGCGGAGGTCTGTGCCGGCTCGCACGGGGACAACCACGTCGGCCTCCTCCAACTGGACGCCGCCGACGGCCTGCGTGTCGCCGGGCAGGGCCACCGCCTGGTACTCCTTGCCGTCCCCCGTGAATCGCACTGGCTGGAAAGACGGCACCCCGGCGACGGCTCGGCTCACGGCCGGAGCCAGCGCCTCGGCGGCCGGCGCGGACGCCACGGTTGTCAGCCTGGCGGGTGGCGGCGACAGCTCGGCGCCGCCCCAGATGCTGAGTTTGTGGGACGTGCCTCCCACCTCGCGCGTCTCCGTCCGGCTGGCCGCGGGCGTGGTCTTCGGGACCGGACAGGGCCGGACCGGGTAGTCGATCATCCAGGTGGGTAGGGGGATGCCGCTGTCGCGCAGGTTCTCGGCGACGGCCGTGACCAGGGCGAAGCGCTGGAGTTCCTTGAACACCGCGACGGGCTTCGTGATCCCGCTCTCGGACGGCGGCAGCAGGGAGACCTCGGCGGCGATCTCCTCGTAATTCTTCGTGAACCACTCGACGAACGCCAGGGAGTCTTTGCCGCGGCCCAGTTCCGGCGCATCGACGAGTTTGCCGTCGCGGACGGTCGTTCGCTCCGTCCGGACCTGCAGCTCCAGGTCGAGCAGCGTCAGGCGGCCGCCGTCGCCGCGTGAGCGGACCGCCCGGGAGGGAACAATCCAGTTGCGATACTGTGAGTCCTTCTCTTCCTGCCCGTCCCAGAACTCGAAACTCAGTTCGATCTTGTCCTTGTAGCCGTGTACGCGCGAGCGGATCGGCCGCCTGGTGACGGTGTCGAGGCCCACGTTGTAGGACTTCATGACGCGGTCCGCCTCGAAGAGGACCCAGCCGACGTAGGTGTCGGCCGTCTCGCTGTCGTGGCGGACGGTGTGGATCGGCCCGCGGGTGTCCTTCGGGTCCGGGTCGATCGAGACGAACGGGGCCTGACCGTGTAGGTAGACGCTGCGGAAAATGGTCACGACGTCATCCAGCCGCAAGGGCGGCAGGCCGATGTCGCCCTTGTCATCGGACAGCAGGACGACCCTGCCGTTGGCGTCGAGGGCGACACCCTTGAGGGCGCCAAGGGTTTTCAGCGCGTCGCCGGCACCCCTGAGCGAGACGCCACCGACTTTCTGCGGCGTTTGCGGGTTGCTGCCACCGCCGCCAGAACCGCTCCCCCGGCGGGGGCCGGAACCCCCGCCTCCCGAAGGAGGCCCCTGGCCGCCGATGTTCCTCGCTGGCGGAGGGTTATCCGGGCCGCGCCGATTTCGGTCGACCAGGTGGACCGAACTGTGCGTGCCCAGGATGCCTCGCTCCTTCAGCTTCCGCTCGAAGTCGGCTTTCGCGTCCGGGTGGTTGGTGATGACCTCATACCAGTGGTAGCCGGATTTGGGGTCCCTGACGATCTTCGCCGCCCGGTCGAACAGGTCGTTGGTTCGCTGCTCGACCTTGGCCCGTTCTTTTGGGTTACAGTTGCTGCTGGACAAGTAGGGGCTTGTTAACGGATTGCCGACGTGCTTGGCGTCGAAGAAGGTCCCGGCCGAGGGGCGACCGTCACTCTTGTACTCCACGCCACCGCCGCGAACGACCGTCTGCCCTTCGCCGACGGTTTCCTTCTCGAAGCGCTGCCAGGGCAGGTTTCCGCTCGAGCCCGACTTCTGCTTCGCCGCCCCGACCGGGTCGACCCAGTTGACGGGGTTGTTCGCACAATAGCTGTACGCCGACAGGTCCTCCTGGTCGTCCACGGGAACCCGGTGCTCCGGGTCGCGCTGCAGGAATCGCCCCAGGGCCGGGTCATAGGCTCGCGCCCGGGTCAGGTACAGGCCCGCCTGCGGGTCGTAGAACAGGCCGGCGAAACCGGGCCGCAGTCCTTCCCCTCGGGACGCCCGTTGCAGCTCGCCAAAGGGGCCGTAGGCCGGCCGCTCCGTCACGTTGCCGCCCCTGTCCACCACGCAGGCGACAGAGTCTTGATGGTCCGGCAGGAAGAAGCGCACCTCGCCGCCGGTTACGGCCGCCAGCGTCGACTCGCCATCCCAGAGGTAGAATGTCTTTTCACCGTCGGCGCCGGCCGCCAGCAGCGGACGCCAGGCCTCGGCCAGCGGGTCAGGCAGGAAGGAGGTCGTGCCCTTTCCCGACGCCCGCACGACGAGATTGCCATCGCCGTCGTACTCGTAGCGGACGCTGCCTCGGTCTGTCCGGACCGTGCTCACCTGTCCCGTGGCGGTGTGGCTGACAACGACCTGGCCACTGGTGCCGGCGTACTCGGTCAGGTTGCCGGCCTCGTCGTGGCGGCAGGCGTGGCCGTTGTGCTGCATCAGGCGGCCGGCCCAATCGTGGCTGCTCGCGACTGGCTCCCCGTCCGTCCGGGTCACTTCGATGCGGTTGCCGAACGGGTCGTAGCGGTAGCGGATCGTGCCCTTCTTCGAGTCGGTGACGGAGGCCAGCCGCTGGACCGTGTCGTACTCGTAGCTAAGGGTCCGTTCGCCCTGCGCTGTCCGCTCCTTGACCCTGGCAATCAGCCCGTCGGGCCGGTAGGTGTGGGCGAAGCGGGCCACGACCTGGCCGTCGGGGCTGGCGTGGTCGATCGACCCCAGCAGGCCGTTGAGCTGGTACTGCCAGGTCGTCCGGACGCCGTTGGGCAACCGGCGGACCACCACGCGGCCGCCGCTGCTGCTGGTCTCGTAGGCGTAGGAGACACGGCCAACAGGGGTGTCAATCCGGGCCACGCGCCCCTGGAAGTCGTAGCCATAGGCGACGGTCCACTCGGTGCCCACGCTGACGGAGGTGAGGCGGTCGCGCGTGTCGTAGCCGTAGGTGATGGCGGGGGCGTTGTCGCGGCGGACTCCAGAGAGGCGGCCGAAACCGTCGTACTCGTAGCGCACGACGCCGTGAGCGTCCTTCAGCAGGGCCAGGTGGTCGCGGCGGTCGAACTCGCGCGTGACGTGCGTGCCGTCGGGCAGGTCCTTGAGTTCCCGGCGGACCTTGCCCTGCTTGTCGGTCTCATACCGGATCGTCGTTGTTCGGCCGGCGGGGTCGGCGATGCGGGTGGTGCGGCCTGCCTCGTCGTGCTCGAAACTCCAGTTCAGTTCGCCGATCTCGGCGGCCGTCTCCTCAGATTGCTCTGCCGGCTTCGGTCCGAGCCAGTACAGTCCAGCGATGCCCAGGACGACCGACAGCAGTGCGACGGCAGCAACCTTGAGGCCGAGCCTGCGCCGTCCCTTGCGGGGCGATGGGACAGGGGCGGCCCCCGGGCTCGTGGATGCCGGACCGAAGAGGAAGGAATTTGTCAATGAGTCCGTGGGGAAGAGCGAATCCACCGACGCGGCGCGGATGTGCAGAGGCTGCCCACACGCCGGGCAGTTCCACGGCGCGCCGTCCTGCCCTTCGGAGAGCGGCAGTCCCGACTTGCACCGGGGACATGCGAATGAAGCCATGTAGGATCTCCTGAATGCGAGGCCACTCGAGACAGCCCCACTCCTCGCGCGGGCCTGTCGTCCTTCCCTACGGGCGACCGGCACAAGTGTGACAGCCGCGGTACTACCCGGGCGAACCCGTTCGCCGTCGCCCGGCTCTTCTTTGAGGGCGAGAAGGACAGCAGAGGGATGCCATGTCCGCACGGCAGGTCGTTTTTCTGGGCACGGCGAGTCAGGTGCCGACGCGCAGCCGCAGCCACAATGCCCTGATGCTGCTGTGGGACGACCTCGGCATCCTGTTCGACCCTGGTGAGGGGACGCAGCGGCAGATGACGCTCGCCGGCCTCAGCGCCAGCCAGATCACGCACATCGCCATCACGCACTTTCACGGCGACCACTGCCTCGGCCTGGCCGGCATCATCCAGCGGCTGTCGCTCGACGGCGTGCCGCACCCCGTTGAGGTCGTCTACCCGGCCAGTGGGCAGGTCTACTTCGAGCGACTGCGCCGTGCCTCGATCTTCCACGACCGGGCCACCCTCGTGCCCCGGCCGGTGCGGGGCGAAGGAGAGATCGCCGTGACGCGGCGTGATGACGTGCGGCTGTTCGCCTGCCCGCTGGAGCACGGTGTCGACTGTTACGGCTACCGCCTGCAGGAAGACGACGGCCGCCGCATGCTTCCCGAACGCCTGGAGGCCGCCGGCGTGCGCGGCCCGGCGATCGGCGAGCTGATACGTCAAGGAACGATCACCGTCGAGGGCCGGACGGTCTCCCTTAACGAGGTGAGCGAGCCGAAGCCGGGCCAGTCGTTCGCCGTTGTGATGGACACGCGGCCCTGTGCCGGGGCTTCCCGGCTGGCCTTGGGCGCCGACCTGCTGGTGTGCGAGTCGACCTACCTGAGCAGCGAGGCACGGGAGGCCCACGTGTACTGCCACATGACGGCGGAACAGGCGGCGCAACTGGCCAGCGCGGGAGGCGTGCGTCGGCTCGTCCTGACGCACTTCTCGCAGCGCTATCTGTCGCTCGAACCGTTCGCCGTGGAGGCATCCGCGATCCACGACGATGTTGTCGTGGCCGAGGACTTGGCCCGCGTGGCCGTGCCCCGGCGCCGCGCGTAGGCGGCTCTGTCGAAGGGCGGCTGTGAACCCGTGACCGATCCTTCCTCTCCTGCTATGAAGACAGGAGACGTTCCCAGGGATCTCGCCCAACGGGAAGGACCGCGACATGGCCGAACCCGACCGCTTCTACCTGACCACCGCCATCGACTACCCCAATAGTCGTCCGCACATTGGCACCGCCTTCGAGAAGATCGGCGCCGACGTCCAGGCCCGCTATCGGCGCATGGAGGGCTACGACGTCCACTTCCTGATGGGCAACGACGAGCACGCTCACAAGGTCGCCCGCAAGGCCCAGGAACTCGGCCTCGCCCCCAAGGAATACTGCGACGATATGGCCCGGCAGTTCAAGGAAGTTTGGCGCGCACTCGAGATCAGCTTCGATGACTTCATCCAGACGTCCGAGCCACGTCATCACGAGGGCTGCCGTAAATTCATCCAACAAGTCTACGACAACGGCCACATTTACAAGGGCACCTACGAGGGCCTCTACTGCGAAGGCTGCGAGGCGTTCAAGACGGAGAAGGAGGTCAACGAGGCGGGCGGTGTCTGCCCCGACCACAAGGTGGCGCCGGTGCGCCGCAGCGAGCCGTGCTATTACTTCGCCCTGTCGAAGTTCCGTGACCCGCTGCTCGAGTTCTACGAGCGCAACCCGGAGTTCATCCAGCCCGAGGCGCGCCGCAACGAGATCCTCGCACTGGTGCAGAGCGAGTTGCGCGACGTCAACGTCACGCGGATCGGCCAGGACTGGGGCATCCGCGTACCGTTCGACGAGCGGTTCACCATCTACGTCTGGTTCGATGCGCTGCTGAACTACGTCACGGCGATCGGCTACGGCAGCGACGAGGAGCGCTTCAAGAAGTGGTGGCCGGCCGACATCCATTTCATCGGCAAGGACATCACGCGCTTCCACTGCGCCCTGTGGCCGGCGATGTGCTTCGCCGCCGGCATCGACCCGCCGCGCATGGTCTTCGGCCACGGCTTCGTCTACGTCAAGAACGAGGAGACGGGCATCGTGGAGAAGATCAGCAAGACTCTCGGCAATGTCGTCGAGCCGATGGACATCATCACGCAGTTCAGTGGCGAGGCGTTCCGCTACTACTTTCTGCGGAAGTGTCCGTTCCCCGCGGACGGCGAGTTCAGCTGGGAGGGGTTCCGCCTCACCTACAATGCCGACCTGGCCGGTGGCCTCGGCAACCTCTACAGCCGGGTGGTCACCCAGATCGGCACGAACTTCAACGCCCTGCTGGAGGGAACGGCACACGCCGAACCGGGGGTGATCTACACCGAGGTGGACACGGAGACCACCGTCCAGCAGATGCAGGCCCACATCGAGGCGTGCCAGTACAACCAGGCGCTGGACCGCATCTGGCTGCAGATCCTCAAGCCGTCCGACCAGTACATTGAGCAGAAGAAGCCGTGGATTCTGGTCAAGAGCGACGCCGACGCAGCCAGGCGCGTGCTGTATGACTTGGTTGAGCAGCTGCGCTGCGTCTCGATCCTGCTGAAGCCGTTCCTGCCGCGGACCGCCGAGGCGATCTACCGCAGTTTCAACTTCCCGCAGCCGTGGGAGGAGGTGCGGCACGAGGATGTCTGGGTCCACCCGCTGCAGACGGAAGACCTGCGCGTCATCGCGAAGTTGGAGGGCGGCAAGCCCAGGCCGCTGCTGCCGCGCATCGCTTGACCGCGAAGGTTTTCACACTTCGAGAGGCCTCGTGACGCAGCAGGGGATGGGCAGTTCAACCCCGAAGGGGTGTCCGTCAATAGCCCCGGGATAGCGAAAACGACAACACACAAGTCCTGAAGGGGCGGCAGTGCCCGGGTCAGACGAGGGTCCTGCCGCCCCTTCGGGGCTTGGTTCTTTCTTTGTTCTTGTCTGTTCCCGGGGCTGACGCCCCGGGCTATTGACGGACACCCCTTCGGGGTTAAAGTTCCCGGGGCTGACGCCCCGGGCTATGAACGGCCACTCCTTCGGGGTTGAAAACAGGTGGACGTCAGGTCGCATCGACTTTGGAGACGAACTGGCAACCGACGAGCCAGCCGCGCGTCTCGGACCGGCAGTGTCTCACCTCCAGTGGCACCCAACGTTCCTCGGGCAGGGCGGTCGTCGGCCGCATCCAGAGGATGGTCCCCACCTCCGTTGGCCAGTCGAGACGGAGACAGACGCCGGTCGCGGAATGGTCGCGGACCCTGGCGATTACCCCTTCCCCCGGCGACCGAGACGGCGAAACGAGCACTCGCGCCGGATTCTCGGCGAACCGCGGCGTGCGGCGGCGGTCATGCCGAGCATCGGCCTCGAGCCGTTCGAGGTCGTCCAGGGCCGTCCCCCTTAGCTCGCCGGGAAACAGCTCCTTCAGGAGGCGCACCCGTTCCAGCGACCGCTGCGATAGCCCGCGGGCCTCGTCGAGCAGCCGGCTCAGCTCCATTTCCGGTTGGGAGAGTATAGAATCCTTGTCAGGAGATCGTTCGCTCATCGTGCTCTTCCTCTGCCCCCAATCGCTAGAAGACATGCAAGTCGCGTGCCGGGCTCAGGGAAGCCGAGAGCGCTTGGCGAGACGCTCCAGAGAGGCCCTCGCCTCCTGGGTGACGGGGGCGGTCGGCAGCCCTGCTGCCATCGCCTCGAGGACCCGGCGTGCCTGCGGCGTGGCGATGTGTTCGAGCACCTCGACGGCACGCAGTCCTTGCAATACGTCAGGCGCGAAGGCCGTCCCGCTCAGGGCCTCCAGCAGCTGCTCGAGTCGGCGGCGAGCTTCCGCCGACGGCTTGCCGTCCAGCGCTTGACGCAGGAGGGGAACGGCGGGGGGGCCGAGCGCGGCCAACTCGCGGGTCGCCTTCTCGCGGACGGAGAAGCGGCGGTTGTCCAGGTCGCGGACCAGCTGCTGCACGCGCTGCGCCTGAGGTGAAGTCAGCGTCGCGGCCGGGCGCAGCCGCTTGCTCAGAAACGGCACCGCCTGGGCGGGAGCAGCGGTCAGGGCCCAGATCGCCCGGTAGGCCCGAGCCGCGTCGGCGCCGGCGAGTTCGTCCCAGAGGGCCTCGATCTCCTTCGGCCCCGGGACAGCCTGGCCCGGCCTCGGTCCGGGCGGCGCCCCCACGGTCCAGACCTTGATCGTCCGGTCGCGTCCTGCCGTCGCGACCCGCTTGCCATCAGGGCTGAAGCACACGCTGTAGATGGCTCCGGTGTGGGCTGCGACGGAGCGGACCGCGTCGCCGCTGTGGGCGTCCCAGAAGGCGAGCTTGCCGTCCTCCCCGGCCGAGGCGAGGAGACGGCCATCGGGACTGAAGACGACACCGTAGGCAGTCGTCGCATGGCCCGCGAGGCGGAGTACCTCCTGCCCCGTGGCTGCCTCCCAGACCTTGACCTCACCCCGGCCTGGCCCGGAGCGGGGCCCGCCGGCCGAGGCGACGCGCCGCCCGTCCGGGCTGAAGGCGATCCCATAGACGTTGGCAGCGTGGCCGCCGAGCGTGCGGAGGGCCTGTCCGGTCACGGCGTCCCAGAGCCGCACCTGCCCGGGTTTCGTCCTCATGGTGCCACCGCTGGACGAGACGAGGAACTTGCCGTCGGCGCTGAAGGCGACGTTGAGGACCGCCTCGGCGTGCCCGCCCAAGGCCAGGACTTGTTTTCCCGTTTTCGGGTCCCAGATGTGAATGGCGCCCGGGTTGTCGTTGCTGAGCCCGCCCGCCGCGGCGAGGCGCCGGCCGTCGGGGCTGAAGGCCATGCGGAAGAGGAACTGAGGGGCATTCTTGATCCAGAGCAACTCCTTGCCGGTCGCCGCCTCCAGGAGTTTGACGTCGCGCGAGACACCGAAGGCGAGTGTCTGCCCATCGGGGCTGAAGGCCAGCCCGTAGACGTTGGTACCGCGGGACGGGCAGGTGAGGACTTCCTTTCCCGTGGTGGCGTCCCAAAGTTTCACTTCGCGGTTACTCGCCGAGGCGAGGCGTTTGCCGTCGGGGCTGAAGGCGACGGTGCTGACCTCGACGGTATGTCCTTCAAGGAGGAAGAGGGGCCCGGCCGGGTCCTTGATCGCAGTGACCGCCGGCTTCCCAGCCGCCGCAAGGAGCAGGACCGCGGCGAGGGCGCCGGTACATCGGAGCGAGTTGCCGGACATGGGGGACCTCCGAATCGCGCGGACCACCAACCTGAACGGCGACGGAAAGTATCCCCAGATTACCGCCGCAAGCTCGCACTCGCCAGGGTGCATTCGCCTGCGTGACAGGCCGAACTCAGAGGCAGGACGCTCTCAGCCCCGCCTCGCAGTCGGGATAGCGCAGTGACACCCCCAGTTCCTGCCGCAGGCGGCGGTTGACGACGCGTCGATTCGCCGCCTTGGGTGAGGACGGCGGAGAGGGCATGAAGTGCGGTGAAGGAGCGTTCCGCCGTTCGGCGAGCAGGGCGTAGAAATCGCCGCGGCGGACCGGACGATCGTCGCAGACGTTGAACACAGACCCGGAAAGCGCCCGCTGTTCCGCGGCGAGGAGGGCCTCGACGCCGTCATCGACGTGGATCAGGTTGAGCCAGACCGCGGGATCGGCGGTCATCGGCTCGCCGGCTCGGATCGCTCGCTCGCGCATCAGCCGCCCCGGCCCGTAGATCCCCGCGAAGCGCAACACGACCGCCTCGGGACACGCGGACCGCAGCACGCTCTCGGCCTCGAGGACGACGCGCCCCGACTCCTCGGGCGGCACCGTCGCCGACGTCTCGTCCACCTCCTCGCCGCCGCGCTGCCCGTAGACGCTGGTGCTGCTGACGTAAAGGAGACGGCGTGGCGCAGGCAGGCGGGAGAGCACGTTGCGCAGCCCGTTGACGTAGACCGCACGCATCGAGTGGCCTGCCGAGCGGTCGAGGCCGACGCAGTGGACGACCGTCTCCGCGACGGGCAGCCGGTCGAGAGTGGTCGGGTCGGTCACGTCGCAAACAACGGGTTCGAGACCCTCGGCGCGGAACTCTTCGGCCCGCTCGGCGCGGCGCGTGGTGGCGAAGACGCGCCGCCCTTCCGCGAGGCAGCGCGACGCCAGGCGCCGGCCCAGATAGCCGCAGCCGATGATCAGGATAGCGGACATAACTGATATTCAAAGGCAAGCGACGAGGGGACCGCAGCGTCAGGCGAGCCGCCTGCTGTCCTCAGAGTCGACTTGTCGCTGTCGTCGAGGCCGTCCAGGCACAGAACGAGGCCCCTCACGCCGGTGCCCCGTTGCCTTTCTCCAGACCGAGTTCCTGGAGCGAGTTCGCCCTGATGACCGCCCGGAGTACCTGCTCGATCACCTCTCGGGACATCCCGTTGACCCGTTCGCTGACTTCCGGACTCAGGGGGCCGAACTTCTCCTGCAGAAGGAGCCGCAGCAAGCGCCGCGCCTCTTCCGTCCGCCCCCTCTCCTCGCCCTTCTGCTCCCAGGGATCAAAAATGCCCATTTTCGTCATCTCCTTGCCCTCCTCAGTACTGACCACGGATCGCCTTACCTCTTCCTTCTGTGAATCTACCAACACCGCGTAGGCACTCACGCAATCGCACAGAAGGAAGCGCCGGTGATCGGTTTCCGGAGCGCGCATCAGCCGACGCACCGCCTCCGTCGTCAATTGTACCCTTTCATCCTCGGGACAGCGCATCAGCGCCGACAGGGCGACGCCGAGCCAGTTGGCCAGGCCGACGTACTCTCGGGCATCGAGCGCCGGGAGCCCGACGTAGAGGTACTGAAAATGAAGTACCCGCAAGTCACCGAAGTACTCCTCGTACACGTCGACGCCGATGCCATCGAGGCCGACGTTCAGGTAGAGCGCCACCGGGAGCACCGGGATGCCATACTGCCGGCGCAGCGGCTCGTAATACTGATACATCCGCGACCGCAGAGGCTCGACGGTGTCCTCGTGCTCGATCTCGACGTGGATCAACGCCAACAGAGCGTTGGCCTCGCCGGGACGCTGAGTCGGCAACGCCTGCCGCAGCGGAATCTTCGCGAGCAGGTCGACGTAGCGCCGCTTCCCGGTAGGCGGATCGGTGAAGACTTCCTTGTCGATCCACTCGATCGGCGAGAAATCGAACAGCGCCGCGTACTTCGGGAAGAACAACTCGAAGAACTCGCGGAAGAACTCCCGCAGCAGGATCTTGAAACGCTGATCGTGATCGACAGCCACGGATGACCTCCTTTCATCGGGTGCCCTCTTCCTCCGCCTCGACCACGCCGAGCACCTGCCCCGGCTGCAGGACATCGCGCGGATAGGCTCGCCATTCGACCAGCACACCGTTGGCGGGGGACGGGACGTCAAAGGTGGCGCCGTCGGTCAGCACCTCGACGAGGCGGTCGCCCTCGAAGACGAAGTCACCCTGTCTGGCGTACCAGACGCTCAGCGTCACCGTCCGGCCCTCCGGTAGCCCCAGTTCAGGCAGGGTGATTTGCGTGCGCATGGCCCGGCACCATCTTGTCGGCGTGGTAGCTCGACCGCACGAACGGCCCGGCGACCACGTGCTTGAATCCCAGCCGCCGCGCCTGCGCTGCCAGGGCGTCGAACTCCTCGACCGGGACGTAACGCGCCACCGGGATGTGCTTCAGCGTCGGCGCCAGGTACTGCCCCAGCGTCAGCGTGTCGCACCCCCCCTCGCGCAGGTCGGCGAAGACATCGAACAACTCGTCGGTCGTTTCGCCCAGGCCCAGCATCAGCCCACTCTTGGTGACCGCCCCGGGCGAGCGCTCCTTGACGTAGGCGAGCAGATCGAGGCTGCGCTGGTAGGAGGCCCGGCCGCGCACCTTCTTGTACAGGCGCGGCACGGTCTCCATGTTGTGGTTGTAGACTTCGGGCGCTGCCTCCAGGACGCGGTCGATGGCCGAGCGGTCGCCGAGGAAGTCGGGCGTCAGTACCTCGACGACGGCCCCGGTGCGCTGCCGCACCGCCACGACGCAACGGGCAAAGTGGTCGGCCCCGCCGTCGGGCAGGTCGTCGCGCGTCACCGAGGTGATGACGACGTGGCGCAGGCCGAGCCGTGCCGACGCCTCGGCAACACGCTGCGGCTCGTCGTCCTCAAGGGCCTCCGGCGTGCCGCGCGGCACCGAGCAGAAGCCACACGGCCGCGTGCAGACGTTGCCAAGGATCATGAACGTCGCGGTACGGCGGGCGTAGCACTCCGGGCGGTTGGGACAGCGGGCGTTCTCGCAGACCGTCTCCAGGCGCAGCTCGCGCAGGAGTTGTTCGGTGTAGAAGTTGCCGTTGCCGCGCGGCAGGCGGCGTTTCAGCCAGGAGGGAAGCCGGCGCGTGGGCGACGGAGGAAGGACGGTCGGAAGCGAGAACATTCGCGGTCTCTCGGTCGGAAAGCGGTTGGCGTGGAGAATCCTCTTGGTAATCTCCGCCGTCAGTTTAGCAATGCCCCGGTTCAAATCGTAGGGCAAGCGGCTGGCGGACGTGCCGAGGGCCCGGTCGTCCAGCTTGACGGCTTCGCGCGCACTCCGTTATAACCGTACAATAGAAACGAAGTGTGCATTCGAGGGCGGATGGCTCGCGGGACCGTGTGGATGTGGGCGTGTCATCCCCAGGAGATTCCCGTCGAGAAGGCCTCCGCCACGCATGAGCAACTCCCTCCCCCGGACCTACGCGTTTGTTAGCCTTGGCTGTCCCAAGAACCTTGTCGACTCCGAGCGCATGCTCGGCAAGCTGGCCCAGGACGGCTACACGCTGACGCCCGATGCCGACGGCGCCGACGTCGTCGTCATCAACACCTGCGGCTTCATCGAGCCGGCCCGGCAGGAGTCGCTCGCCGTCATCCGCGAGATGCTCGCCCTGAAGGAGCAGGGCCGTGTCGGCGCCGTCGTCGTTGCCGGCTGTCTCGCCGAGCGCAAGGGCGAAGCGCTGCTGGAGGAAGTCCAAGGCGTCGACGGCCTCGTCGGCGTCTTCGGCCGCGAAGAGATCAGCACCGTCGTTGCCCGCGCCCTCGCCAACAACCTCGAACAGAGGACGCTGTTCCGCCCTGCGCCGGTCCGCGCCCTCGAGGACACCGCCCGCCTGCGCATCACGCCGCGGCACTACGCCTATCTGAAGATCTCCGAAGGATGTGACCGGCTCTGCACCTTCTGCGCGATCCCCGGCATGCGTGGCAGGCACGTCACCAAGCCGATCGAGGAAGTCGTCCTTGAGGCCCGTGAACTGGCCGCCGATGGCGTCCGCGAGCTGATCGTCGTCGCCCAGGATACCACCTACTACGGCCTCGACCTGTACGGTCGCGTCCGTCTGGCGGAACTGCTGCGCGAGCTGGACGGCGTCGACGGCCTCGACTGGGTCCGCATCCTCTACGCCTACCCGATCCACTTCACCGACGAACTGATCGACACGCTGGCCAGCGTCCGCAAGGTCATCCCGTACCTCGACCTGCCGCTCCAGCACATCAACGATCGCGTTTTGAAGCGCATGCAGCGACGCGTCAACCGTTCCGCGACGGAAGAGCTGCTCGCCCGGCTCCGCTCGGCGATCCCGAACCTGACGCTGCGGACGACGTTCATCGTTGGCTTCCCCGGCGAGACGGAGGCGGAGTTCGAGGAGCTGGTCGACTTCGTGCGCCAGGCGAAGTTCGAGCGCGCCGGCGTCTTCCTGTACTCCTTCGAGCCCGATACCCCGGCAACGCGCCTCGACGGCCACCTGCCGGAGGAGGTCAAGGCCGAGCGCCGCGACGCGCTAATGGCCGTGCAGCAGGAGGTCGCGTTCGAGTGGGCACGCTGGCAGGTTGGTAAGGAGATCGAGGTGATCGTCGACGCGGCCGATCCGGAAGTGCCCAACCACGTCCTGGCACGCGGCCACGCCGACGCGCCGGACATCGACTGCACGGTCCGCGTCAAGGCGAAGAACCTGCGCGCCGGCGACCTGGCGCGCGTCAAGGTGACGGCCGCCGACGGCTACGATCTCGTCGGACGGGCCCTCGGTCCAGGAAGGTGAGCATGGCGACCACGACCCCGACCCGGCCCCCGGTGTTCAACCTGCCCAACCAGCTAACCGCCAGCCGCTTTTTCCTGGCCATCGTTCTGTTCGTGCTGATCGAAGTGCAGGAGTGGCGGGCGTGTCTGGGCGTGTTCGTGCTGGCGTCGTTCACCGACTGGCTCGACGGCTACCTGGCCCGCAAGCAGGGACTGGTGAGCACGCTCGGCCGCAATCTCGACCCGCTGGTCGACAAGGTGCTCGTCTGCGGGGCGTACATCTTCTTGCTACCCTATGGCAACGACAAATGGCTGTGGCCCTGGATGGTGACGGTCGTGGTGGCGCGCGAGCTGGTCATCACGGGGTTGCGCGGCTTCATGGAGATGCACGGGGCGAAGTTCGGCGCCGACTGGCTCGGCAAGATCAAGATGGTGTTGCAATGCGCCGCCCTGATTGCCATCTTTGTAGCGCTGGATGCCAAGGCCCACGAGATTTCCCCGCGCGACTGGATCGAACGGACGCGCGATGTCTGCATCTACGCAATGCTGGCGACTACGCTGCTGAGCGGCTTGCAGTACCTGTGGCGCGCCGTCGCCCTGCTCCGAAGCGAGAACTACACGCCGTGAGTTCCCGGCGAGCGGCGCGACGTCAGCCCCCTGTTCGGCGTTTCTGTTCACGTCGGAGCGGAGGGGTCGGGCTTTCCGGTGCGCGCGGTTATTGCGCAGCGCTATTGCGGAGGCTTGACCGCTCGATTACGCTAGCGGGCAGCGCCCGCTAGCGTAATCGCGGCGAGCTCCGTTTTCCAATAGGATTGCGCAGCGCGCGACCTATTCCACTGTTCGGCCACCGGAGGCGACAACCACCGCAGGAGGGGTTTCCCAATGAGACGGGTTGAGGAACTAGCATGAAGCGGCGCGTTTGGGGTTTGGGAATGCCACGGGATCAGGAACTGCGCACGAAGCGGCGCATTCGTGGAAGGGACGGAAACCGCTGCGTTGTTTGCCAGATCGACGAGCAGACCCATGAGAAGCGGTACGGGCAAATCTGTGACGTTCACCGCAAGGTGCGAGGGAGCGAATACTCCACCAAACCAGACGAATGCTTCACGCTTTGCGAGGTGTGCCACGACGCGCTCGAGGGGAAACGCCACTGGGGCTGGATCGCGAAGTACCATCCGGTTACCAAAGATTGGCTTGCTGCCTCGGTTCAGAAGTCCTCCTGCCGAGACTTGTATGAGGAGGAGAACTGGCGGAAGCATGAGGCTTGGGGTGCATGGGTGAAGGAGCTTCGCGAGGCCAAGTTTAGCTCGCTACTGCTGTTTGCGATACGCTCTGACCTTTCTGAAAAAACGCTTCGTGATTTTGAAGCCGGCCGCCAAGAACCCCTCTTGTTTGAGGCGAAGAAGCTCTCGACGGCGCTTGGCATCCCTCTTGACGAACTCGCCACCGAGAAAGAGCCGGTTGACGGGTGGAGAGCGTTGTGTGAGGAGCAGTCCCATCGCAGGGCCTTGATATTTCGAGTACGTGAGCCTCAGGAGGGAGAAATCGAAACTCTGAGCCGGGAAGCGAGACTGGTGTGGGATGATATGGGGAAACTGGAAGCAGCCTTCAAGGCGCACGTTCCGCCGCCTCCCAAGCGCCTAGACTGAAACTGCAACTCGATACTACGACACTACCTGGAAAGGGGTTCAACGTGGACGAAAGGCTTAGGGAATTGCTCCGAATTCGGCAGCGATGGGAAGAGTTGGGGCAACAACTAGAAGAGTTCCCCCGACGGCGGTTGACCGAAGAAGAGGTTGAAAGGCTTCTGGTCATCAACGGGGAACTACAGAAACTTCTCCCGCAACTGCCGGGATGGCGGGCCTGAAACGCTACCCCGCAAGAGCGCCTCGGGCACCGACCCGAGGACACCAAGACCGAACGCTTCGGCTAAGCTGCCGGGGCCGCCTGCAAGGACGTTGAAGCTCGAAAAACCAGGATGGCGGCCCCGGTCAGCTTCAGCCGTTAGTTAGCCCACAAGAACACTGGTCCGCGAAGGAGGTCATCATGGCGGTCGATGTCGCCGAGAAAATTTCGTTCTTGGACCTTGCCAAACGGGTCCTCGAGAAGGCCGGCAAGCCCATGACCGCTGGTGAAATCTGGCAGTACGCCGAGCAAACCGGCCTGGCGTCTCTACTCCAGAGTACGGGGAAGACGCCGGAGGCATCGCTTGGTGCGCGGCTTTACACCGACGTACAGAAGCCAACCTCCGAATTTGTCAAGCTCGGCTCCCGTCCAGCGAAGTTCCTGCTCAAATCGCTTGCCAGCTCCATCCCGAACCTACAGCAGCAGCTGGCGGCCCAGCCTTCCCCCGTGGTCGTGCAGAAGACCTTCGGCGAACGTGAACTCCACCCGCTCTTAGTGTGGTTTGCTGATGCCACTTTCGGCGCCCACTGCCGAACCATTTTTCACGAGAAATCGCTGAGGAGGGGAGAGAAGCAGAACCAGTGGATTCATCCGGATGTGGTCGGGTTCTCCCTAACAACGCAAGACTGGACCCACGAAGTGGTGCAGCTTGCACAGAACAGTGGCGCTCTCGCCGCTCGCCTTTACTCGTTTGAAGTGAAGATTTCGCTGGACTTCCCTACGCTGCGCGAGTTCTTCTTTCAAGCCGTGTCTAACTCTTCCTGGGCGCATGAGGGCTATTTGGCCGCAGTCGATATCGACGATGACCCGGACTTCCGGGCGGAGCTTACAAGGCTATCGCAGAGTTTCGGAATCGGCGTGATTCAGCTGAACACGTCCGAGCCCGTCGATAGCACGGTCCTACTCGCTGCACGCGAGAAGTCTGAGATCGACTGGAAAACAGTGGATCGCATCGCGGCCTTGAATCCGGATTTCAAGGAGTTCGTGAACTCCGTCGCAAAATCAGTAAAGATCAACCAGCCTGCCCTGAACGGCTTCGATAAGTTACTCACGGACGCGGAGTTGGACGTTCATTTGAAGAAGATGTTAGGCAAGTAGGTCTCGTGGCCGAGTTTAGGGGCTAACAAGTCGCTTCAGCAGACGGCCGCCCCATCCCGGCTTTGCGTGCTATTCCCGTCCTCCGGGGGCGGCCGCTGCTGAGCTAGGTCGTTAGCCGAAGCGGAGGTCCGTCGTGGCGAAGCACCTGTATCTGCGCAAGGCCAACGACGACCTCGTCAGCCACTGCCGATGTGCGAAGGCCGACGCTCTGATTACGGCCCCCAGCCAAATGGACTGCCCGTGGTGCGGCTGCGGCTGGCTGTTCATCTGTAGCCGCTGCCGCAAGGCGTTCACGTTCGCCGAGACGGTCGAGGTCAAGGAATCGTGGGAGGAGACGGCCGACCGCGCCATCCGCGGCCTGTTCCAGCGCGAGCCCGAGCCTGGGCAGGTCGAGGAGTGGGTCGGGTTCATGAAGATCCTGCTCAAGGGCATCCAGCCGGGCGAGAAGTACGTATACCTCGACGGGTGGGTGATTCCCGCGAACGCTGAGCGCGTCAGCATCGAGGGGTGGCACTCGCGGCACGACTTGGACTTCGTACCGCAAATGGCCGCGCTGGAAGACTCGGAACTTCGGACGGAGTTGCTCTCCGCGAAGGAGTATTGGCTGTCTACGGCCACGGAGCAGGAGAGCGGCTAACGACACAGTTCAGCAGCGGGGCCGGCTGCAAAGGCTTCACGCCGCGGAAAGCCGTGATGCCGGCCCCACTGCTGAACTTCGTCGTTAGGTTGCCCTAACAGGGGGCTGACACCCCCCGCTCGCCGAAACCTGCGAGGATGTCGGCCATGTCAGAAACCCGCCCCCTCGGCGTTGCCATCGTTGGCTGTGGCATGATTGCGCGCTTCCATGCGAAGGCGCTTCAGGAAGTGCCCGACGTCCGACTCCTCGCCCTGGTCAGCCGCAACCGTGCCAATGCCGAGAACCTCATGAAGACGGCCGGTGTCTCCGCCTCCATCCATACCGACCTCGCTCCCGTCCTCGAGCGCAAGGACATCGACCTCGTCATCGTCACGACGCCGTCGGGAGCCCACCTTGAGCCGGCGGTTGCGGCGGCGCAGGCCGGCAAGCACGTCGTCGTCGAGAAGCCGCTGGAAATCACGGCGGAACGCTGCGACCAGATCATCAAGGCTTGCGACGACAACGGGGTGCAGCTTTGTACCATCTTCCCGTCGCGCTTCGGCGACGCCAACCAGGCCCTCAAGGCCGCCGTCGAGGCGGGCCGATTCGGACGGCTGACCCTCGGCGAGACGACGTGCAAGTGGTGGCGGCCGCAGTCGTACTACGACGAGGGTGGCTGGAAGGGGACGCAAGCGCTCGACGGCGGCGGGGCGCTCATGAACCAGGCGATCCACAATGTCGATCTACTTTTGTGGATGATGGGGCCAGTCTCGCACGTCAGCGGTTTCAAAGCGACGCTCGCCCACCAGCGCATCGAGGTCGAGGACACCGCGGTTGCTTGTCTGCGCTTCGCCAACGGAGCGCTTGGCGTCATCCAGGCGACGACGTCCGTCTACCCCGGCCTGCCCAAGACGGTCGCCCTTCACGGCGACCGGGGCACGGTCGTCGTCGAGCAGGACGACATCCTGCGCTGGGAGTTCACCCCGCCGACGCCGGAAGACGACGCGGTGCGCCAGCGCTTCGCTCAGAAGGTTGGCGCGTCTGGCGGGTCGAGCAACCCGGCGGCGATCTCGCACGTCGGCCATGCCCGCCAGCTCGCCGACTTCGTGCGGGCCATCGAGCAGAAGCGGCCGCCCGTTGTCGACGGCCGCGAGGGCCGCAAGGCCGTTGCCCTGATCCAGGCGATCTACGAGTCCGCGAAGACGGGACGGACCATTGAACTGTAGGACGGATTTCCAATCCGTCCCCGCCCCCGACGGATTGGAAATCCGTCCCACTCCAGAAAGGACGAAGGAATGTCCAAGGCTCGCTCGCGCCTCGCCGATTACGCGGTCTATCTGCTGGTCCGCGTCTTTGTCTGCATCATTCAGGTCCTCTCCTGGGAGAGCGCTCGCCAATTCGCCCGCGGCCTTGCCTGGCTCCTCTACAAGGTCGACCACCGCCATCGCCTCGTCGCCGGCGAGAACCTCCGCCACGCCTTCGGCGAGCAGCTCGATGAGCGGCAGCGCGACGCGATGGTGCGGGCGGTCTACGTCCATTTCTGCACGATGCTGGTCGAGTTGATCCAACTCCCGAGGAAGTTTCACATCCATAACTGGAAGCAATACGGCCGGCTGTACGGCGGTGACAAGGTGGTGGCCGGGCTGCTGTCGGACCGCTCGCTGCTGATCGTGACGGGGCACCTTGGCAACTGGGAGATCGCCGGCTACGCCCTGGGGGTATTCGGCTTCAAGACCTACGCCATCGCGCGGACGCTCGACAATCCGTACCTGGATCACTTCCTGCTCAGCTTCCGCGAACGGACCGGACAGAAGGTCCTCGCCAAGAAGGGCGACTTCGACCAGATCCAGGAGTTGCTGGCTGGCTCGGGCGCGATCGCCACCCTCGCCGACCAGGACGCGGGGCAGCGCGGCCTGTTCGTCGACTTCTTCGGCCGGCCCGCGTCGACGCACAAGGCCGTCGCCCTGCTGGCGCTGGAGTACAACACACCGCTCGTGGTCATCGGCGTGCCGCGCCTGGGCGAGGCCGAGTTCAACGGCTTCCAGTTCGAGGAGCCGGCACGCTATCGCATCATCCTGTCGGACTACATCGATCCGGAGGAGTACAAGGGGCGGCCCGATGCGGTGAAGGCAATCACGCAGCGCTACACGACCGCCCTGGAGCGCGTTATTCGACTGGCGCCGGAGCAGTATTTTTGGCTGCACCGCCGCTGGAAGCACCAGCCGGCGCCAAAGAAGAGGAAGAAAGCCGCGTGAGGGGCGTCAAGTCTGGCCCAGCAGCCGGGCGCGTTTCAGTCGCCGGGCAGCGTGACGGTGAAGGTCGAGCCGCGGCCGGGCGCGCTGGCGACCGCGACTTTTCCTCCGTGCAGCTCCGCGAACGCCTTCACCAGGGCCAGGCCGAGCCCCATTCCCTGCCGGCCGAACTCGAACTGCCCCGAGCGATGCCGCGATACATCGAACGACGTGAAGAACGGCTCGAAGACGTGCGGCAAACGGGCCGCATCGATGCCGACCCCGCTGTCCTGGACCTCGAAGACGGAGCCACCATCCGCAGCCCGCCGGACACCGAGGCGGATGCGGCCGCCGTCGGGCGTGAACTTGATCGCGTTGGGCAACAGGTGTTGCAAGACGTCGCGGATCATGCCCGGCTCGACGCGTGCGCTGCCGAGGTCGTTGGCCAGGTCCAGTACCAGTTCCTGGCCGCGCTGCCGCACGAACGGCCGCACCTCCTCCGCTGCCTCGGCCGCGAGCGAGGCCAGTTCGACGTCGCGCCGCTCCAGGGGACGGTCGGCGCGGCCCCCTCGCAGCATCCGCGTCATCTGCTCCACCAGTCCGGCCAGGCGCAGCGTCGCCTTGCGGATGCCGGGCAGCCAAGACGACTCCTCCCCCGCCGCCGGCGCCGCCCGCACCGCCAAATCGCACAGTCCCAGCAGGATCGTCAGCGGCGTCCGCAGCTCGTGACTGGCGACGCGGAGGAAGGCGTCCTTCAGTTCGCCGGTTTGGCGCATCTCGGCACGGGCCCGCTCCAGGGCCTGGTTCTTTGCCTGCAACTCCGAGAGGGCCAGCGACGCCAGTTCGTCGGACAGTTGCTGCAGCTGTCCGTTGCGCCGCTCCAGTTCGGTGTTGGACGCGGCCAGGGCGGCGGCGCTGGCCTGGTAGCGCCGGCCCAGGTGGACCACGTCCTCGAAGGCGGACAGCAGAACGCCGAGCAGTTGCTGCCGGCCCACCGTCAACTCGAACTCCTCGCCGAGGAAAGGGACCCGCGTCGGCGTCCGGTCTTCCGCGGCGGGAGTGTCCCGGGTCACGCGCTCGAGCACCCGGCGGACGCCGGCGACGATTGCCTCCGCGGGCCGGTCCTTGGTCATGAAGCCGTCGGCCCCCGCCTGCAAGCCACGCAGCACGTTGGCGGGATCGGCCTCGGCGGTCAGGATCAGCACAGGAGTCCGGGCGAGATGCGCGTCCGACTTGATCCGCCGGCACAGGTCGAAGCCGCTCTCGCCGGGCAGCTGCAGGTCGCTCAGGACCAGGTCGAAAGGCTCGGTCGACAGGGACTCGAATCCCGTGGCCGCGTCGGGTGCCGTCACCACCTCAAAGCCGGCACCTTCCAGCACGCCCGCCAGCCAGCAGGCCTGGGTCGGGCTGTCCTCGATCAGGAGTACGCGGGACATGGGTACCTCGCGGAGGGCAAAAGAGCCGGTGGTGGGGTAGTGAGGTGGTGAGAAGACGCCGCCCCTTCTCTCACCACCGCACCACCCCACCCCTCACCACCGACGGGCGAAAGGGACTGCGACAGCAAGGCCGCGGCGCGATATACTCCATTTTAGTGTGATCGCCGCCGAGGGCTCCTCATGACCGACCTGCCGGTCCCTCTACTGAGCCGGGCCTGCCGGATCTTCCTGGCCCTGAGCTACCCGGGCGGTACGGATGCCATTCCCGCCATCAAGCGACCCTACCTCGCCATCGCCCCCGACCAGCCGCTGGGGCCGTTGCTGGCGCCGCCGGTCTGTCAGGCGCTGCCGGCCGTCGGCGGGGGCATCCGCGGCTACGCATTTCGGCTGGGCAGTTCGACCTACCCGCATCTGAAGTTGCAGGCGGTCTGCGCGGCGGACGGGCGCTGGGTGTTTGCGGTCGACACGCACGACGTGTTGCGCTTGCCGCCCGGCAATCCCGACACGGAGGGCCTGGCTCTTCTGCAAACCGCCAACCGCCGCCTCAAGGAAGAAATCGAACGGGCCTGGGAGGCCGACGGCCTGCTGACGCTCAACGCCCTGCTGCGCCGTGCCGTGGCCCTCCAGGACGCGCCGGGCTCGCCTTCTTCGCCGGAAGCGGCAGGAGGGCGTTGACAAGCCCGCACGTCGGCGGGTACGGTGGACTATACCTCTCTGGTCGACCGTTCGCCGCTTTTCCCGCGGAGAGACTTGCATGACCGTTCCTAACTGGTTCCGCCGCATCCTCACTCATCTGGAAATACCCTTCGAGGAGTGTCCGCTGCCGCCGACCCTGTCTGCCGCTGAGCCGGACCGCCGGACGTCCGGGCCGCCGGCGGCGCGAAGCTGGCTGCTATCTGTGGGCGGCCGGCCGCTGACGGTCGTCCTGCCAGCGTCGGCCCGGCTCGACGTGAGCCGCGTGCGGGCAGTGCTTGGCAGTCGCGACGTTCACCTGGCACGGGCAGACGAGGTCACCGCGTGGTTCAAGGGCGCGGCGCCGGACGCGGTGCCCCCGCTGCGGTTGCGGGCCGATCAGTGGGTCATGATGGACCGCTCGCTGGCGACGGCGGGTAAGATCGTCATGGCGGCCGGCACGCTCGACGGCGCCGTGGCGGTCCGCTTCCGGGACTGGTATCGAGCGGTCGGCCCGGGGGTGGGCCGGTTTGCCGCGGAGAACACGGGACGTGGCGCGGAGCCAACCATCTTGGTGGTCGAGGATGAAGAGGACACGAACCGCCTGGTCTGCCAGCTCCTGCGGCAGGAGGGCTTCGCCTGTCACGGGGCGGTCGCGGGCCGGGAGGCGCTGGAGCTGGCCGCGCAGGTGCGGCCGGCGGCGGTTCTGCTCGACCTGATGCTGCCGGACATTTCGGGCTTCGAGGTCTACGAGCAACTTCGCCGCAGCCGTCCGATGCGGGCCCTGCCGGTGATCATCGTCACGGCCCTCGACGACGAGGAGTCGCGCCAGCGCGGCCGGGAGCTTGGCGCCGACAATTATCTGACCAAGCCGTTCCTCCCCGAGGACCTGGTGACGGAGGTGCGCAGCGCCGTGGCCGACGCCCGCGCCTGACGCAACCACCTTCGACATGGGGCAGGTGCGAACCTGCATTCAGCGTGGGGCCGGTTTCCAACCGGCCAGATCGAGCGGACACTCCCGCAGGTCCCTACGACGGCTTGGCGGCGTCTGGAACAAGGAAGACCCGTCGATCGGGTTAATCCTTCCGCTTTTGTTCGTTCGGGGCGGCTTGCCTCACCAGGCGGTCCAGCGAGGCCCTGGCCTCTCGTGTTAGCCGCGCTTCGGCCGCCCCGCGGGCCAGGGCCTGCAAGACCGTCCGGGCCTCCGGGGTGTCGATCGCTTCGAGCACTTCGAGCGCCCGCCACGCTTGCAGGCGTTCTGGTGTCCAGCCCGTGGCCCGTTCGATCAGCCGCTCCAGGCGCCGTCGTGTTTCCAGGGCCGGACTGCCCTGCGCGGCCTTGCGCAGCGCCACAAGGGCCACGTCGCCCAATTGCTCCAGTTCTTTCGCTGCCTGCTCGCGCACGCTGAACCGGCCGCTGTCGAGGTTGCGGATCAGCCGGGCCAGCCGCACGGAATCGGCCGAAGGCACCGGCCGCAGGCGCTCGCGCAGCAGTGCCACCGCCTGCCCAGGGGTCGCCGCCAGAACGCGGACGGCCTGATACGCCTTGGCCGCATCGTCTCCCGCCAGAGCGTCCCAGTACCGTTGCAGTTGGGCGTCTGATAGTTGTGCGGCCGGGACGCCCCGCGTCCCTGCGGTCAGGTCCCACACCAGGGCCGTCCGGTCCTGGCTCGACGAGACCAGCAGCCGGCCGTCTGGAGAGAAGTCCACCAAGGTGATGGGGCCATCGTGCCCCCGGAGTTGCCGGCGTTCCTTGCCAGTGACTACTTCCCACAGGCGGAGACTCTTGCCGCCCGTGGCCAGTGTCCGACCGTCGGGAGAGAACACCACGGTGTACAACCTATCGTTCTCTTCTTCCAACCGGCGCAGCTCCTTTCCCGTCGTGGCATCCCAGAGTTGGACCATGCACAACCAGGTCCTTCCGGACCACCCTTCGCTGACGGTGGCCAGCAGCCTGCTGTCAGGAGAAAAAGCGAGGGCATGGAGCGAGGTTTTGGGAAGCCGGTGGGGGAACCGGAGCCGGCGCAGCTCCTTGCCGCTGGCCAGGTCCCACAGCCAAACGGTGGGATCCCAGGACGGCCCCTCCCCACCCCACCGCTCCTCCCCTCCGGCGGCCAGCATCGTTCCATCCGGGGATACCGCCAGGTAATCGAAGCGGGTCCTGCCGCTCTTTAACCGTCGAATTTCCTTCCCGGTCGACGCCTGATACAGGCGGATGCCCTCCTTCCAGGGGGCGGCAATCAAGGTCTTGCCGTCGGGCGTGAAGGCCAGCGGGGAGAACGGAACGGTTATCCGCAGTAGTTCCTTCCCCGTCGCGACCCGGTACAGCGAAACCTTGCTTTGGGCGTTGTCGCCCTCTCCTTCCCAGGCGCCGACAGCCGCCACCTTTCCGTCGGGAGACAGTGCGAGGCCAGAGACCCTGGCCGTGCCGATGACGAGCGGCCGAAGCTCCTTGCCGGTGGCGGCTTCCCAGAGGCGCACCGAGACACCGTCGCCCGAGGCAATGGTCTCGCCGCCGGCAGAAATCAGCCTCTTGCTGTCGGGGAGAAAACGGACCCGGCGGAGCCCGTCCGGCGGTTCGGCAGACACCCGGCGCGGCTCGCCCGTCCTCGTGTCGAACAACTGAATCCAGCCTCGACCACCCGTGGCCGCCAGGGTCTTGCCGTCGGGCGTGAACGCGACCCTCATGAAGTAGTCCGGCCGACCCTTGCACCGTCGCAACTCCTTGCCCGAAGCCACGTCCCAGAGGCGGACCGTAGTCACCTCCCAGAGGCGAACCGTCTCATCCCAGCCTGCCGAAGCCAGCGTCTTGCCGTCGGGGGCAAAGGCAATGGCATAGACCCCCTTGCGGTGTCCCTTCAGCGGCGGACGTTCCTTACCCGTGTCCACTTCCCA